>JAAENG010000360.1 GCA_024224665.1 Chloroflexota bacterium | reverse complement strand
GCTCGTATACACGCTCGTGCCCGACCCCCGTCGCTCCCGTATCCTATAGCAAAATAGTATGAGACATGAAGACCTCGAGATAACGGGGTCTTTTTGCTTTTCTCACCAAGTTCGGTTGTGCCCTATTGTTCACGCTAAATTAGTGAACTGGCCAGAGGAGGCCATTCACACACGATAATAAAATGGGGGGTTGACAACATAAGGTATTTCTGATAAACTATCATCGTACTTTTACGATTAAAGAGATTTGATATGAATTCTACACTAACAGCACCCACCGCCTGCTGCACCCTCGACATCAACGGACAGGAGCAGAAACGGCTGGTCGACATGTTCAGAGCTATCGGCAATCCTCATCGGTTTGAGATCATGAAATATCTCGTGACCCATCCTGGCTGTATTACAGCTGATATTGTAGGTGTGCTGTCCCTGGCCCAGTCCACGGTCTCTCAACACCTAAAGGTATTGCGTCAAGCCGGTTGGATTTCGGGCGTAGTGGAAGGGCCGGCAACATCGTACTGTCTACACGAAGAGAATATCGCCTGGTTTCGTCAAAAAGTAGGCGATATCTTTTAGCAAATTTTTTTACATACATTCATCGCTTTTTTACGATTTAGGAGGAGAACATGAACGACCTCGTCGTGATCATCACATTTGTTGCAACCGCCGCCTGGAAAATTTGGCCTTTTTTCGTCATAAGTATCTTTTTGGCGGTGCTGATCAATAATCTGAATCTAAGCAACGCCATTCGCCGAGCTTTTGATAACAAGATCGGGATGGCGATTGTGGCAGCAACGGTGGTCGGCGCTTTCAGTCCATTCTGCTCGTGTACGGTGATACCTGTGATTGCCGGACTCATGGCAAGCGGTGTGCCATTGGCTCCCATCATGTCCTTCTGGGTCGCCTCGCCAACGATGGATCCTGAGATTTTCGCCCTCACAGCCGGGGTGCTTGGCATGCCGCTGGCTGTCGTTCGTTTAGGCTCGACCCTGTTGCTCAGCCTGGGAGCAGGTTTCCTGACTTGGGCACTGCTGAAAACGCCTCTCTTCGCTGGAGATCATATCCTCAACACAGCCGTGGTAGCTGAAACTTGCTGCGAACCGAAACCGGAGCCTGATCTGGTTCTCATCAGCCAACCATCCCTGGCTTTCAGCAGTGATGCAATACAACTGAATTTGGCCGTAGCCGCGCCAGCTGCCACATGCAGCAGCGGTTCCTGCTCAATCCCTGGGGGGCGACACGTGAATCGGAATGACTGGCGCACGCAGATATTGCAGAGTTTTCAGGCAATTCACTGGTCTGCTTTTGGCAGAGAGATGGCAGAGCAGAGTTGGAGCATCGGGCGATGGCTGCTGTTAGCCTTCTTACTGGAGGCGCTGATCACCCTATATGTGCCGCAAACTGCCATTGCCGACTTTCTCGGAGACCTGAATGCACTGGCTGTTCCCTTGGCTGCACTCGTCGGCATGCCACTCTATTTGAGTAACATCAGCGCCTTGCCGATTGTCAGCGGATTGTTGGCCCAGGGAATGCAGCCGGGCGCAGCTATCGCATTCCTCATCGCCGGCCCCATCACCACCGTTCCTGCGATGACGGCCGTTTGGGGCATTGTCAACCGCCGCATCTTTTTCCTGTATCTGGCCATAGGGCTGCTGGGCGCAATGTTGCTCGGATATCTAGTGAACGCGATCATATAGAGCAAGAAAATGGAGACCGAACGGAATATGACCCGGCACAAACCAAACCGTCCATATACACGCTCGTGCCTGACTCCCGTCGCTCCCGTATTCTATAACAGAATTTTATCAGCCTTGATGACCTCGAATCCTCGGGGTCTTTTGCTTTTCCTTCGATACTGTTGGGTGGTGTGCTGCCCCCGCTGGTTCAAGGCGGATGTGAGTACGGCCAGGGTCCACTTCTCAGGGCGGCTGGGCCTGATGGTGTGGGTTTGTTTGCGGACCATCACATCCAGTTGCTGGCGAAGGAGCAGTATCTCGAGATCTTTCTCATCTGTCGATAAGCGTGAGAGGCACAAAAGCTCAATCAGTGTCGAAAACAGTTGAGCAAAGATGTGCCGGAGCATACCTTTATCCTCAAATATGGTTTGTTGCATGAAGGCCGGATCATGCCGGCAACGAGGCAGGTTCGACACATTTACGTACGTCAAATAGCAACGGCTGTGGTTTGTACAACCTACGGCGGAAATCCGATCAAAATAGGGCAGGATAAATTAACCCCAGCGTTCGGTGAAACGACCTGTGCAAAAATTGGACAGGGTCGCTCCCGTGATGCAAAGGGCTGCTTTTTCTCTTACATCTACCATAGAATCCCCGGCCCGCTCCAGCGCGTTATTATGCAGCATCCCTCTACGGGATGTTCGCATCGAGACGCTCCTAGGCGGAGTGTTCGTCCATCCAGTGTCTGGCAATTTCTTCCCGCCGGCAAATCCACACCGAGTCATGACCTTGCACGTAATCGAGAAAGCGCGCCAACGCCATCGCCCGCGCAGGATGCCCGCTGATTCGACCGTGCAGACCGACACTCATCATCTTCGGACGTCGCGCGCCCTCTTGCCACAGCAGGTCGAAAGCGTCCTTCAGCAGTTGGAAGAAATCCTCCCCGGAAGAAAAACCATTTGACATCAAGTAGCGGGCGTCGTTGTTGACCAGTGTGTACGGGATTACCAAGAACGGCGGCGGGCCAGTGAGCCAATAGGGTAGGTCATCGTTGTAGGCGTCAGAAGTGTAGAGTATTCCGCCGTCCTCACGCAACAGACGGCGGGTATTCTGACTGACTCTCCCCGTATACCAACCTACAGGGCGCTTGCCGCAGATCCGCTCGATGATCTCGAGGGTAAGACAGATATGGCGCCGTTCCTCGTCTTCGGGGATGTCGCGATAGTCTACCCAACGATAGCCATGTCCGGCGACCTCGTGTCCGGCAACGCTGAGCGCACGGCCGATCCCCGGGTTGAGTTCTAGTGCCCGTCCGACAGCGAAGGCGGTCAGCGGAAGGTCACGGGCTCTGAATAGCTCCAGGACGCGCCAGACGCCTGCTCGCGATCCATATTCATACATGCCCTCTACGCTCAAGTCTCGTTCTCCTGTACGGGGTAGACGGCCCGGCAGCTCATGCAGATAATCCTCTGACCGTGAATCACCATTGAGGATGCATCGTTCTGCTCCTTCCTCTATGTTGAGCACGAACTGAACCGCGACTCTCGCTTCACCCGGCCAACGCGCATGGGGCGGGCGACCGCCGTAACCGACCAGATCACGCTCAGACATCAGCCCAGCTCAAAGGTCGTGACGCCGAAGACACGTTCATGCGCGAGAATGGGAGGAGGGCCAAGATACATCCGCGCGCAACCGAAGACTTCGATCATCCTGTGTTGTTGCACGAACTCTATTGCGGCAGGGTTGTTCTCCGGTACATCGAGAAACAACGGACCACCCTCGGCGAACCCTGCCAGGTGCGTGCAGAGGGTTTCGGCCGCCAAGACGTCATCTGCAAACAAGGGGCCGACCTTGCACCCTTCTCCACAGCGTCGCACGACCCCATATCCGCTCAGCTCCCCATCGCGCTGATAACCAAGTGCAAGAGCATCGGGTTGTGATATCCACTCTCTTAGAAATATCGGTCGCAAGGCGGAGAAGCAGTTGCGGTCGTATTCGAGAACCTGTTCGAATGGTACGGCGGCCAGCGGGATGATGCTATTGTCGTCATCCGGCGAGGTCGCTGGACGATCCGAGATCTCGGCACGAAAACGCATGTTGCGATGGGAAAAGGTAAAACCACCCTTGACATAGTAGTCCTGCATCTCAAAGACTCCGTCTAAACCGATGCTCGCGCCTGGGCGCAGACGGTCGAGGAGCCGTTCACGGCGGGCGTGCCAGAGTGTATTGCCGAAACCCCGGCCGCGGTATTCGGGCCGGACGATAAAGAACCCCATGAAGCCATACTCGCCGTTGTAGGAGGTGATGGCCCCGCCGCCAATCATCTCGCCGTCAAAGTCCGCTGCGATGAAAGCCTCTGGATCCGTGGCCCAGAACACTTCGGCATCATGAAGGCCGGGATTCCACCCCTCGCCTGCGGCCCAGGCAATAAGCTCGTCTACCTCGAAGCGTGTCATATTGCGTATTGCAAGCTCATTCGACATGGTGATACTATCCTCAGGCGCTCTTCGAGCACAAGATCGCTCCCCTTCATTATAGTAGCTCTCACCTTCGTCAATCAAATAGTAGTAGGCGAGCAATCGCCTGTAAGTTGTCAATACCTACTGGACAGAAAGAGGTGCAAAATACGGAGACATTTGAGCAAGATCCCGTGCGGTTATGGTGGCGAAGCCACAACCGAATTGTTTGATATGGCGGTGATGGTGGTCGCTACCACTCTTTTTGTAGCCGGGGAAACCCGTAAACTGGTAGACCGGGACAAACGTCGCCTGCCGGAGTCGGCCCGGTTTTCCGGTGTACTGGTTTACCGGTCTGCGATTCTGGACACGAAGACCAGAAGCATTACGAACCGGTTCCTTCGTAGGTTCAACAGCGCAAAAAGAGTGGATTCGACTTAGTGCCGGTCGAGATTCGCGTGGCGATCTTGCTACCCTCGCATTCTACTCGACCGCTTGCTGCAATTCCTCCCAGGTGGGCAGGTTCAACACCTTGGGTCTGGCGCCGGACGTTACCAGGAAGCTACTCGTCCAGGCGGGCGCAGGCGGGTTGGATTTTTGCAGGTGCTGGCGCCATTCGGCGTCGTCAAAACGTTGCGGCGGTTCCTCCACCGTCCCCTCGGTCACGACTTCATAGTAGGAATAGCCTGGCCCCACAAAGAGTGTCGGACCATTTTCAGTTTCGACGATCATGATAATGGGCACAGGGTAGCCGCTGGCCGCATGCAAGACAGTGGGCGGGTACATAGCACTGCGCTCATCGATCTGGGGATTGGTATGAATGTCGGCGATTAAGGCTGGGTTTTCATCGTTGCCGTAAATCAGGCGACCATACCAGCCATCCCACATATCCTCGAATTCGGGACCGGCGCAACCCATTACCTCGAGATCTTCTTTCTTTTTGACCACGCTAGCAAGGAACAGTGATTCTTCATCGTTCAGCGGTTCACCAGCCAACTGCTTTTCGGAGATACTGTGCAGGCCCTGGGCGATCTCCATGACATTGCTAAAATAGGCCAGGATCCGCGTTTGAGTGTCAGTTCCACGGGAAAGCGTGATCTGCGATAGGGCTTGATGCCCGGCTGCGGCAAAATCATACAGGTTGAGATAAAGATCGGGGTAGGGCTCGACATAGGCGGCCGGGAATTCACACACCACCTGGGCTGTGGTCATCGATTGTTTGACATAGAGGATGTTGTCGTGACGCAATTGCGCCCAGGACGCCAATTGGGTTTGCAGGGTTTTGTCAGCCCAGGCCTCTGTCCGCATCGCCTGGGGAAAACCTTTCTCGGCAGTTGCGGCGTTGAGCGATCGAATCATATCGAGCCACTGGTTGTACATGGGTGCATCCCAAAACTCGGGCGGGAGATCGTCGACATAGGCGCGTTGGGCAGCGAGATAGCCCGCATACTCGTACTGCTGCAGTTCTTCTTGGAGATGGGTGATGGCGCGATCGTTGCCAAAGGCATAAGCCAAATCCAGGGGGCTGGGCAGTGAGCGCTCGATGGGGGCGCCATCCTGCATCATACGGTCGTAGACGACATTGCCAAGCACAAAGGAATCGAGGGCGAAACGCTGGCCCATAAGCATGAAACTGAGCGGACGAGGAATCGCATCGGCGCTGTCGTTGGCAGTGTGGCGCATGATGATCTGGCCGGTGATGCGCTGCTGACCATAGTCAGCCTTTGCCAACTGGTCGAGGGTGGCCGCATGATCGACATCAAGGGCATCGGTAGGGCCGGAAAAGTTCATATCCGCGCGGAAGTGGTCCAGGTGGGTCAGCGTCATGTTGTCGCTGCGCCCCACCAGCATCTCCAGGATACCATTGATCGAATGCCAACGTTGGCGCTGCCCCGCCTCATCCACAGCGTCTTGCAAGATCATGGCGGCGGCAACGGCCTTAGGGTTGACGGTTGGTTCGCTGGTTATCAGGTCGTATTCGACAAAGCGGAAGTCGATCTGGGCCAGCCAGTTCATTGCTCGGAAATAGTTTTGCAGGGTTTCGGTTTCGGCGTAATGGCCGCGTGGTCTGAACAGGGTAAAATCGACTGGATAGTCGCTGCCGAATAGCTGGACCTTGCTGTAACTTCTGGCCTCTTTTGCCAAACGCACATATTCCGCCGCATCGCCCGAACCTCCCTTTCCTTCCAGCAGTGCCAGGGCTACAGCGAAATAGGTTTCGACATCTTCGTACAGAGGATCGAGGTTTTTGTTCCCGTTCGCTCGTGCCGCCGTGAGTACTGAAGCAGCAGACTGCTGCAAGAACGTGCGTATTTCCGGGATCAAGATCTCATATTCCAGACGTTTAAGCAGGTTGAGATAAGATTGATGGACGGTGTGCAGGATCGAGTCACTGGTGATCAGCACCGGCAGGTCTTGCCAATAGATCCAGGCATAGGCTTCGTGGAATCGCTGCCATGTGTGGCGGTCGCTGACGACAAAACCATTGGTACTGAGCTTATCGATCTCGGATGGCGATAGAGGCAGAGCTTTGTCGATCAGTTGGAAGAATTCGGCCTCAGAGGCGTCGAGCCCTAAGTCTTGTAAATAGAGGCGCTGATCGGCCAGTGATGCAAGGGTGGCAGATTCGACGGGTGGGAGTGCCGGTTGATTGGCTGGTGTTTCAGGGGGTAACGTAACTTTTTCAGACGGCAAAATCGAACAGCCCGCCAGCAATAAGAGGACAAGAGGTAGAAACAGTCTTATACGATACATGAAAAGCCTCCTCAGCTCACACTTTTTAGACGATGTGTTGTTCAGATTAGTTCCCTGAAGTTTCCGGTTTCCTTACAGCGGCGTGCTATAATAAAATTCACTACAAGCACTGTCTATTGATTGCCATCAATGAAATAAAACACAGACAAAAGCCATGTCTACCATCTACATAGACGGCTACAAATTTCGATTCTACTCATCAGATGTCCATGAACCGCCGCATGTTCATGTAATAAGAAATGAAAATGAAACCAAAATTTGGCTGATGCCTGTGTCTGTTGAATACAATCGAGGATACAATCGCCCTACGCTAAATCGTGTTTTGAAACTGACTCAGCAGAATCACGAGATGCTATTGGAGGCTTGGAATGATCACTTCAACCAATAAATTGATCACAGGTCTAGTCACTGCAACCAACGTACGATTCGAAGAAGACATCATCTATGTTTCATTAAGTGATGGACGCGAGGTTGGTTTGCCTATGGATCGAATCGATTGGCTAGCATGGTTAGTAAATGCTACACCCGAACAAAAAGCAAACTGGTCGTTTGAACCGGGTGGCTATGCCATTTATTGGGATGATCTCGACGACGGTGTGGAAGTCTGCCACATTTTGACTACGGAGCCACTTGCCTAAATAAACATTAGGAGCACACACATGACCCTACAAAACCACTTCAACGCAAAAACAACCTTCAACACCGGCAGCGGCGAGGCCGTGATGTACCGCCTGGCCGCTCTGCAAGAACAAGGCATCGCCGATATCTCGCGCTTGCCCTATTCCATCAAAGTGCTGTTGGAAGCGGCGCTGCGGCAGTATGACGGCTTCGAGGTCAGAGAAGACGATGTCATCGCCCTGGCTAATTGGAAACCCCAGGAAGATGGGCGAAAGGAAATGCCTTTCAAACCGGCGCGCGTAATCATGCAGGATTTCACCGGCGTACCGGCGGTAGTCGATCTGGCGGCGCTGCGTGACCAGATGGCGCGCATGGGTGGCGATCCCGCCAAGGTCAATCCCCAGATCCCCGTCGATCTGGTGATCGACCACTCGGTGCAGATCGACCGCTTTGGTTCCAAATTTGCCCTCTTCTTCAATGCCGAGCGCGAGTTCCAGCGCAATCGTGAACGCTATGAGTTCCTGAAATGGGGCAGCGAAGCCTTCGACAACTTCCGAGTGGTGCCGCCGGCCACCGGCATCGTCCATCAGGTCAATCTCGAGTATCTGGGTAAATGTGTACAGACACGCCCCATGAATGGTGATCTGGTTGCTTACCCAGACAGCCTCGTCGGCACCGACAGCCACACCACCATGATCAACGGCCTTGGCGTCGTCGGTTGGGGCGTGGGTGGGATCGAGGCCGAGGCTGTCATGCTGGGCCAGCCCATCTACATGCTCACGCCCGATGTGATCGGATTCAAACTCAGCGGCCGGTTGCCCGAAGGCGCCACCGCTACCGACCTGGTGCTCACTTGTACAGAGTTGTTAAGACAAAAAGGGGTAGTGGGAAAATTCGTGGAGTACTACGGCTCTGGACTGAGCCATCTCAGTTTGGCCGATCGCGCTACCATCGCCAACATGGGGCCAGACTATGGCGCTACCATGGGCTTTTTCCCGGTCGACGAAGAGACTCTGCGCTACATGATCGGCACAGGCCGCAGCGAGGAATTGGTGGAGTTGGTCGCCCGCTATACGCAGGAACAGGGTCTGTTCCGCAGCGACGGCAGCCCCGATCCCATTTACACTGACACACTCGAACTAGACATGAGCACGGTCGAACCCAGCCTGGCCGGACCCAAGCGTCCCAACGACCGCATCCGCCTCGCTGACATGAAATCCAGTTTTGAGACCATGCTGACAGCGCCGGCCGGACCCCATGGGCTGGGCCTGGACCCGGGCAAGGTCGATAACTCGGCCACTGTCGAACACGAAGGCAGCCGTTTTGAACTCGGCCATGGTGACGTGGTGATCGCCGCCATCACCTCTTGTACCAACACCAGCAACCCCAGCGTCATGATCGGGGCGGGGTTGGTGGCCAAAAAGGCGGTCGAGCTTGGCTTGAGCGTAAAGCCTTGGGTGAAGACCAGTGTGGCGCCCGGTTCCAAAGTGGTGCAGCGCTATCTCGAAGCAGCGGGGTTGCTGCCCTACTTGGAGGCGCTCAAATTCCACATCGTCGGCTTTGGCTGCACCACCTGCATCGGCAACAGTGGCCCTCTGCCTGAGGACATTCGCCTGGCCGTACAAGAAAACGATCTTGCTGTAGCTGCGGTACTAAGTGGCAACCGCAATTTCGAGGGACGGGTTAGCCCCAACACGCGTGCCAATTTCCTGGCATCACCACCGCTGGTCGTGGCCTATGCTTTGGCCGGGACGGTGGACATTGATCTCACGAGCGAACCCGTCGGCCATGACCCCAACGGCGAGCCCGTTTACCTCAAGGATATCTGGCCCTCACAAGACGAAATCCGCAGCGAAATCCGCCGGTCCTTGCGCCCGGCCATGTTCGAGCAAGAATATGGCAATGTTTTCGACGGCAATGAAACCTGGAACGAGGTAGCTGTGCCAGAGGGCGATCTTTTTGCCTGGGACCCTGAAAGCACCTATGTGCACGAAGCACCCTTCTTCCTGGGGCTGACGCCGGATGTGCCTTCGGTTCAGCCGATTAGCGGTGCCCGCGCCCTGGCTGTAGTGGGTGATTCTGTCACGACCGACCATATCTCCCCGGCCGGTGGTATTGCCCCCGACAGTCCTGCTGCCAACTACCTCCTCAGCCACGGTATCGAACGCAGTGAGTGGAACAGCTACGGCGCCCGTCGCGGCAACCACGAAGTGCTCATGCGTGGCACCTTCGCCAACATCCGCATCCGCAATCGCCTGGTGCCCGGTGTGGAAGGTGGTTACACTATTTACCAGCCCACCGGCGAACAGATGAGCATGTATGATGTCGCTATGCGCTATCAGAAGGACGGTACGCCATTGGTGGTACTGGCGGGCACAGAATATGGCACCGGCTCCAGCCGCGACTGGGCGGCCAAAGGCCCGTACCTGTTGGGCATCAGAACTGTGATAGTTGAGAGCTTCGAGCGCATCCATCGCTCCAATCTGGTGGGTATGGGTATTCTGCCGTTGCAATTCCTGCCCGGTGAAAACGCCGAGAGTCTGGGTCTGAGCGGTTTCGAGAGCTTCGATATCGTTGGCCTGGATGACAGCATGGCGGCGGGGCAGACGTATACGGTTCGAGCTACGGGCGCGGACGGATCGATAAAAGAATTTCAGGCGATCAGCCGCATCGATACCCCGGTCGAAGTCGAATACTACAAAAATGGTGGCATTTTGCAGACGGTGTTGCGTAGAATGGCGCGAGGGGGTTAACCAAAAGTGCCTGTCTCCTCCGAGGTGACAGGCACTTTTTATCATGAAAGATCAGCGTTATAACTCGCTTCGGTTCAGCCAATCTGTACAGGCATCGATTAGAGTCTGTGCAGCAGAGATGGCTTGCACGGCATCTACCTTGCGATAGACCTGACCAGGTGTGAGGTCAGGAAGACCATTGGGATACCGGGTTGGAATATAAAACTGGTCGAGCAATCTGCCCGCTTCCTGCCACAATTCCAAGTCTTCAATAGCATCCTTATGTGGAAATTCACGTATCAGACGCGTAATGGAGTGACCCCAAGGCTCTTCATCTTCCAGATACCAAACGGCCTTAAGTGCCTTTTCTGCGGCCTGCTGTGCATGAAAACACGCCAAAGAATGTATCTCGCGTTCGTGAAGGATCTGCGCCGCTACAAAATCTTCACGAGCTGTTTCCAACCACCGTTCAGACTGGTAACGGTTCTTGCTCTGACTCATAGATTATCTTTCCCTCGGTGACTGCCCGAATGATGAACCTGCGATCCATCATCTGTTCCAACTCTCTGGGGGTATAGATGAGCAAATCCACATCGAAACCTGGGACAACGTCGATAATGTCTGCCAACAGTCCTGCGTAGCGATCAAAAAAGTGTCTGTCGGTTTCCTTGATCACAATGAGGTCGAGATCGCTGCGGCGCGTGTCTTCTTCTCGCGCAAGTGATCCAAAAACAATCGCACGTTGTACATTATATTGCTGAAATATGGGGCGCAACAGCGTGGCGATCTCTGTTAGCGAAGCTCGATTCATGATGTGATTATACCATGTTGCGAGAGGATGTGCTACAGATTTGATAGCGATAGGATTCCAGATCACCCATTCTTGATGTCCCGCTACCTTCACAGGTATCATTCCGCTATCACACTTATCCTTGTATCTTTTAGAGCGTCCCCTATGTCTTTCGCCTTTGGCATCGAACACGAAGTCGCCTTCATTAATGCCTACGGGCGGTTCGCCGATTTCGGAAACACGGCTTTTGCTGATTTCGACCAGATCATCGAGCAGTTGCCAGTCTATGCTTCCGACTACCCGCAACTGCGCCTGGGTGATGCCGGTATCAAGTATAAACGCTGGTACATCGAAGGCTTCGAACGCTTTCAGAATAACGAGGATGTGATCTCGTGCGATCCTAAGGGTATCGAGATTCGCACGACGATACACAGTTCGATACAGGGGGCGGTGACGGAATTGGAAGAGAGCTTCAATCTGCTGGTGGAGACTGCGGGAGTGTTTGGGTTTACACCCGCCTGGACGAGTTTCAATCCCCGGCAGAGGGTTTTTATCCCCACCCCACCCCTGAACCCCTATGAACTCGAACGCCGTCAGGTATCGCCGGAAATGCAGACCGCCGAGATCGTCATGCTCACCTACGGTCCCGATCTCAGCATCTCGCGATCTGGCATGAGCACAGATGAATTGATCGACGTGGGGCGAAAGCTGACGTATTACAGCCCCTTCATCGTACCCTTCAGCTTCAGCTCGCCCTTTTTCGGCGGCAGACTATGGGAGGGATACTCGGTGCGCACATACTTACGCACCGGTCCCCGCCCGGCGGCGATGGTCTTCTTCGACGATCCCGCCAAACAGATCGACAGCAATCCCTCGCTGACGCAACCAGCCCGGGTATCGGCAGAGGTAGGGCGTATCGAATTCAAAGCGCTTGACAGTTGTGCGGATTTCAACCTTTATGCGGGCTTATTGGCACTCTTGAAAGGTCTGATGCTGGATAATACACTCAAAGGTCGTACAACAACCCCTGACCACGACAGGCACCAATTATCCGCCAAGCTTGGGTTCGACAATCCCGATATTTATGAAATGGCCGGTCGGACATTGAGTGCTGCCGAACAAGCATTGACCACAGACCCCGACAGCCGATTCTTAGCCCCCCTACAAAAATCGTTGGCCACAAGACGAACACCCGCACACGAGCTAATCGAACATTATCATAGGTACGGCTCAGTTGAAGCGACAGTTTGTAGTAAGCGCTTTAGCGCTGTTCCGCGCCAATGACGGCGATAAATCGCCTACTATAGACCTTCAGATAATGTTTTGGACAAAGTAGCCTCTTGTCAAGCGTGAGGATCAGGCCAAAAGTCAAGATCTTTTTCTGAACATCTATACAAACCGTTCAAGATGACGAATCGCCCACCCCAAACCGACCTTGCATAAGCTTCTCCACCCACAGCATCTCCTCTTCGCTTAGTTCTGGTAGCGGGGGCGGTGCCTCGTAATTCAGCAGCCGTTCATCACGCACGAGCCCAAAACAGGCGTCCACTGCCGCTTGCAGATCGAGCATTACATCGGGGTCGGGAGGAAGCAGGGGTACGGGTAAGGTCGGTAGAATATTCGCCAGTTGGATGGGCCAGATCAGGGTGGTGGGGCGTCGCTGCACCCGGCTGAGATAAAGATAGTAGGAGGCAGGGGGCGGTTCGCCAATCAGTTCGATACGTTGCCCACGGCGTATGAGATCGATCTCCAGCAAATGTGTGCGTGTGGCCAGTATTTCCAGACGGCGTTCCGCATATTCGCGCGCCCCCTCACCGATCTTATTAGCCGGCGACAGTATCTCGATAATGGTGACCAGCCTGCGCTCTGCCACATCCCGGATTTCCACCGTCAGTTGTGGGATCTCTTCCAAGATCGGGCTGTCGAGTTCAACAGGTGCGACCCACATCATAGGTGCATCCAGGACAGGTGCTGGCTCAGATAACCGGCTACCCCGTTCAGCCACATGCACATCGGGGTAAATCACACGAGGATCTGGCGATTCCAAGACACCGATTGAAGGTCGTGATATGACATATCTTTTAGCCAGTAGCGCCACGTATTTTTCTGGGAGCCGTTGTAACAATTGGGCGCGAATCGCCCCGGCAAGGGTTTCATGAAATTCTTGCCACATCTCGCCTTCAAGATAAGGGTCCATACCGGGGAAAGGTTAGGGCATTACAGACTCCATGTTTTCTAGCGCGCACAGAATCATCGCTCGAATGGTGTTTCTACCATGCTTATTGTAGCATACAGTGTTAAGCTGCTGGTAGCAGTATTTTAAATCACAACACCGACAGAGAAGGTGGTAGATCATGGATCACCTGATAGTGGAACACACACTCGAACAGTTACGCAATGCCCTGGAGCGTGATGATCTGCAGGGCGCTGCCGTCATTATCGAGGTATTACGGCCGGCTGATCAGGCCGAGATTTTTGCCGAATTGGACGAAGATCAGCAAGTTGCACTCCTGCCCCAGATCGCGGCGGAAGATTCAGCAGATATCCTCGAAGAACTGGATGACGAGACGGTGGCAGAATTGGTCGAATTCCTCGCCGATGAAGAAGTTGTGCGCATCGTCGAGGAAATGGAACCGGATGAAGCGGCGGATCTCCTGGGCGATGTCACGCCTGAAAGAGCGGAGGTGCTGCTTTCCAGCCTGGAAGACCCCGACGAAGTCCGGCCCTTGATGATCCACCCAGATGAAAGCGCCGGCGGTCTTATGACCTCGGAATTCCTGGTATTACGGCGGCGGATGACGGCAAGAGACGCTATCGATGCCTTTCGCCAGTGGAATCCTGACGCTGAGACTATATATTATCTTTATGTGATAGACCGATACGGCCAACTATGTGGCGTTATCAATCTTCGCCAATTGATTCTGGCCAACCTGGATAGCCTTATCCTCGACATCATGGAGACAAAACTAATCTCGGTGCAGGCTGGCACCGACCAGGAAGAAGCCGCTCAACTCCTGGTACGCTACGATCTGCTGGCCCTGCCTGTCGTGAACGAACAGGGCATTCTGCTGGGTGTCATCACAGTAGATGATGTCTTGGATGTGTTGGAAGAAGAAGCCACAGAGGATATCCAACGTTACGGTGGCGCCCAGCCGCTGGAGCGGGCCTATCTGGACACCCCGCCATCGATCATCACCCGTAAGCGCATCGGCTGGTTGTTATTGCTCTTTCTAACAGCTACACTCACCGGCTCAGTCATGCGCCTATATCAAAACGAATTGGCGGCTATCGTATCTCTGGCCATCTTCATCCCTCTACTAATTGGCACGGGCGGTAACGCAGGCTCGCAGACCACAGCTACCATCATCCGTGCTCTGGGCACGCGTGATATCGAACCCCACGATGCTTTGCGTGTGTGGTGGCATGAAGTGCGTGTGGGCTTATTGCTGGGCCTGGGCATGGCCATTGCTGCCTACATCCGAGCCATTACCTGGGAACCGAACGTCGCTCTGGCACTAACTGTATCCGCGTCCATCCTTGGGTTGGTTCTGTGGGCAACGGGTGTCGGATCGATCCTGCCACTGATTGCCGCTCGTCTCGGCATCGATCCCGCCCTGGTCTCCGGACCGTTGATGAGTACGCTGGTGGACGCCACAGGGCTATTCATCTACTTCAACATTGCCAAAGTTATTTTGGCGATATAGAACTCAATAACTACAAACAGATCGACAGTCCAAATTGCGACCTACAAAATTACCGAGTCTCTCCAGTCTCTTTCCTCATGCAAACCCGTCCCGCGATCTTAACTCAACGCTATATCTTTCGTTTTTGGCTCCCTCTGGCGCTCATGTGGTTGATGATGGCCATCGAACAACCGGTGCTTACCGGCGCTATCGCTCGGATGGAGGATGCCAAACTGGAGTTGGCCGCGTTCGGTGTGACCTTTGCCCTGGCCTTGTTAATCGAAAGCCCCGTCATCATGCTGTTGGCGGCGAGCACAGTCCTGGCCAAAGGATGCCAATCCTATGGGCTGCTGCTACGATTTACACATTTGCTGTCAGGCAGTATCACCATTCTCCATGCGGTCATCGCCCTTACACCGATCTACGGATTTCTGGTGGGGACGGTGATAGGCGCCCCCGAAGAACTGGTGGAACCCTCTCGCCTGGCTTTTTTTTTCTGACACCCTGGAGTGCGGCGGTGGCCTATCGCCGGCTTTGGCAGGGGGTGATGATACGGTACGGGCTAACTGACCAGGTCGGGCTCACAACGGTGTTGAGGTTGATAGCCTCCGGTGCAGTGGTGGCGGTCGGTCTAGCAACTGACATATTGCCAGGCGCGGCCCTGGCCGGATTAGCGTTAAGCGTCGGCGTGATCGTCGGAGCCGCTGCCGCCTGGGTCTGGGCACGGCCGATCCTGCACGGCCCCTTGCAAAAAGATGAACCCAAAGACCAACAGATCAATACTCGCGAACTGCTGGATTTCTATATTCCGCTAGCCCTCACCAATTTCATCAACTTCGTGGGACGCCCTCTCATAACCTTTGGCTTGAGTCGCGCCCTCTTCCCCCTCGAATCGCTGGCTTTGTTTCCCGTGCTCATGTCGTTGGGCTTCCTCTGGCGTAGCGTAGGATTCGCCTATCAGGAGGTGGTGATTGCCTTGTTGGAGAATGAAGCCTCCTTCTTTGCGCTCAGACGTTTCGCCATAACGATTGGCATCATTCTAAGTGGGCTCCTACTGTTTATGGCCCTCACACCTGTCAATGACTTCTGGTATGGGCAGGTTTCAGGTTTGACACCAGACCTGGTCAATCTCTCGCGTCTGCCCACGATCCTCATCAGCCTTTCTCCGGGTGTGGCCTTCATCATCGCCTGGCAGCGGGGTGTTTTGGTGAACATCAAGCGCACCCGACCCATCACTATCGCAGTCGCGCTAAATGTTCTTGTATTCGTTCTGGTGATGTGGGTGGGCACCTTGTTACCTTCTGTTCCCGGCATCGTAATCGCCGGCGTCGCCTTTATGTTGTCGGTGGTGGTTGAGATGTTATTCCTTGCTACACAAACACGTACAGTTTCACAGCAATTTACACAGTTGAAAATGGCGCCCGCATGAATCAGATTTCCAGCCCCCCGGTTGTTTCCATCGTCGCTAAATCAGGAACGGGTAAAACCACATTTATGGAGAAGTTGATACCGGAACTGAAACAATTTGGACTCACTATCGGTGTCATCAAACATCATAGTCATCCCACGCCCTTCGATATCCCAGGCAAAGATACCTACCGCCACTTCGAAGCTGGCGCCGATCGGGTGGTAGGTGCGTCGGGCGTACAGATAGCGGTCTTTCATCGTCAGGAAAAAACTATCGATCCAGAAGTGCTTATCGCCGAACATCTTGCTGATCTCGACCTGGTACTGACCGAGGGCTTTAAACGTGGTACCTATCCGAAAATCGAGATCCACCGCGCTGCCCGTAGTTCCAGCCTTTTATGTACGTCCGATGAGCTGCTGGCGCTGGTGACCGACGAATCCTTCGACCTGAATGTACCACAGTTTGAGTTGGATGACGCCAAACGGGTGGCAGTTTTTCTGCATGCCTGGCTCGAAAAATCGCGACATAGCGATGATTGATTTTTCGCCGCAAATGCACGATTCAGCCCTACCAAATCAGCCATGAACCACTACTTAATCTTGCACAAACCGTACGACATCCTCACCCAATTTACCGACGCCGAAGGTCGTGCAACCCTGGCTGATTACGTGCCGGTTCCCGGCGTCTATGCCGCGGGGCGACTGGATCGCAATAGTGAGGGCCTGCTCCTGCTCACCAATGATGGTACGTTGCTACATCGGGTGACGCATCCGCGCTGGAAATTACCCAAGACCTATCTTGTCCAGGTGGAAGGAACACCTGAAGAAAAATCACTGGAGCACTTAAGGCAAGGGGTGATCGTCAAAGGAAAGCGCACGACGCCTGCCGATGTAGAACTGCTGGCTCAACCACCTGATGTGTACCCGCGCGAGGTGCGCCAATACCATCCTACCCCCTGGCTACGCGTCACCATCCGCGAGGGGCGCAAGCGTCAGGTGCGGCGCATGACAGCTGCCGTCGGATATCCCACACTGCGGCTCATACGTATCGCCATCGGCCCATTGAAACTGGATGCATTGGCCCCAGGTGAGTGGCGCGATCTGTCAGAATCTGAACGACATATGCTGTTCCGCGCTGTGGGAATGAACCCCGACACGAAGTATCGCACTCAAAATCAACGATTCCGAAAGCAATATGGCAAACGTCAGCCCAGAAAATGAGGCGCGACTCGAAATCACTACCCTTCGTATAGACTACTATAGTCCTCCAGAAAAAGATTTTGGATCCGCAGGCGTATCTACCAGCGGAAAGTCTGGCAAAAAGTCAAAATCATTATCTGAACATCTATAG
>JAAENG010000359.1 GCA_024224665.1 Chloroflexota bacterium | reverse complement strand
CTCTGCGAGCACCAGAACATAGTCGGCTTTCCAGTTCAGGCCATTGGTAAGATAGGCGATCTCGCTGTTGTGGACACCCGCTTCCCCGGCGTCGACCATCCAAACCAGGGTAGGGCGAGTGATCAATCCATCGGGCAGGGCGGGGAAACTGTACTGGCGGATTTGGTCAAATTTGATGACGTTGATGCCCCCCCCCTCCTCTTGTAAGATCACATCACTTGAGCCATTGAGCAGGATGCCCTCGTAGGTCGTGCCATCTTGTGTGATCAATTCAATCGGCAGATCGATGTATTTTTCTAGCAGTTTATGTGTCCCCACCACATCGTACTCGTAATTCTGCTCCAGGACCACCGTGCTGGGGTCTGTCAACGAGCGGAAGTAGACCGTTTCAGGGATGATGGCAGAGGGGACGTCGGTCACTGCGACCTGATTCACGCCTTCAGCCAGATCAAACTGGCGATTTTCTTTGACCAGGGCGATGTTGCGGTTGTAAACGGTGAGATCGACACCACCATTCTGCGCCGTGACGGGCAAGGGAGCGCCGGTGATTAAGACAAACGCCAAGCCTGTCAACAGGGCGAGACCGAGGCCGATGCCTAGACGAATTGGTTTGTTTTGCATGGTTGTTCTCCTTAGAAATGTACTTGTTTTGCTGCATATTTTATGACGAGGAACCTGTCTAAATGGTTCCAAGTTTAGCCAGGCCTTGCAGCGACGATAATGCGGGGGCTTTCTGGTTGCCAAGGACCGAGATCGTGATCTCCAAACCATTGGATGCCTGCGTAGCCAGAGAATTTGAGCAACAGTTCCATCTCACGGCGTTGCAGGATGCGGGTTTCTAACCTGACGCTGCTGCGGCGCACGACACCATCTGCCATGATCTCATCATAGAAGCGGTGAATGATGTAGCGTTGGTCTGGGAGGTCCACTTCAGTTGCCTGCAGTTTGTGGATAAGATGCCCAGTCTCAGGATCGATCCACGAATCGGCCAGAGCCAGACTCCCATCAGCCGAGGCCAGGTGTTCGAGTTGCGGATTGTGGATATCGATGACCAACAAGCCATCCGCCATAAGATGGCGTCTCCAGCATTCCATCGCCGCCAATTGCTCGTCGCTTTCAATGAGGTGGAGGAAACTGTTGTAGCCGCAATACGCCAACCCAAAGGATTGATCCAGCTCGAACTCGACGAAATCGTTGTGAATCAGGTTGACACGGTGGCTCAGCCCCGCCTCTACGATCCGCTGCCGGGCAAAAGCCAACATCTTCTCCGAGATATCTATGCCGGTTACCTCGAAACCTGCCTTTGCGAGGGGAAGGGCCAAACGGCCACTACCGACGCCCAGTTCCAGCACCGGGCCACCGCTCTTCTGCGCAAAACCGAGGATTGTAGGTATATCTTCGCTTAAGCGACCATCATCTTGATCGTAGAATCGTGCGATAGGGTCGTAGGGCATGGGACGCTCAGTGCGAGGAGGGGCGGGTGGTTGTTGGTGTCGGGTATCATCTTTTGTGTTACGAGTTGCGAGTTGCGAGTTGCGAGTTGCGAGTTGCGAGTTGCGAGTTGCGAGTTGCGAGTTGCGTGTTGCGAGGTGCGTGCAGCATGCTGCATGCTGCATACGAATATGATCGTAACACACTCGGTTGGCTGGAATCAATTGCAGGCGAGTGGGGTTGGGTCTATAATACCGCTATGAATGTCGAGATCATTCGCAGTGCCCGGCGCAAAAAAACGATCAGTGCCCGACTGGATGGGGATACGATGATCGTGCAGGCGCCGGCGGAGATGCCGGAAAAGGAGTTGAACGAGGCCATCGAGACCTTGCGAGGGCGCTTGCTCAAACGCCAGGCGAAACGGACGCTGTCGGACGATGATCTGGAACAACGAGCCAGCTTGATGAACCGCCGATATTTCAATGGCAAGCTCAACTGGCAGAGCATCCGCTGGGTAAGCAACCAGAACAAACGTTATGGGTCCTGCACACCGGCCAAGAAGACGATCCGAATTTCTCATCGTGTGGGGACGCTTCCGCAATGGGTACAAGATTACGTGATCGTCCATGAACTGGCACATTTGCAGCAAGCAAATCACGGACCCCGCTTTTGGGAATTGGTCAATCGCTATCCCTTGACCGAACGAGCCCGAGGGTATCTCATGGCGTTGGGTCTGGAAGAAGTCGAAGACCCTCCCTTTCTTTAGGAGGACCCTCCCTTTCTTTAGGAGGACCCTCCCTTTCTTTAGGAGGACCCTCCCTTTCTTTAGGAGGACCCTCCCTTTCTTTGGGAGGACCCTCCCTTT
>JAAENG010000358.1 GCA_024224665.1 Chloroflexota bacterium | reverse complement strand
GGTCGTGAGTTCTCCCAGTCTCTATTCCGACGGCCCTGTGTTCAGGTCACCGCGATCTTCATCCAGCGACAGCGGCTTGGATGATTGGGCATCGAGCACGGATGGGTGGGCAGGCCAGCTAAATGATCTTGCGTGTTTTGGCGAATGCTTGAATTGAGTTCTCCTTTCATCACAATGGCCAGTTCTTCAAGTCAGTCGGGACCAGCATTTTAAGTTGAAATAATCAGCAGCTAGTTGCTCCAGGACTGGTGGTGAATCCGGATTTGTTTTACCCCCGAGAGAGCGTCATGCCGAACTATCTGCCTGCCTCCCATCACCACCTGTCACTTTGGTTCGCATTAAAGAGCCTGTTGGTTTGCCAATTGGTTTTGGGGGCGACCGGTATCGTTTGGGCCCAGCCAGGGGCCGGTCGCCGAGCCACGACCCTCGCCGATCTAAGCGGTATGACCTGGGTGGGCGGCGATTACTTTGTGGCCGTGCATGATGCGAAGGCGGCCGACGAACGCAGCCTGCCGCGGGTTGCCACATTGCAGATTCCAGCGGGTCCCAAAGGTGTGCTGTATCGTGATTCCCGAATTGTGATCAAGGGGC
>JAAENG010000357.1 GCA_024224665.1 Chloroflexota bacterium | reverse complement strand
TGAAGAACATGGACATTGCCGTATATGACACCATTGGCACAGTGGTCGATGGCAGCTTTGAAGGCGGCAGCAATTTCTTTGGTACGTTAGAGAATGGCGGCGTGGGACTTGCCTCATACCATGACTTCGAAGACAAAGTGCCAGATGAACTGAAGGCTGAGATCGAGGCCATTATTCAGGGCATCATCGCCGGTGATATTCAGATCAACTAGCTAAACACCTAAGAACGCTTAACGAAGATAGCGGCGGTGCGGACATCGTCCAGCACCGCCGCTGTTTTTTCTTAGTAAAAGGGTAAACGAGAGACGAACAACGGCATCCGTCTGTTTGGTGTCTCTCGTTTGTTTTTTTGTAAAGAAATCGAGCATCTATTTCTTCATTCATATTGAGGCGACAGTGTCGTGCGTCAACTGTTTCGAATTCGTTCTCTTAGTGGGAGTGCCCCATGGCTGCAGTGCTTGAACTCAAAGACATCACCAAGCGCTTCCCCGGCGTGATTGCCTGCGACGGTATCAATTTGACTTTGGAAGAGGGGGAGATCCTCGCCTTGCTTGGGGAAAATGGCGCTGGCAAAAGTACGTTGATGAATGTGTTGTACGGACTTTATAAGCAGGATGAAGGGCAGATCTTTATTCGCGGCGAACAAGTCGAGATCACCGGGCCCACCGACGCCATTGCACATGGCATCGGCATGGTACATCAGCACTTCATGTTGGTTCCACCGCTGACTGTGACCGAAAACGTGATGTTGGGAGATGAAACCACCAAAGGGGGTGTGCTCAACCGCAAAAAAGTCTCGGCGCAGGTTCGTGAGCTTTCGGAACGACATGGCTTACATGTAGATGCGGATGCCAAGGTGGAGGACCTGTCGGTGGGGGTCCGCCAGAGGGTTGAGATCATCAAAGTTCTGTATCGAAATGCCAACATCCTCATCCTCGACGAACCCACCGCCGTGCTCACCCCGCAGGAAGCTGACGAGTTCTTTAATATCCTGCAATCGTTGCGCGAACAGGGAGTGAGCATCATCTTTATCAGCCACAAATTACGTGAGGTGCTGGAACTTGCGGACCGGGTCGTCGTCATCCGCCGCGGCCAGGTGGTGGGCGAGACCCAAACCAAACATGCCAATCAGGCCAAGTTAGCCGAGATGATGGTGGGGCGCCAGGTCGATCTCACGGTAGACAAAAAACCTGCGACCGTAGGGCAACCGGTCTTGACCGTTAGCAACATGTACGCCTTGGATGATCGCCTGCACATGGCTGTGAACGGGCTTGATCTCGAAGTCAATGAAGGCGAGATCCTGGGGATTGCCGGTGTGCAGGGGAATGGACAAACAGAATTGGTCGAAGCATTGACAGGTTTACGTGCGATTCAAGATGGAGTTGTCGAGATCGACGGCACGGACATTACCAATGTCAGTCCACGCCGGGTGACAGAAAATGGTATCGCTCATGTGCCGGAGGATCGCCAGACAGATGGTCTGGTGCTCAGCTTTAGTGTCGCAGACAATTTCGTAATAAACACCTACTATCGTGCCCCCTTCTCTAAGAGGACGGCCATTAACGAAAAGGCCATTCGCGAGCAGGCGGATGACTTGATCGAGAAGTTTGATATTCGTACACCTAGCGGGGCTGTGCCGGTTGGCAATCTCTCCGGCGGCAATCAGCAGAAGGTGATCGTCGCCCGCGAATTCAGTCGGCCCATCCGCTTGCTCGTTGCCAGCCAACCTACTCGGGGTCTTGATGTCGGCTCAATCGAGTATATCCACGGGCGGCTTATCGAAAAACGTGATGATGGTGTCGCCGTGTTGCTGGTATCGGCCGAACTCGACGAGATTATGGGGCTATCTGATCGCATAGCCATCATGTTTAAGGGACAGTTTACTGCCGTCGTCGATGCCGCTGATGTCACTAAAGAGCAGGTCGGTCTGATGATGGCAGGCGCCAGCCTGGAAGAAGCCTTGGAACAGGTGTTTGCTCCTGTCGATCAGGCGCCGGAGATCATTACGTAAACATGTGAGAATCGAAGATTTATGATTGAGGATTGAAGATTCTCCACGACAGAGATATCACTCTTCAGTCATCGATCATCAGTCTAGCTGCTAACCGAGACTATCGCCCTCCCGTTTTCCCTAAGGAATTCATAAACTCACACATCAAAGCATGTGGAGAAGATCTATGGCAGATGCAAGTACAACCAAGCCCGTCAGTGGGATGACAGCCGAGGAAGAACAGAAGGCCCGGCGCAGATCGCGTATCTATTACAGTGTTCTGATACCCGTCCTCTCGGTTATTACCGCCCTGGTGATTGGTGCAATCATCATTCTTATCACCGATTCGTCAGTGACCTCGGCCTGGGGTAACTTCTTCCAGAACCCAATGGGCGCACTTTCGGCTACTTGGACCAGCGTTTCAGTCGCCTATGGCGCCTTGCTATCTGGCTCGCTAGGCCTCGTGGAGATTTGGAAAGCGGTGGGCACAGCACTCAGTGGTGGCGGCACCGAGGAGTTGTCGAAGGCGTTTGTGCCTTTGTCTGAGAGTCTGACCCAATCAGTGCCCTTCATTTTTGCCGGCCTGGCGGTCGCGATTGGTTTTCAAGGCGGTCTTTTCAATATCGGCGTCGAGGGGCAACTTCTAGTGGGTGCGCTGTGCTCGGTTTTTGTTGGCTATAGCGTTACATCATTACCATGGTTCTTACATTTACCCCTGGCCATCTTGGCCGGTCTTGCCGGAGGTGCGGTATGGGGCGCCATTCCCGGTATCCTCAAAGCCTATACCGGCGGCCACGAGGTGATCAATACGATCATGATGAACTGGATTGCCATCGTTCTCAGTGCCTGGTTGCTCAAAGTCGGTGGGCCGATGGCCAGGCCTACCCTGCCTATCACCCCGAAAGTCCTGCCCTCGGCACAGATCTCCCAGATGTTCAGCACGCAAGGCAACAGATTCCACTGGGGGTTTTTCATCGCCATTGCTGTGGCAGTGTTGGTGTGGTGGCTGCTCTATAGAGCCATCAAGGGCTTCGAGATCCGTATGTCGGGTGCGAATCCGCATGCGGCTATTTACAGTGGTATCAATGTCAAACGGCTTTGGATATTCATCATGGCTATGGGAGGGGCGCTGGCGGGACTTGCCGGTACCGTCCAGGCATTGGCCGTTGATAGATGGGTTGGCCTGGGATTCTCTGCTGGGTTGGGGTTTGATTCGATAGCCTTGGCCTTGTTGGGACGTAGCCATCCCTTGGGGGTGGTGGCGGCGGCTTTGCTCTTTGGTACATTGCGAAACGGCGCCACACGCATGCAATCGGTCGCCCGTATTCCCATCGACATCATCACCATTGTGCAGGCGCTGGTGATCATCTTTATCGCAGCACCCGAGATCATCCGCTGGCTTTATCGACTGCCGGAGCCGGAAGAAGAAGCTGCTCCCATCTTCACCACCAGTTGGGGCTCGTAGTCTCCGACACTAACAGCCCTTAGGGCCGAGATTTTCATTGACATATGGGAAATTGCCACCTTTTCGGAAAGCAATTCAGTAAGTTGGTTTGTCCTAAGTCCTTATCTTCTAGTGCAGGCAGGTTTTTATGACCGCATCGACCATTGCAAGTGTCCCTCAGGGCTCTATGGCTGAAAGAAAAGAACACCGCCGGGCGATTATTTTTGGCATTTTCTTTTTGCTCGTAGGAGCAGCGATCCTATTTTTGTTTGTACTTAATTCAGACAGTGACATGGTGAGCACGCTCAAGCTCAATCCTGTCACCAAAAATAAGCCGATTGCGGTTCCCGATCTGGTTCTACCCACCCGATTATCCCTGATTGTCCTGGCACTTGTTGTATCAATCATCGGTATTTATCAACTCGTGCGTGGCTACGCCCGGGTCACCATTGCTTTAGGTGTTGTCCTGTTGCTGTTTGTGTTTGCGTTCTTGATTTGGGCGACGCGCGGCAAATCGATCAATTTCCTCGGTATCCTGACCTTTACCGTGGCAGCAGCAACGCCTATCGCCTTTGCTGCGCTAAGTGGCTTGATGTGTGAACGCTCCGGTGTGATCAACATCGCCATCGAAGGTCAGATGTTAGCGGGGGCCATGATGGCAGCCCTGATCGCAAGTGTTTTCGATAGCCAGTGGGTGGGCCTTTTTGCCGCAATTCTGACGGGTGGCTTACTTGGGCTTGCTCTGGCAGTATTGTCGATTCGCTTTCTCGTGGATCAGATCATCGGTGGGGTGGCTATCAATATTTTCGCTGCTGGCGCCACCAGTTTTATCAGCCAGCGCTACTTGCAGCCTATTCCCGAACTGAACAGTGGTGGTGTTTTCCCGAAGATCCCAATCCCCATTTTGTCTAAGATCCCCATTCTCGGCCCCATCTTCTTCAATCAGAATGCTATTGTCTACATTCTCTTTATCCTTGTCATCGCCATCCACTTCATGTTGTGGTACACGCGCTGGGGCCTGCGAACTCGAGCGGTGGGTGAACATCCCCGAGCCGCGGATACGCTAGGTGTCAATGTCTATCTCATTCGTTATGTAAATGTCATGATCGGTGGCATGATCGCCGGTATCGGTGGCGCTTATTTCACCATCGGTTCGGTGGGACGCTTTGATGAGCTGCTGACAGCCGGAAAAGGCTTCATCGGCCTCGCCGCCATGATCTTCGGGCAATGGACTCCCTTTGGTGCTTATGGCGCGTCCCTCATCTTTGGCTTCGCAGATGCACTGCAGGCCAAAATGCAGATATTGGGTTCCGGCCAGGTACCGATTCCCAGCGAGTGGCTGTTGATTCTTCCCTACCTGGTGACGATGATCGTTCTGGCCGGTGTGGTAGGACACACAGTCGCCCCTGCTGCGGATGGGAAACCCTATATCAAGGAATAAGGCCCTCTTGTAGCAAGTGCCACATCGCACGTGGCAGGTAGCTAGTGGCAAGTTCAACCCAGGCTACAACCGAACTCGCACCTGCGACCTGCTATTTGCTACCTGCCCAAACGCGACCTGATCTTCTCAGCGCAGTCTGGGAGCAATCACCAGATCCTAGATCCATACCAGATTCAAATCCCTGCTGTAAACTAGATAACCCTGTCGGGGAGAAACCTGCCAAATTGGGCCTCCATGTTCGCATCGACGGCACAACCCGGTCTACAGGTTTACAGGTTTACAGGTTTACAGGTTTACAGGTTTACAGGTTTACAGGT
>JAAENG010000356.1 GCA_024224665.1 Chloroflexota bacterium | reverse complement strand
CGTTTTCTCGGTGGCCTTAGACCCGAACACGGTCTACTGGTGCAACCCTCCGTTTTGCCTCATGCGTGAGGTAATTGATGTGATTGCGCTCTCAGAGGCACTAGTTTACCTATTAGTGCCAGAGCGCAAGAATAAATCCTGGTGGTCTGTGGCGACAGGGCTCTCATCCGACTCGTGGTTACTTCCTCTCAGAGAAATGCTCCCTTTCGAGCCGGGAGTGGAGAGGGAATGCTTGACGCACCCCTCCTTTCGTGTGCGCGTCGTGGTAATTGACCGTCGCCGTCTTGTGTAATCAGACGCTGTATATTATCGGTTGGTTGCCCAGAGCGACAGTGCGTTCGGTGGGAGGGTAACGGCGATGCGAGCATTCGAGAAATGGCTTAAAGAAAAGCCCGGACGCAGTAATATGACGGCTTCAAATCGTAACTGGGTTACGCTCCTATGTAGTTGGATGTCGCAAGAGGCAGTAGAAGAACGGTGTCCTGGGCATGCGAATGCGCTGCTACCAGCTTTAGATCTATATATGATAGGTCATGGCAAGGACCCAATCACTACTGATCCATCTATCAGGATGGTGCGACGTAGATGCAAGCGCATGTGGGATTTGATCCGCCACAAGACACAAGCCCTCACATACGTTCAAGTGATGGCTCTGTCGACGCGCCCAATGGCGGATGTGGACGCACTACTGTGGAAGTGCTTCGTATGG
>JAAENG010000355.1 GCA_024224665.1 Chloroflexota bacterium | reverse complement strand
CGGCTTCGCTCAGGACAGGTCTGAGCGAAGCCGAAGGAGTGACACCATGACAGGTAACCACAGAATCCGATAGAATCAGCAACCATCTGGCCGATATTCAACTCGCTGATCTCGCCCTTTCTTGAGGATCTCGGCAGCAATTCCAAATATGGCAAAACACGCTCCGAAATATGACGTTTTTCAACTTCGGTAACATAGCTTGTGTGCATTTGTCGCCATCACGGGGCGATAAATCACCCCGCTACGTCATAGTGCCCGATGAATCGGACTTCTTAAGTCACGAATCGTCGCTAAACCGTAGTTAGCCGGGTGAACCCGGCGTCGTTTTGTAGCCGAGGGATTCATCCCCCGGTGGCGGTGCATAGTGGATCGCCTCATATTTGGAATTGCTGGGATCTCGGGCCATCGGCTGCAGCGATTGGTTTTGTAAAGAATTGGCTTTGTAAAGATCGGGAGCTTTTTGCCGGTGGCGACGCCGTTTGCACTTTGAAGCCCGGTTGCGTTAGTGAGGGAGAGTATGACAAAATAGGTCTCACGCTTTGACTCTTTCCCCTTTCTTGTCAGTGGAGTCTGATTCATGAACCGAAAAACTTGGATTTCCGCCTTGTGGGGCATTGCTATCCTTCTACTTGGCATTGCCGTCCTGCTATTCAACTTCGGTGTATTCGATGCTTATGCCCTGTATGGTGCTTATGCTGTTGCCGCCGTGCTTGCATTAGGAGGGCTGGCATTTCTCATCGCCCTGGTGTTCAATACCGAACGTTGGGTACTAACGATCCCCGGTTTCACGTTGTTGTCCTTGGGGGTCGTCGTCTTTCTCTCCACGCTCGATACGATCCCCCCGGAATACATGGGCTCTCTCTTTCTGAGCGGTTTGGCTTTTGGATTTCTCGTTCTCTTTCTTTCCAACAGGCAGGAACGCTGGTGGGCGTTATTGCAAGCCTGCATTGTCGCAGTCGTCGCCCTGGTTGGTGTGGGGGTAGGGATTCTGCCGGTCGAGCAATTGGGCGCGCTGCTATTCGGCGGGCTTGGTCTCAGCTTTCTTCTGCTTTATCTTGTTGGTGGTAACCGCAAGGATTTTGCCTGGACATTGATCGTGGCAGCGGTTCTGCTCATATTTTCGGCTGCCTTGCTGGCCGCTTCTTTCGGAACAGAGTCCGTAGTCGTTAGACTTTGGCCGATTCTGTTGGTACTCATTGGTGGATTCATCCTCGCACGGGCGATCACAGGACGCGCTGCACCAGCTTCATCTAAACCCACACCTATCGTGCCCGCCGAAGTGATCGAAGGCACTGTCGTCACAGCAGGTGCAAGTGCCGAACCCGCACAGATCATCCGCCCCGAAGGTTTCTCTGTTGCCGAGCCTCTGCCCTATCTCGAACCCCAGTCGGTAGTGATCTCCGCCACGCCTTCTCCTGAACCTGAGATTAGCCCTGAGGAGCGCCTACCACCTGCAACAGCCGCACCTGAGGTTGAAGCAGACAGTGAGACCGAGCCCTCAACGGTTTCTATACCTGACGACCTGGCGGCATTTGATGCGTCTGATCCTGCCGCCGCCCTCGACGCCTTACTGGAAGCTAGCCAGAAGGTCGAGAATGATGAGGCTTGAGCGACTTCGTGCGGACGACTAGATCGAACACAGTGTCTTCTCGATTTACAATCTCGCTCGCTCAAATCGATATTGCCCTGGGCGATGTCGACCTGAATTTGGATAGAGCACAGCCCTGGGTGACCAAGGCATCTGCCCGGGGATCGGATCTTCTGGTCTTTCCGGAATTGTGGACCACGGGCTATGATCTGACCCGAGCTGGGGAACTGGCCGAGCCCATTTCTACCGGCCCTACCGCCGCTGTGTTTTCAGACTGGGCGCAGACTTTCGGGCTGTGGATCACCGGTTCTTTTTTGGCACGATATGCGGGCGGCATATACAACGCGGCCCCTTTGTTTGGCCCTGAAGGCCAGATACTTGGACCTTACAACAAAATCCACCGCTTTGGTTTGATGAATGAAGATCGATGGTTGCAGGCCGGTAGCGCGCCTGGGCTCTTTGAGCTACCGTGGGGAACCACAGGGCTCGCCATTTGTTACGATCTGCGTTTTCCTGAACTCTTTCGGTCGTATGCACTGGCCGGTGCTCGACTGATCCTCTTGCCCAGTGAATGGCCGCACCCTCGACTGGCTCATTGGCAGACATTGGTTCGGGCCCGAGCGATTGAGAATCAATGTTTTTTCGCTGCTGTCAACCGCGTAGGTGAAGATCGCAATAACAGCTTTTGCGGCCATACGCTGCTTGTCGATCCTTTCGGCGAAATCATCGAGGAGGCTGACGAAACCGAAATGCTTGTCACCACCACCATCGATCTAGCTCAAGTCGGCAAAGCGAGAGCGCAGATCCCCGTTCTTGAAGATCGCAGACCTGACTGCTATTGATCCATTCATGGAGGACCCAGCCGATGCAAAGTGACGCCAAAACCGTCGATGAATATGTCACCGATCTTCCCGAGAAGCGGCAGCAACCCATTGCCATACTTCGTGCTCTGATCCTCGATACCATGCCCGAAGCTGAAGAGTCGATGGACTATGGAATGGCCACTTATATCCGGGGTGAACACCCCCTGGCTGCGCTCGCCTCACAGAAGAACTACATGAGCCTATATGTTGATGTCGATGTGCTCACCAAGCACAGATCAGAGCTCGGCAAACTCGACTGCGGCAAAAGCTGTATCCGTTTCCGCAAATTGGACGACCTGCCGATGGATGTGGTTCGTACCATACTGCAAGAGACTTACGAACAGAATCTGCGATTGTGAAGCGTCAGGTTGCTTTATGCTATAATTTCAGACACTTCAGTTTTTCGGATACTTGATGCTCTGTGAGCGATCAGCCCTCGACGACCTACCAACATCTCCAAAAAGCTTTACAGCATTCAGGGTGCCCTGTATGCCGTATCGGCAAGCAGGCAGCGCACAAGTATCTGGATAGCATTCTTTACGAGAGTGTGACAGATCCCAACAGCCGCGCTCAACTTGTCAACTCCTTTGGATTTTGCTATCACCACAGCCGGGAACTACTCGATTTTTCCGGCGAACGTCTGGCGTCTGCGATTATCGAGCAATCGATCCTTAGAGAGGCGATGCGACGGCTCAAATCTAAGCAAAGTCCACCCAAGCGCTCGTTGCGCCAGACGTTTCAGGCGGGCATGAACCGCCCCCAGTATCAGTCTGTTACGGTGACCGACCCGGCGCCGGGCCATGCCTGTATGGCTTGCGCCGAACAGCAGGCGTCAGAAGGCCGTGCCATCGAGGCATTGCTAAAACATTTGATTGGCGATTTGGCAGTACCTTTGCAACATGCCGGAGGCCTTTGTTGGACCCACCTGCAACTGGCTCTACAGTTGGCGTACAAGCCTGCGATCTACAATGCGATTGGAAGCATTCACGAGCAGATTTGGACTGCATTGAACGCCAACTTGGATGAATTCATCCGCAAGAATGATTATCGCTTCCGCCACGAAGCCATGACCGATGAGGAGAGCGCCTCGATCGAACGCGCCATCGCTATCCTCACGGGCGAACACCCTCACAGTTAGCATCACAAACTGTAGGCGAAGTAAGCGAACGCAGATCGTCAGGCAGAATGGAAGGCCCAAGCAATTCGTTAGGAGATACGGATGCCAGAAAACGAACAGACCGAGACCAAGCAAGAGGTCGAGACCGATTATCGAATCGTTAAACCAGAAGAAAAAGTGCCGGAGATCACGACCTACCGTTCGTTGATGCGCTTGCTGGTGGGAGGGGCGATCGAAGGTGGGGATGAGCTGATGCAACGTTTGCGTGCCTGGGAAGCAGAACATCTCCCTGCCGAAGGAGAGAGACAGGGCCAAAAAGTCGACCCTGATGAGACTGCGATGCAACGTGCTCGCTATGCCTTGGTGGGATTGCTTTATGAGGCACCTGAGATCGCAATCACAAGCGCTCTCAACCTTTATGAGACCTCTGAACGTGTAGGCAACGTTTTGGAATCTTTGGTGGGGCCGGTTGCCGACAGTTGGGCCATGCGCCCTGTCCGCAAGCGCTACGATCGCCTGCAAGCTCGCGCCGGACTTGCCATTGAGCGCTGGGTCGCCACGGGTCGAGTACAAGAACCGTATGGGCGCGCCATGGCCCGGGATCTTGTGCCAGAGGTCATCGACGATGTTGTGATCGAGCTGACCGATAACAAGGAGATCGAAACCCTGATCAAGGTGCAGGTGGGTCACTATTTGGATTATCTCAACGAGCACCCAGAGTTGATAGAGGATCTGGTACAAGAGGCCGGTGATAAATACGTTCGCTATCTTCGCCAGGAGAATCCAGATGATGTTCAGGCGTTGATTACAGACCAGACGTTGGGCATAACGACAGAGATCGCCGACGAGGTCAGAGAACGTACCGTCACGGCTGATTCCTTGATGGAGATGGTGTTCAGATCGCTGATGCGCCGGCAACCACGCCAGGATATGCCCGGGCCACCACCTGAGGTAGTTGCCAGGGCTGTTCCCGGCAGGTCTGCCCCAAAAGGCCGTCTGTTTGCTGCCGAAAACATAGAGTCGCTGGATGGGATAGGGGAGAATGATGACTGAAGGAACCATGCAGGGCCAATATGCAGGTTGTGTCACACGCCTGATCGCCTGGCTGATCGATAGCGCCATTATCGTCGTTGTCGTTTTAGTGAATTATTGGCTGACCGTTTTTTTGACAGCAACCTTTAACATCGATATCAATCAATGCAGTAGGCCACTTCACTGGCTGGATGCCGCCGCTATTATTTGTTGGGGTGCTGTCATCTACATTGCGATATTTTCGCTGATATTGGGTCCACTTTATATGATATTGATGTGGACCCTCACAGGGCAGACGATTGGTAAAATATTTGCGGGTGTGCGTGTCGTCCGCATGAATGGGAAGCGCATGACTTTTAGGGTGAGCTTCCGCCGCTATCTCGGCTATCTTGTTTCATTTATTGGCTTTGGGGTAGGCTTTTTGTGGATTCTCTTCGATAATCAACGACGGGGGTGGCATGACAAGATCGCTCATACCAGTGTGGTCTATGCTTGGAGTGCCCGCCAGAATCAATACCTGGTTGATCGCCTGACTGATCGTTTCTTCCGGGATCGCCAGAAGATCGATGAGTGGTCAGAGAAAATCGAGGTTCGGACAGAGCGATTTGAAGAGGCGACAGAAAAAATAATAGGGACCAGCTCCAATAAACAGGAAGACCCATCGCTTGACGGCGAGGATGCCGACACGATAGAAAAGCCCTAACGTCTGTTGCTGATTGAATTGACGAGGTCGTTTGTGTCGCATGCTGGTTGGCCGCGGTCATGGTACGTGGGCCAAATGAAAATCCGATGAGCAGCGCGATTGTATTGTGATGATCGTAACTTGACGTCGCTGGGGACGGGAGTATAATGTTAAAGATTAATTAGTTTTACTGTTCTTTCGCTCACATTTTTTTGACTTTCTTAGATTCTCTTACCTACTACATATTGTATATAGAATTATCAAGCTACGATATACAGGATGTGGATTCTCATCGCTGGGTGAAGCGATGTTCATCAGAGCGAATTCAGTG
>JAAENG010000354.1 GCA_024224665.1 Chloroflexota bacterium | reverse complement strand
GCCAGGTCCGCCGGGGGATGAATCTCCCGGCTAGCAAACAGCGCCGGAGCAATTCGGCTATCGGCTCGGTTTGGGACACTTAGGGTGTCAGATCAGCCCCTTTCAAGGGGCGCTGTTACGTAGCACCGGGAATTCATCCCGGTGCGGGCCTCGCAAACGCATAGGCTACATTACTGAGTTATTTTCTTAACTTTCATAAGCGCTTACTACAAACTGACTCCTTACTTATGCCGCTTTGTACTGGCCTATCCGAATCGATGGCGAACCATCTCAATTTTCAGGCCAGCGGTAGATCACTTTAAATCCCCGATAATCCTCTTCATTCTCATGATAGGGTTGATCTTGTAGCGTGTTCCAGGCATGTCCGGCCACACCCGTTCCCTCGGATGGCTGACGCAAACGCACGCCAAAGTTTATTCCCAATTGTAGGCCGGTACGACGCAAGAAATGGAAACGTAGCAGAGAGCGTCGCAGACAGAGGCCGAAGGGAGACGCACGATCGAGGCGAGCCATTGCATCGAGAAGCTTTCGCAACTCGTCTGGCTCGACATGAACAACATCCACCATGTCCGGCGTTATGGCCAGAAGAAATTCTGGTAGCGAAGTCTGTTCGTACATGGCTGGAAGCGAGCGCCTGAAGGCTTTTATCTGCGGGATAAACGCACGTAAGCGTGGGTCAATCCACGCCAAAGTTACGACAGCAAATGCACCGAGGTCCTTACAAACTCTATTCAGAAGGTTTCGTACACGAGCTAGGAGAATTCTCATTTTCGTATAGTCAACCGACCATGGCATAAACACAAACTTTCACCAACCGACCACGCGACCAACCGACCACGCGACCACGCGACCACGCGACCAACCGACCACGCGACCACGCGACCAACCGACCACGCGACCAACCGACCACGCGACCAACCGACCCTCATGCACATCTCTGAATATCAACAATGGCTCCACCACTACGATCTCGAACGCGGGTTCGAGCGTGTACAGCCCAGCCAAACCCTGGTGCACGCTATGGAAGAATTGGGCGAGATCGCCCGTGAAGTACTCTATCTCGAAGGTTATCGCGAGCCCGATGATTTGGAAATGCGACGCGCCATGCTGGCCGAGGAACTGGCAGACTGCGTGACCTTTCTCTTCAAGCTGGCGTATCAGTTTGATATCGATATGGAACAAGCGCTAAAAGGCAATCAGCCTAAAGCCAATGAGCGATTTCCGGTCGAGCGCGGTCGAGAGTTGGCTGAACGTTATCTGCAAAGGCAGCGGAAAAACGCTGAGCGATTGCAGGAGTAATGCAATCAATTGAACATATTGCCGAGCGCCACCCAGAGTTGCTCCCTGACCATTTTGACCGGATAGAAGATACATTAAACGATCCTGACGAAGTTCGACGGAGTAGCCGGTTTGGGAACGCCCGGCTCTTCAGTCGTTGGTTCGATTCGGTCAGAGGCGGGAAGCATGTGGTCGTCGTGGTGGTGAGTGACGGTATCCCTGACGACCGTGACTGGATTATCACTGCATATATTTCGCGTAAACTCAGCGGAGGTACAGTTGAATGGAAGCGACCTTGAAGTTCAAGTATGATCGAGAGGCTGATATCCTCTACATCGACAAATGCAAGCCCTATCCAGAACAGGAGACGGAAGAATTGGGTGATGATGTGATAGCACGGCTTAATCCTGATTCGGGCGACGTCGAGAATTTTGAAGTCCAGTTCTTTTCTACACGGCTCCTTCGTCAGACACTGCTTGAGATACCAGTAACGGCGGATATCCGCCTGGCTGCATAAATTACCATTGAGCACTATCACCCCGGTTAAGAAAATGATAGTTTGCTCGATGGTGTCAGGGGCTTCGTGTCCAGGCGACATAGGGTGAGATGTGGATAAGCATCCAGAATATCTTGACGCGTGGCCCCGCTTGCCATTAGCTCTAAAATGAACTCAATGCTAATACGGGCGCCGCTGATGCACGGCTTACCGCCTAATATGTTTGGATCCGATGTAATATTAGCTAACATATTGCTATCCTCCGTATCTCTGCAATGCCCGAGACATACGCGGATGGAAATTCGCTAGAAATAACAGATTCAGAACAAACGGCACTGCGGAGTCAGGGGCATCGCAAGTTACTGAATTCTCAATCTGTAGTATACAATAACTGCTTGTTTGCCGGGAAGTAGATGGATTTCGAACGGCCTGAATTCCTGTTCTGCTGGTTGCCTGGCACCAGTCTTACGATAGCGAATCTTTTGAGGTAATCATTTATGACTGCAGCAAACGAAGTACTGAATTTCCAAGATATGATCTCTCGCCTGGAACGATTTTGGGCGGGTCAGGGTTGTCTGATCTGGCAGCCTTATAGCGAGAAAGTAGGGGCGGGGACGGCTAATCCCGGAACCACATTGCGCGTACTGGGCCCGGAGCCCTGGAACGTTGGCTATGTCGAGCCCTCGTACCGGCCTGACGACGGCCGTTTTGCCGAAAACCCCAACCGCATGCAAATGCACACCCAATATCAGGTGATCCTCAAACCCGATCCCGGTGATCCGCAAGGGCTCTATCTCGATAGTTTGGACGCTATCGGCATCGACCTGGACGCGCATGATGTCCGTTTTGTCGAAGACAACTGGGAGAGCCCGGCGCTAGGAGCGTGGGGGCTGGGTTGGGAGGTCTGGCTGGATGGCCTTGAGATCACCCAGTTCACTTATTTTCAACAAGCCGGTAGCTTGGATCTCGCTCCGGTTTCGGTAGAACTGACCTATGGGCTCGAGCGTATCGCCATGTTCTTGCAAGATGCCAAAGAGGTCTGGGATCTGCAATGGGATGCTAATCATAGCTATGGCGATATCCTCAAGATGCAGGAGATAGAACATTGTGATTATGCGTTCAACGCGGCCGATGTCGAGCGCTTGCAACGCTTGTACGAACTGTATGAACTCGAATATGAGGCCGCCATTGGGCGTGGCCTGGTCGTACCTGCTTACGATTACGTACTGAAGTGTTCACACACCTTTAATCTACTCGATACGCGCGGCGCTGTGGGTGTGACTGAGCGAGCGAACTATTTTAGACGCATGCGCAACATGTCTCGGCGTGTGGCGGAAGCATATGTGGAACAACGGGAACGGCTGGAGTATCCGTTATTGCCCGATGATTCCGGGCCAGAGCAGGCTGCAGCCGCAGTTTCATTATCGGCGCCGATCCCCCTCCCAGCCGGATATGAGGCGGCTGATATGGTGTTGGAGATCGGGGTAGAGGAGCTGCCTTCCCACGATCTGCGCGATGCCATTGCTCAACTTGAAAGCCGGGTGCCCGCAGCGCTAGATCAAGCCAGACTATCGTACGGACCTGTCCACATTAGCGGTACGCCCCGACGCATCGCCGTGCAGGTGCAAAAACTGGCCGCGCAGCAGAGTGGCGAGACGCAGGAGTTCCGCGGGCCACCGGCTGACCGTGCCTTCGATGCTGCTGGCCAAGCCACTAAAGCAGCCCAGGGATTTGCGCGCGGCAAAGGGTTGAGTGCTGCCGATCTTGAGATACGTGAAGAGGGCGGCAAACGCTATGTCTATGCCGTCAAGCGCGTCGAAGGTAAACCCACACATACGATCCTGCCGGCGTTGCTGAGAGATCTGGTGTCAGGTTTACGGTTTGGCAGGACCATGCGCTGGAACGGGAGCAACGTCTCTTTCAGCCGGCCCTTGCGCTGGCTGCTGGCCTTGTATGGCGAACAGGTTGTGCCTTTTTCTTATGCTGCTGTGGTCGCTGATCGCAACAGCCGGGGATTGCGTCCCCATGGCTCGCCGCAGTTGCCTGTTGCATCGGCGGCAGACTACGGTAGGGCTATCGCCGATGCTGGGATCGTCATTGATCGGTCCGAGCGACGCCAACAGGTCCTTCATGGGATCCAACGTGTTGCTGCGGAAGCAGGGGGTGGAGTATGGGAGGATGAAGCACTGCTGGATGAGGTCACCGATCTGGTGGAACAACCTTATCCCCTACTCGGTCGCTTCGATTCGGCCTTTCTCGAACTTCCCACGCCGGTGCTGGTCACGGTGATGAAAAAACACCAACGCTATTTCCCGGTCGTCGATGAAGCCGGGGCATTGATGCCTTACTTCATTACCGTTGCCAATGGCGCCGATCGTGATCCCACCCTGGTTGCGCGCGGCAATGAGGCAGTGATCCGGGCGCGCTACGCCGATGCCGCCTATTTCGTGCGCGCTGACCGCAAACGGCCACTTGAGGATTTCAACAAAGATCTCGCCACCCTCACCTTCCAGGAGCAGTTGGGCTCGATGTTGTCCAAGGTCTATCGACTGGAAAAGCTGACGCCGGTGATCGCCGGCCAGCTTGGCCTTTCTGATCAAGAAATAACCCTGGCTACACGTGCTGCGCTTTTAAGCAAAGCTGATCTTGCCACTAACATGGTGGTGGAGATGACCTCATTGCAGGGGATCATGGGTGAAATCTATGCGCTAGACAGTGGCGAAGCGCCGGAGGTGGCGCGTGCCATCCGCCAGACGTATGAGGTGCGCCCGCACGAATCTCTAAGGCCGACCAGCCTGGCCGTTAATCTGACCAATCGCCTGGATAGCCTCGTTGGCCTCTTCGCCGTCGGTCTCGCTCCCAAGAGCACAGCCGATCCCTTTGGCCAGCGCCGTGACGCTCTGGGCATCGTGCAGAATCTGATTGCGGCTGAGCAACCCTTTGATCTCATCGCCGGTCTGCAAGCGGCCGCCGCCTGCCAACCCGTTGCCGTGTCGGACGAGATCATTGCTGCCGTGTCGGCCTTTATCCAGCGTCGACTGCAGGGCGTGTTGCGAGACGAGGGCTTCGCTCATGATGTGACCGAGGCCGTGTTGGCCGAGCAGGGCCATGATCCCGCCCGTGCTCGCCAGGCTGTGGCCGCCCTTTCTGTTGCTGTCGAGGCGCCGGATTGGATGGAGCCCTTTACTGCCTATGCCCGCTGCAAGCGCATCGTGCGCAATCTGGACGAGACCTATGGTCTGAACCCCGGTGTTTACACAGAAGAAGCGACACGACAACTGCATTCGGCCTACGATTCTGTGCAAGGATTAGTGGTGGATATCCCTGCCCTGGTGCTGGTTCTGACAGACCTGCAACCGCTCATCGATGATTTCTTTGATAGCGTACTGGTGATGGCGGATGATCCAAACCTACGCGCCGCCCGCCTGGCCCTGGTTCAACACATAGCCGCTTTAGCGGATGGTTTAGCCGATCTATCGCAGTTGAAAGGTTTTTAAAAGGAATCATGTCCAACACCGTGAACTTCTGTTTTGAAAAGCTATCGCCACAAGATCGCAATGAACCTGCGCGCGCTTGGCAAAAGGAGTTCATACGGATAGGCCACTCCGGAGCGTCGGGCCACGCTCCGGCCAATACCTTGAAATCCCTAAATCTTGGTTTGGAGATGGGCGTGGATATGATCGAATTCGATGTACGGCCATGTTTAGACGCGTTGGTGCTTTTACACGATGATGATCTATCTCATCTGTCCAGATCACATCAGGGGCTCCTTGCCAGCAAGACCCCGCTTTCTGTAGTGCAGTCGCTGGATTTGGGAGAGGGTGAGCGTATTCCCACCTTAGATGAAGCCCTGGATCTTGTACAGGGGCGCGCACTTATCAATATCGATTTGAAGGCAGCCGGATATGAGCGTTCTACAGTGCAAAGGATACGGGACAGACAGATGCTGACAAGTACCCTGATCAGTTCGTTGATACCAGAAAGCCTGAGGCAGGTGCGCAGCGAGAGTACTGCGGTTAAAACGGGGCTCTCTTATCCTGCCGATAAAGGCAATGCATCCAGGAGACCAGCTTTGCAACCTGTTGTGAACATCGTTGTTGCGCTCATGAAACGAACCCTGCCCTATCGGGTAGTGGGGATGATGGCAAAAGCTCAGGCCAATGCCGTTATGCTGAACTATCGCCTTGTCTCTAAGGTGGTTGTAGCGGCCGTGCACCGCCACCAGGGCCGGGTTTTTGTCTGGACTATTGACGAACCGGAGCTGTTACAATCTGTTTATGCTATGGATGTGGATGGCATCGCCAGCAATTATCCGGAGCAGTTCAGGTCCCTCCCCTTGCAGGCTGGATATTGAATGAAAAGACCCTGATTAACCGAGCCCACCTTTTTCATACACCCACTCTTCAAAAAGGGTTGTCAGATCGCACTGGCAGTGCTTTTCGGCCAGTGCCTTGAAACCTTCGGTCGTGGCGATATCCCATTTGAAGGTCTCATAGTAATCACGCATCAAGGCCTCGAAGGTGGCGTCGCCAAGGGCCGTGGCCAAGGTCTCGAAGAAGAGCGCGCCCCGGCCATAGATGATGCCGCTGTATGTGCCATTTTCACTGTAGGCGGCCACCGGCAGACCAATGGGGATATCCGCCCGATCGATGTTGTCCCAACGCCGTTGTATGTCATTGTCGCGGGCAGCTTCGTAACCTGCCTGGCCATAGACGTCCCGGTAGTACAGTAGGGTGGCATACTGGGTAAGAGATTCATCCAACCAGGGTTCGTCGACCTGATCGTTGCCGACGGTACTGTAGAACCACTGGTGCCCGACCTCGTGGGCGGTGGCGGCTTCGAAGAATGGGAAGTTTTTGTCATAGAGATTCAGGGCCACGACCACTATACCGGGATACTCGACTCCACCAGCCTGAGTTGGCGTGCTCACAACATCCAGTTCGGTGAAGGGGTAGGCGCCATAGCGCTCACTGTGCCCACTAAAGGCATCGACGGCATAGCGAAGCGCCAGTTCATTCTCTTTGGCGACCTCTGGCGGGGCATAGGCACTGATAGTCGTCTCGCCGATTTTTTGGCTGATCAGGTCGTAGCGGTCGCTGCTTACCAAGTAGAAATCACGCATTGGCCCGGCAGCGAAAGTCACCGTTTGCCGGCCGTTGCCGATTTCTCCCCCCGTCTCGAAGCCCGAGGTCAGGATCTTTTGCTTTTCAGGGGCGTCGACACGTACAAGGTAGTAGCTGCTATCGCTGTAGACCACGTCGCCATTGCTTGGCGCGATCTCCACATTCCAGCCTTCGTCGTCGTAGACTGCTATCATCGGGTAGAAGTGAGCCAGTGCGGCAATGCCGTCGACCGTGGCAAAGGTGCCGTAGTTGCCCCCTCCTTCGGTCGGTATCTCGATCACCATATTCATCCCGATCACAATTTGTTCACCCGCTTGCAAGGCCTCTGCCAGTGGCGCCACCATCACACTCTCCTCCAACTCGTAACGTGGCTCGACCGGCTGGTTGTTCACGGTTAGACCCGTGACGTCGATACGGCCGTCGGCGATATTGGGGAACAGACGGAAATAGATTTCGTGCAGAGCCACATTTTCTGTGTTGGTGTAGCGCACTTCTTCGCGGCCGCTCAGCGTCGTTAGATCGTCGTCGATGCTGAGGTCGATGTGGTAAACGCTGGCTCCCGGGCGTAAATCCAGGGCGCTCTGTTCGGCGGAGATAAGCCCTGGCGCGAAGACAGATCGATCATCCCAGGGGACATCAAAGAGGGTGGAGCCAGGCACTGCAGGCAGAGAACCAGTCCCACTGTTCGAGATAGGATGCGGAGTGGCGGTTGGATCTACGGTAGCTGTGGGCTGCGGTTCCGCCGCCGGTTTTGCTTCAGAGACAGCATCGACGTCTTGCTCTACCGTAGGTGCAGGGATGCTCTCTTGAGGCGTAGCGGTGGCAGACACGGCTGGTGAAGTACAAGCCGCCAGGAAAAATAATACGACGAGACCAAAAATGGGTAGGTATCTTTTCATTGTAATGGAGAGGGAAAACATATTCCCAGAATTGAACGGCGTATTATCGCTGACAAATCAAGGCAACTATATTAGGACTTGCAACGACTACTTGAAATGCGAGTCAGACGAATATCAATATCTATGAGTGCAGCGATCGTAGGCAGCCGCTGACCTTCGACTTCCGATCTCGGATATCTGTTTACTGATCCAAGGGACTACGGACGGAGAGGGGTCCTTTTTGGAGGACGTGGGTGTAGATCATGGTGGTCTTGACATCTTTATGGCCGAGAAGTTCCTGCACGGTGCGAATGTCGTAGCCGGCTTCGAGAAGATGTGTGGCGAAGGAGTGGCGGAAGACGTGAGGGGTGACGTGTTTGTTGATGTCGGTATGGCGCGCCGCTTTTGCGACTGCTTTTTGTAAGGCGCTTTCGTGAATATGGTGACGGCGCACTTCACCACTTTCTGGGTCTTGATAGCGGCGGCTGGCGGGGAAGATGAATTGCCACATCCAGGCGCGATTGGCATTAGGATATTTGCGGGCGAGCGCGTCCGGCATCTGCACAGCGCCAAAGCCTTCAGCCAGGTCTTGATCGTGAATTATCCTGACCCCCTCCATATGCGTTTGCAGTTGTTCAATCACAGTACCGGGCAGAAGTGTCACCCTGTCTTTGTCGCCCTTGCCGCTGCGAACGACGATATAGCGCTGATCAAAATCCACATCTTTGACGCGCAGGCGTACGCATTCTATCAAACGCAAACCTGAGCCATAAAGAAGTTGGGCCATAAGTTTGTACATGCCACTCATGCCATTAACGACAGTAGCCGCTTCTTGTTTTGAAAGTACTGTGGGCAATCGCTCAGGTTTTTTCGCCATCGTTGGCGTGATGCGCTGCTGCAGGGGCTGATTGAGCACCCGATTGTAGAGGAAGAGAAGGGCGCTGAAAGCTTGGTTTTGGGTGGAGGCGCTGACTTTTTTTACAACTGCAAGGTGGGTAAGGAAAGCCTCGACCTCGGCGGCTCCCATATCTGCGGGGTGGTGGAAATCCCCCTCATCGGTTTTACAGAAGTAGATGTAGCGTTTGATCCAATGAAGATAGGCTTGTTCGGTACGGCGTGCATAATGTTGACGGCGCAAGACGTTGCTCACACGTTCCAGGAGTGTAGGAGATTGATGGTTCACAGCCATTTGTCCGAGGATTGCATGAAGTAGTATACTGTCAAGGTTACTATATACATCTGGCGCATTATAACGCCTGGGGGCGGCATAATGTCGGATATTCGGACATTATACTGCCTACAGGCGATCTATTCCACCCCAGGATAGTGTTTATGAAGCGGCCACGCCGCGCGAAGTGCTGCTTCCCCAGAAAAACCCCGCCGTCAGGCTGTATATTTCAAAGTTAGCCCGACCCCCTTTTGTGAAGGCCAAATAGCACAACTTCATTTTGGCCAAAACGATTTATTAGGCTATTAGCCCGATTTATTCAAAGTTTCGGATTAATTACTATGCCCTAAATGCTAGACAACTCAGTGTAGCAGAAGCATATAAGCATATAAGCAAAGAAAAAATCCAAAAGAATAGCTTTGGTAAGCAAAATACCAAAGTTAATGCACAGATTCACAAAACCAGTTAAAATAAAACATTTGTTCGGTTATTGACGAAGTCAAACTATGTATGAAAGCTTATAACAAACCTTGAAAAGATTTTCAAAGATTAGAGTGAATTCATCCATCATGGTATATTAGCATAATAATTGTCAAAATTAAGACACTCAACAAATCAAAACAAAAGGGGAATATGGCCAAAATCAGGAAAAACAAACTCGTAAAACCATTCGTAAAGTGGGTGGGCGGGAAACGTCAATTATTAGACGATATAATACCATTTATTCCAT
>JAAENG010000353.1 GCA_024224665.1 Chloroflexota bacterium | reverse complement strand
TTTGCCACCACTACAAGGTGAGAGTTTCAAGGGCATGCTCTATAGCCTCATGACAGAGCTTTGGCAGCACCGGTCGCAGGCAAACCCTTTGGTCATTGTCTGCGACGATCTGCACTGGGCTGATCCCGCGTCAGTCGCCCTGCTAGAGCATTTGTTTGCATTGACCGAGAACAGCCCCATTCTTTTTCTCTGTGCCACTCGCCCTGAGCGAGAAAGCCCAGTTTGGGAGCTTCGCCGGCATGCCGCTGATATCTATACCCACCGAACCATTCTCATCGAACTGAAACCTCTGTCCGCCTCTGATAGCAGCATTTTGGTCGATACCCTGCTCGATATTTCCGATCTACCTGCCGAAATACGTACACGAATCTTGCTAAAGGCGGACGGCAATCCTTTCTATGTGGAGGAGGTCGTTCGCACATTGATCGAGACCGGTTCAGTATTGCATGATGCCGGCGGTTTGCATTGGCAAATGACGAACAACAATGGGACCATCGACATCCCCGATAATCTCCTGGCCCTGCTCACCGCTCGCATGGACAGACTCGATGAGGAATCCCGCCGTGTTCTGCAACTCGCTGCATTGATCGGCCGCAGTTTTTATTACAGGGTGTTGGAACGGGTGGCCGTTTTTCTAGAGGATAACGATTCAGGCTTTCGGCTAGTAAGCAGCTTGAATCAACTACAACAGATGAACATGATTCGCGAGACCGCGAAAATACCGGAACTGGAGTACATGTTCCACCATCCGCTTACGCAAGAGGCAGCTTACAACACCATTTTGCTCAAACGGCGGCGGGCATACCATCGCGCAGTAGCCGACGCGATCGTTGGCTTATACGGCGACCGATTGGAAGAGTTCGCACCAGTGCTAGGCTATCACTTCGAGGGTGCTGGTGATGCGGCGCAGGCGATCAGCTATTACACCCACGCGGGTGATACCGCCATGAGGCTGTTCGCTAAGGTCGAGGCGATCGAGCATTATTCAAATGCCCTGACATTGGTGGCCTCCCATCCACAAACTGACACCGATCAGCTTGCTCATCTCTATCTGCGCTATGGCCGTGCCCTTGAGTTGAATGGTCAATTTGCAGATGCTCTGGCCAACTATCAGGAGATGGAAACGCTGGCCGGAGAAAATAGGGATCAGCACCTAAGACTGGATTCATGGGTCGCACAGATGATTATCCTTTCCACACCGACAGATCAAACTGACGAAGTGTTGGCAAAACAGTTTGGCTCTCGAGCGTTACCCTTGGCCCAGCAGCTGGGGGATCGGAAAGCTGAGGCGCGTATTTATTGGGCCACCATGAATATGCATCGCTTCAACAACGCCGACGAGGCCATCGAGATCGGAGAGAAAGGGCTCCTGCTTGCCCGTGAACTTGGCGATTCTGAATTATTGGCTTACACGTTGAACGATATTGGCTATAGTTATCGTTCCACGGGGCGGCTCCAACATACCATTGAAGCGTTGAGCGAGGCGATCGAACTGTGGAGGGGCTTGAATAATCTGCCCATGCTATCTGACAGTCTTACCACGCTGGCGCATCAACATATATTTCAAGCAGAGTTCGAAAGGGCGTTCGAACTCTGCAACGAGGCTTATACCGTCAGTGAGGCCATAAACAACCGTTGGGGCATGTCTTACAGCCGCTATTTGGTCGGCGACATTCATTGGCGACAAGGCCACATCAGTACTGCCATCGCCACCATGGAACAGGCGATAGCCGATGGCGATAGCCGATGGCGATCAAGCCGGTTTCGCCGTGGCGCGCATCAGTGTGAGAGCTGATTTAATCCGTCTGCTTATCAACTTGGGAGCGGAAGACAGGGCAATGGAGACTGTCGAGCAAATGAACTCCGCAGCAAGACACTTTAGCGACGCCTTTTCAATATTGTGGAACAATGCCTTGCTCGAGGTGTATTTGCATACCGGTCAAATAGATCATGCTGCAGAATTGGCCCGCAATGCGGATTCGACGCCTGCTATCATGCGTGGTCTGGCGCCTAAACTCGAGGCAACCCTCGTGAAAGTAGCCTTGGCCCAACACGAATACGACGTGGCGCTTGAGCGTATCGAGAGCCAGATGAGCATCATCACAACACTGCAAACTCGCTTTGCTGAACCCGATTATCTACAATTTAAAGCTCAGGCACAATTAGGACTAGGCCGAGTATCTGAAGCAGAAATCAGCTTGAATGCAGCGCGCGAGTTGGCGGAAGAGATCGGCGTGCGCTGGCGATTGTGGCAGATTTTGGCCGTTGAGGCCGACCTGGTAGCTGGAGATGATGCACGCGCAACAAAACGACGCGAACAAGCTAGGGATGTCCTAACCTACATTGTCAATAACATCGGCGACGCAAGCCTGCGCGAGTCTTTTCTCAAACGTGCCGATGTCGCGGCCATTATGGAGATAGATTTGCCATGAATTGTCCAAACTGCCAGGAGTCTAACCGAGATGAGGCCCGCTATTGCCGTCGCTGCGGCTGGTGGTTAGTGCCAAGCTGTCCTTTCTGTGAGTCAGTCCTTCCCTACGGTGTCTTCTTCTGCGATTACTGCGGACGGCAATTGGCGGTTACGCCAGCACAGTCTCAGTCATGCGCTAGCCCACAATTGGCTACATCTTCCGCTGCGAAATCTGCCTCGGCCCCTTTGCGTTTAGCGGAATTGCCGGAACCCGAGCATGGGAGTTCATCTCGATCTGCCATCTCGCTCGATTCGCAAAGCATAGCAATCGAGGAAGCGCTCAATAACACATCGATGGTAGGTGAACGTCGCGTCGTCACCATGCTTTTTTGCGATGTCAAGGGTTCCACCGCCGCGGCCGAGCAACTTGACCCCGAAGACTGGACCGAGATTATCAACGGGGTTTTCGAACGCATGATCCGCCCGGTTCGCAAATATGATGGCACCATTGCTCGACTCATGGGAGACTCAGTTCTGGCGTTTTTCGGCGCGCCCGTCGCCCACGAAGATGATCCGCAACGAGCTGTACTGGCCGGACTGGCTATCGTGGCAGAGGTCAAACCTTACTGTAAGGAGATGCGACAGAGGTGGGGTGTAGATTTTGATGTCAGGGTCGGGATCAACACGGGGCTTGTTGTGGTGGGAAAAGTGGGCACTGATAATCACGTGGAATACACGGCTCTGGGCGACGCCATCAACCTGGCTGCACGCATGGAACAAACGGCGGCGCCGGGTACGGTTCAGATCGCTGAGGAGACCTACCAGCGAGTCGCACCCTTTTTTGAGATACAAGACCTGGGTGGCATCGAGGTCAAAGGGAAAAGTAAGCCGATACGCAGCTTTCGCGTGCTCAAGGCGACTGACACCTTGGCTAGGTCACAACGGATTGCAGGTCGGGTATCTCCACTGATCGGCAGGGAGCGGGAATTCGAGCAACTGACCTCAGCGATCCAGGAATTGAATTCCGGGAAAGGGGGCATTCTGTTTGTTAGCGGTGAGGCAGGGCTTGGAAAGAGCCGATTGTTGGACGAACTACGACGTGAAATGGCTGAATCGGATTCTGAATTCCGCTGGTTTCAAGCGACATCGCTCTCATACGAATCGAGTCAGCCCTACCATCTCATCCTCAGATTATTGAGACAGGTTTCCGGAATCAGCGAAGCGGACTCTGCCGAGGATATATCCCATAAGATGGACCTAGTATTGACCCATATCCCTGAGGCAAAACGTGAGCAGACAAGACGTGTTCTGCAGGCTCTTTTTGGGATGGTTGATCGGGAGGGTAGACCGAGGCTGGAGGGTGAAACATTCAAGGCACAGCTTTACGTTTCGATGCAGGCCTTCTGGCAAGCGTGGAGCACAAAACACGCTACCGTCCTTGTCTTCGATGATTTGCATTGGAGCGATACGGCTTCAATTGCACTACTCAGCCATCTCTTCGCCTTGGCCACCGACACGCCGTTGCTATTCTTATGCGCCATGAGAGTAGATCGAGATTCGTCAGCCTGGGTGTTGAAAACCGAGACTGATAGTCGATTTCCACATCTCTATGACGAGATCACCCTTCAGCCGTTGTCTCAGCCTGAAAGCGTCACAATGATGGAGGGTCTGTTGGAAGTCGCCGATCTCCCAGAACGATTACGTATACGGATCCTTGATAGAACCGCAGGTAACCCTCTGTTTGTAGAAGAAATCGTGCAGGCGCTGATTGAAAACGGGACACTTTTCTGGGACGACCCGGAGAAACGCTGGATTGTGAGGGATGAAAGGGATGGTATCGACATTCCCGACAACTTGCATTCGCTCCTGGTTTCGCGAATTGACCGTTTGCCGGATGCCGCTCGCAGCATTTTGCAAATTGCATCGGTTGTGGGACGCTCATTTTTTTACCGGGTGCTGGAGCGTGTGCTCGGCCAGAACGATCAATTGGACCAGCAACTCCTTTCCCTGCAGCGTGTCGATCTGATTCGCGAAACTGGGCGACGCCCCGAAAAGGAATATGTGTTTCGGCATGCGCTTGTACACGAAGCGGCTTACAAGACGATTCTACGCAGACAGCGCCTGCTCTACCACCAGCAGGTTGGCGAAGCGATTGAAACCATTTTCTGCGACCAACTAGATAATCATGCCAGCGTCTTGGCCGGACATTTCAGCCGGGCAGGCGACACTCCCCGGGCGATGAAATATCACACGCAGGCAGGTGATAGTGCTTTTCGTCTCTTTGCCAATGTTGAAGCAGAAGAGCATTACAGTCTCGCTCTCAAGGTCGCAGCCCAAGGAGAGCCAACTACCGAACAACTCATCCATCTGTATTCTCGCCAAGGTCGGGCTTTAGAACTGGCTGCACGCATCGACGAAGCTGCCGGAGTCTATTCGAACATGGAGCAGGAGGCGAGGACATTGGGATCTGGCGAGATGGAACTTGCAGCTCTTATCGCTCTGGGCACACTCTATTGTACCCCAACCTCGTTGCTTGATCCTGACCGGGGCGAAGCGCTATCAGAAAGTGCACTTGCGCTTGCCCGAGCGCTGGGAGATCGAAAAGCCGAGGCCAAAATCTTTTGGAACCTGCTCAACATGAACCGGCTCTCGAATAGGCCAGAGAATGCACTGAAGAGTGGTGAGCGCTCCCTGGCGATCGCGCGCGAACTGGATCTTCACGAGCAGATTGCCTACTCTTTGAGCGACCTTTGCCATGTGTACAACCTTTATGGCAGGTACGAGAAGAGTAAACAGTCGTTGAGAGAAACGCATGCTTTGTGGCGAGAACTGGGAAATCTTCCCATGCTGGCCGACAATCTTTCGACCGCCAGTTATGTGGATGTCTATACCGGTGATTTCGAGTCAGCGATCATGTTTTCGGACGAGGCGCGAGAGATAAGCGAGTCGGTGCAAAGCATGTGGGGGATCTCTTATTGCCGGTGGATGTTGGGTTTGGTGATGTGGGAACGGGGCCAGGTCGATCAGGCGATCGAGACGATGCAGGCATGTATCGATGCAGGGGAACAGGCAGGTTTTATGGGGGCGCTCGTCTATACGCGCGCTGATCTAGGGCTTATCTATGCCGAACTGGGCGATATGCCGCGTGCTATCGAAACCGTCGGGATGGCCGTAAACAGCGCCGGTGGGGGGCGATCACAGTGGCGCCCGTACGCGCAACTGAACCTCGCTCGCGTGCACCTCCTGGCCGGCAATCACCCCGCGGCCGCAGATGTCTTGGCAGAGATCGAGCGCTCTAGTGCCCCACACAATGTCGTGCAGCCACACGTAACACCCATGGCGGCCTGCGCACTCTCGGCGGCTCAGGGAAATCACGCGCAGGCGATACAGCTTATGGAGCAACGATTGGCCGGGCTGCAAGAGTACGGGCTGAAGCTCTACCTCCCCGAGACCCTCTTCCATCTGGGTGTTACTTTGGCGCAGACCGACCGCTTAGATGAGGCGCTCCCGGTACTGGATCAAGGCCTGGACATCTCACTTTCTATCGGATCGCAGTGGTCGGCCTGGCGCATTCTGGCTGCCCAAGCCGAAATGGCAGTCGCAGAACAGTCTGCACGCCAACGAAGTGACGCACGAGCGAGGCTCAGCGCTATTGCCGCCACCGTGCAAGATACCGGGTTGCACAGTTCGTTTCTCAAGCGGCCTGATGTCAGGGAGTTGATGGAGGATCTGTCGTAAAGCATTGCCCGTTTGGCGGAGTGGATAGATCTGGTATGAAAAGTGAACGGGGATCTGAACGACGACTACGAATAACCTGGTTCTGCCGGAT
>JAAENG010000352.1 GCA_024224665.1 Chloroflexota bacterium | reverse complement strand
GGCGCTGTTTGCTAGCCGGGAGATTCATCCCCCGGCGGACCTGGCAAGAAGACATTACCGAAATAAATAATTAACCTTCATAATGTCGCGGCATTCTATCATGAACGCAGCCTTGTCCATTGACCTCGAATCTTACTGGCATGCCGAATTGCTGAGGAGCCGTGTCGACCGCAGTTCTGCCGATGACCGCGTAATAGCAGCGACAGAACCACTGTTGGATTTGCTATCGGCCAAGGGGCTGCGAGCGACCTTTTTCGTTGTCGGAGAAGTTCTTCACAGGTACCCGCAGCTGCTTCAGCGTATCGTTGATGAAGGACACGAGATAGGATGCCACACCCATACGCATCGGCCATTGTGGGAATTGACAGAATCAGAGTTTGAACAAGAGCTGATTCGATTCGAGGAAGAGGTAGAGCGACATCTTCCGGGGGTGACCCCGCGCGGTTTTCGGGCTCCCACCTTCAGTCTTTCACCCGATACCTCTTGGGCGCTGGCAGCACTTGCCAACCATGGCTACAGCTACGATAGCAGCGTTTTTCCCATGAAGACACCCTTGTATGGTGTGCCCGGCTGTCCTGCCGCCCCCTATCATCCCGCTCTCAATCTTGTCGAACATGATCCGACAAATCCCATTTTGGAATGGCCAATGACAGCTTGGCGTGTTGGCCCCTTGACGATTCCCGTCTGTGGTGGTTTTTATCTACGCGTGTTGCCTATGCCCCTCATTCTACGAGGGCTACGTGCTGCTAAGGCACAGGGGCCGATTGTTATCTATCTTCACCCTTGGGAACTGGATGAGGGCACGCCCCGTCTTTCCCTATCACGGCCAGATCGATTTATAACTTATCACAACGTAGGCAAACCGATGCGCCGGCGCCTGGAGACACTGTTGGATCAGTTCGAGTTTAGCACGATGGCGGATGTGCTTAAGTTGTGTCTATGAAGCTTGAAATACAGGAAGGCTTTACCTACACGTCTACCTTGTAATCTTTACGACGCTCGCCCCCGTAATCTGGACGAAATCAGCCGGCGCTAACACGACCTGTGTGCCCCGTTCGCCCGCGCTCACCGCGAATCTATCAAAATCATAGGCGCTGCGGTTTAGAAAAACCTTGAAGCCCCTGTTTACCAGTGCCAAGGCGCTGATCCCCCCCTTTTTTAGTCCAGTCCAGCGTTCGGCATCCGCCTGCGAGGCCATTTTTACTTTTTTGACACCAGCAGCTTTCGCCAGCACCTTCAGGTCGAGTTCAGCGTCCGCCGGTAGGGCCGCCAGAATCGGTTTCCCTGTGTCTGGGGCTGTAACCAATGTCTTGAACACCTGGGCAGCAGGCATACCAACGGCATCGGCCACTTCAGTTGCGCTGACAAATACATCGGGATCATAGCTATGCGAGGTGAAGGCGATTTTCTTGCTCTCTAGCAAACGTATCGCCTGAGTTTTATCTTTGGATTTGCGAGCCATAAATCCTGACAGAATGAAGGTGAGGGCTGGCAGTCCTGTCTAGATCCTGAGATGAAAGCTGAAGCGCGAGAGGACTGCCAGTCCAACATTGGCCCTGAGATGAAGGTTGTAAACGTGATGAGGACTGGCAGTCCTGTGAGCGCTATCTCCGCTCCACCGGATCCAGCATCGTAATGATGCCCAACAAGCCCAGATTACAGAACAGTAAAGGCGCCAGGAAGGGAGCACCGCGAATAAATCGTTCCATCACGATCACGTTATCGGCGACCAGATTAGAATCGGTATGCAAAAAGAAGCCAATTGCACCCACGAAGATCAGCAGAATCATGGCGACAAAAAAGGTCATAAGATCCGTAAAGGTGGGGCGGCGAATGGCCCCTAAAGCGATACCACACACGGAAGCGAAGAGGCCAAAAACCGTGGGGATCCAAAGGTAGGGATTTTCGAAGTCAGTGCGTGCATGGTCATAAACGGCACTGAAGACAGTGACTAGTGATGCTAAGCCAACAACATAAAAGAATGCGCGCGTCTTGCTGTAAGGGAGGTTGAGACGCAGGCCACGGATAATCCGCAACGAACCACTATCGGACGGCAGTTCAAGCCAGGCGGCGCTGATACCAAAGATACCGACGAAGACAAACATCAGCGGGCCGACAATGGGAGGCGCCCAGATCATAAGTTGTACTGTCAGACGGTCACCCAATGGCGCCGCCAGTAAGGCAGCGCGCACGATGTGGAAATACGCACCCAGGAAACCCACCAGGATACTCGCTATCAGGGTGAGTGTGGCGATGATAGAGGCGGTGTTGCGCCGGCGGGTGGCGATAATACCGGCAAACACCAGCAGAACGAACGCCACCAAGCCAAAGATGATCGGAATCCATTCACGTGGCACAATCGTACCACTGATACTATGCGCCAGATAAATATCGAGGGCAAGAAAGAGTTCGTTGGTGGCGACGATCAGCAGTATCAACTGATCGCGTGTTAAGGGAATGCGAAAACGACGAATGCCAGGAAACAACGTTGCAAGATGATACATAAGTGATATCTACACCAGATATGTTGCGAATCACGCAAATAAGGAGAGGGGCGTGAAATGCTCACGCCCCTTTTGGTCAGTCAAGATAGTTTCTGCTGTGATCACTCCGCTGAGGGAGCGATACCGGCAGCTTCCAACTTCTCTGCCGCCATCTCACGCAATTCGGCAAGATCGTGCAGGATCTCGTAGGCGCCATGCCACTGGACGTAATCAGGCCCTTGCATCCAGACACCGAATTTGGCAGTCCGTCCCCAGTGATGCCAGAGGTTGAAGTAAGTGAAGTCGATGGTCTCGTCAAAGGGTTCGGCCGTCAACAGGCCATTGTCTTTGAGCGGCTGCACGATTTCATTACTCTCCGCAACCCAGGCGTTCACGGCCTCAACCGCGGCGTCCGCGTCAGTATAGAATGTCTTGATGAAGTTCTCATTGTGGCATTCGCTGCAAACTGATTGCATACGGGTGGCGTTGTCTTGCCAGGCCGGCCGGCGTTCGCTGATGGGGGCAAACAGATACCAGGTCAGACGATCACCGGTATCGTGGGTGGTGCCGGCGCCGCCGAATCCACTCATGTGGCAGGTTGCACAAGTTGCTGCCGGCAGGTCGCTTACTGTGAGCGTGCCCGGCTCGGCATCCCAGTTCCACTCATCACCACCGGTCGCGTAGGCGATGCCATGGGCTGATTCCTGATATATCTCCCATTGTGGATGGTCAGGTCCAATATGGCAGTGGTTGCAGGTCTCCGGTTTGCGGACCTGTTCCAGGCTGAATTCATGGCGCAGATGGCATTTCGAGCACTGGCCGGTCGAGCCATCGGCTGCTGGTTTACCAATATTGTGGCAGTCTTCGCAGGCGAATTTGGTGATGGCCTCACCTTCGAGATGATAGAGGGCATTGCGACTGCGGTCGGGGTTGAAACTGCCCTCTGGAACAGCCCCGTACTCATCCAGTTGTTCGGGCGTAAGTACGGTGGCGCCGGCATAGGCCACATAGGCAGGTAAGGCGTGACGACTGGATTTGAACTGCGCCACTTCTGAAACATGGCAGCTGTCACACATGGCCGATGAGGGAGAATTCAGTACATAAGTACCTTCATGTTCTGACGCACCTGGGTAGTCGGCGTCGACTTCATGGCAGTCCTCGCACAGGACCTCAGCACCGGCCATCGTGCTGTGACCATATTGTTCGACAATACCCGGTGTCGTGCGTTTGTGGCAAACAACACATTCATTATCGCTATTTGCCAATGCGTTCACCTTTTCGGGTTCTTGTGCTGTTACTGCTTGTGATTGGATAATAGCTACGGCGATGAGAATGGCGCCGACGACCAGGATCGCGACGGCGATGGCGAAGATCAGAACTCGATATTTTTTGAGCGAGGAGGTTTGTTCGTCAGTTGTCATGGGCAGCCTCTTTAGGATATTGATCGAGTGCCAAGGTATTTACCAAGGCTGGTTTCATATTGTTTACTACAGATTAATAGAAAATGAAAATTCTGACTGCGACAAAAGTCACAACTGTGGTACTAATCTAGAATTCTCGTCGGAAATGCGACATGAATTAGCGATGCTGGTAAGATACCCACGCCGACTCCCCTTTGGATACTGATACTGACTGTATTTGAATTCTGCTGATTAAATAACTATTCTGACGATGGACACGATGGCAATGATCACTCTGGAGCGATCTTTATCATGACGACACTATTTCCTTCACTGGACGGATTCGAACCCACACGCCAAACGCTGCAAACTTACGGTCGCGCCGTAGCTGCTATCCCGCGCGCTTACGCCGAGCCCCACCCAAAGTGGTGGCATGTCAGCCTCAAAGTGCAACCTGATGGTCTGCTGACAGATAAGATATCACTTCCCGATGGTGGTGCTATCCGTTTGAAAATAGACCTGGTGCAGCACGCCATCGTGTTATTCAAGAACCGCCAACCTGCCCAGACCTGGGATATGACGGAAGGCTTGACAGCGACCGTTTTGGGCAACGAGATCATCGCTGCAGTTGAAGATTTGGGTCTCAAAGAGAGCGATTATGGACGCGAGAAATTCGAAAATGATGATCCACGCCTGTATGATCGGGATACCATACCCCCTTTTCTCACAGCGCTTACCAACGCCGATCACATTTTCAAGGCTCATCGCGAGACACTCGATGGAGAAGTCAGCCCGGTCCAATTGTGGTCTCACGGCTTCGATCTCGCCTTCGAGTGGTTCGGTTCGCGCATTGAGCGCTACGAGGAAGAGGGAGAGATCACAGCATATCCTTCTCAACTCAATCTGGGATTTTTCCCAGCCGAACCCGCGTACTTTTATAGTAACCCCTGGCCGTTCGAAGCTGACGCCTTGCTGGGCAAGCCTTTGCCGAATGGCGCACGCTGGCACACAGAAGGCTGGAACGGCTCCGAGCTGCTTTACAGCGAACTACAGGGCGTATCTGACGCCGAAGCGCGGCTTGAGGAATTTGCCCGGGCCGTATATGAGGCCGTGGCGCCGACCCTGCTAGCTGGATGGAAGGCCTGAGGTGTCTGGCAGAATCAGCAACGCCGTATCCACTGCAAGGCCGTCGATTGCCAGTACCTGAAAACGTACGCCTGCTGTCTCGACCTCTTCACCTGCCCGCGGAATATGGCCGAGCAAGGCCATGATCATCCCACCTACAGTCTCGACATCCCTCAAGCGCAGGTCAAGATCGTAATGTTGATTGAGTTCGTCGAGAATTAAATCGCCCCGCACCTGTATCACGCCCGGCCTGATTTCCAGCATGGGAGGGGTCTCGCCATCTTCTAATTCATTGATCTCACCCACAACCTCTTCAACCAAATCTTCGATGGTCACCAGTCCCGCTGTACCACCGAATTCGTCGACGACAAAGATCATGTGCTGTCCGCGTGTCCGTGACAGATCCAGTATCTGCTGCAACCCCGATGATTCGGGAACGAACAGGGCGGGCCGAATCAGAGTTTCGAGGTTGAAATCATTTGTGGGATTCACTTGTTGTCGGGCCAGGTTTTTCACATGCAGCTTTCCCACGATCACGTCCATTGTGTTGTCGTAGACCGGATATCGTGTATAGGGATTGGATGTGACGATTGATATCACGTCGTCGAGATCGGCGTCGACGGGAATCCCCACCATGCGATTACGCGGCGTCATCACCTGTGAGACAGTACGTTCGCTAAAATCAAAGATATTCTCGAAGTAAAGTTGTTCGTCAGGGGCCAGCAATCCGCCGACGGTACTCTCTTCTACGATGAATTCCAATTCTTCGGCTGAATATAAGCGTTCATGGGCTTCCAATGGTGGTACACCCAGCAAACGTGTGATCGCATTGCCCATGCCGTTGAGCACGATAATCAAAGGGCGAAAGACCTTTTCAATGGCAGACATAGGCCCTGCCAGTTTCAGGACCATCGATTCTGCCGACTGGATGGCCAGGCTTTTAGGGATCATTTCGCCCAGCACCACATGAAAATAGGTGAGTGCTCCCACCGCTATCACAAAGGCGATCGTGTGAGCTAGTGCCTCCGAGAAACCGCCAAAATGCTCTAGCGGACCCAGCAGCCAGGCGGCAAGGGTCGCTTCGCCGTACATGCCCAACCCCAAACTGGCAATGGTGATACCAATCTGAGCAGCGGCTATGTAATTGTTACGTTTGTCAGCATCCTTTAGCACCGCGAGCACGACACCGGCCCACCGGGCCCCCTCTTCAGCACGACGGGCGATGCGAGTATATGGGACCGAGACGATCGCGAATTCGGCAGCCACAAACAGGCCGTTGATAGCGATAAGTACCGCGATAACAAATAGAGGAACCAAGTATTCTGTCACTCGTTCTGTGCTCCCATGAGGACAGTTGTATGCCTGTCCATCGATACCAAAGCGATCCAATTGCCTTCCATACGCTCAATTCTTACTTGTACGCCATCCAAAACGACGATCTCGCCGACCGTAGGGATATACCCCAGTTCACTTACAATCAGACCACCCAAAGTTGTGGCTGAGTTTTCAGGAAGAGTGAAATTGAAACGAGCGTTGATTTCGTCGATATCGGTATCGCCATCGATGAGAATACGCCCCTCTTCTTCGCGGATATGAGGCACCTCGCGATCGAATTCATCTTGAATGTCGCCAAACACTTCTTCTATCATATCTTCGAGTGTCAGCATCCCAGCTGTGCCGCCATACTCATCGATGATGATGGCTAGGTGTTGGCCGCTTCGTTGCATCTGGCGAAACGCTTGCGCTATGGGTAGGGCCTCTGGAATATAGTAAGCAGGTTTCATAACCTTTCGGAAATCGGAGCAAGGAATCGAGGACCACGACGCTTTGAGCAGGTCTTTGAGGTGGACGACGCCAACGGTACTGTCCACATCCTCCTCGTACAATGGCAACCGGGAGTAAGATGATTCGGCCAGTAGCTTGAAAAGCTCATCACACGGTTGCTCGACCGAAGCCGCAAACATTTTGGTGCGAGGTACCATAACCTGGCGGACCACCCGTTCTCGAAGTTGCAGTGCATTCTCGAGCATCACACGTTCTTCGAAATCGATAATCCCTCCCGCGCCACTTTCTTCTACCAACAACAGGATCTCGTCGGATGCGTGCACATGGGCATGTTCACTCGTCGCCTTGTGGCCAAAGAGCCGTAGAATCAGGCGGGCGCTGCCATTGAAAATAATGATAAATGGCCGCATCAATAACATAGACCAGCGTATGGGTAGAAAGGTAAACTGTGCCAGTTTCTCAGGGTAGCGGATGCCGATATTTTTTGGCACCAATTCTCCCAGCAGGACCTGCAATACTGTCAAAAGCAACAAGATAACCGCGGCGGATATCGACTGCGCGACAAGGTTGCCTGCGCCGAACACGTCATCCATATAAGGACGCAGTAAACCGCTAAGTGTCGATTGCCCATAGAAACCGAGAATCAGGCTCGATGCCGTGATGCCAAGCTGGCAGGTGGCGATGTAATTATCCAACCGTTCTGGACTTTCGAGAATATGCAAAACCCGGCCGGCGACACTATTCCCCTCCGCTACCATATTGGCAAGACGTGATCGCCTGGAACTGGCTGTGGCGAATTCGGCGGCCACAAACAGAGCATTGATTAGGATCAGGATTGCCAGGATTGCCAGGAAAACCAGCCACCCCATGGCTTAACGCTCCACTGCCAAGGTCATGGCTCCATGATCGAGTATAGTGATAGGTGTTAGGTGTGGCTGCATTCGAGGTATGGATGGGTGTAGGGTCATTGCGCTATGCATGAACTATCCTACGATTGTACACTTCGTTCCCAGCAGGAGCAACCTGGTAAAGGTAACGGCAGTCATTCCACCTACAACCCGAATGCAACGCGCTCAGCGCTCAACATAGTCATCCAATAGCAATATGTGCAAATCTCCGACCTTCCCCTGCCATCTCTTGTCGTTTGTAATTATCACATCGGCGCCGGCAACTGTAGCTGTGGCCAGTTGAATGGCATCAGGCGTCGGCAACCCTGTCATCGCCCGCACTCGCGCCGCCTCTCGTGCGGCTTCGACATCCAGCGGATAAACAATGAGGTTCGGAAAATGGGTCAAATACAATTCATAGTCCTGCATCGCCTGAGCGTCATCTACTTGAGCCGGCGCCATGAGAAGCTCGGTCAGAGTCAAAGTGCTGGTTACACCTGTCAACTGCTCCGTTTCAATAGCCTCCAGGACAGTTGCAGCCAGAGAAGCATAGACGGGATGTTCCTCTAGCAAATAGATGAAGACCATGGTGTCCAGCAGCGCCAGACGATGCTGAACAATATCCTCCAAGAATCTTGCTACTCCCATGACGTGCGTTCTTCTTCCAACCATTTCTCGGTAGGTTGCTGCCAAACATGAGCATGAAGACCTCGTAGCTTGTCGGTGAAACTACTAGGTTTTGGCCGTAGATAGACTTGATCGCCATCGATAAGAAAAAGGACGCTCTCCTGTGGCCGAATATTGAGCAACACTCGCACCTCTTTGGGGATGACGACCTGGTGTTTGCTGCTAACTTGGGCGTGGATTACTCTCATATTGCACTTTACCATACATTTTTCTGAATTGTTTTACATTTTAATTAACCCCTTTACATTTGTCAATTACTTCCTACAAAAATAGTGCCCGTCTCTGGCGCCGGACTCAACCACCTGCAACCTCCCCAACATACCGCCTAAGGTCGACATACATCTCAATAGTCTAATTCGAGCAATACAGGTAGATGATCGGATGCCGACATGGCGGCATCTACGTCCCAACGGCGACAAAGTTGTATATGGGGTACCAGCGCTTCGGAGATCAACATGTAGTCGATGCGGAACTGGGCCTCGGGCGTCTCGTAAGTTGGCGCTGAACCTTCGCCCTTCTGAATCCAGGCATCGACATAACCACTCTTGAGCAACCGTGACATAACATGCGGTTCATACATCTGCCAGCCCAGCGCCTCCACCGCCTGATGTAACCCGGCCTCGCTGCCAAAACCGGCATAATCTTCGGGGCTGTAGGTGTTCAAGTCTCCCATGAGTACATGCGGCCGCTTGCGGTCGCGCCCGGTCCAGGTCAACAACGCCTGAGTCTGCCTTAAACGCACTTCCTCATCCTGGGGGTCGAGATGTGTGACATATACCGTCAATGTACGCCGTGTGTCGGGCAGCATGATGCGGGCCTCCAGCATGCCACGTTGCGCATGATCGGCCACAGCTGTGAGATGGTGAGCGGCCGAGGCCAGGATGGGCCAGCGTGAAAGAATGGCGTTGCCGAAACTGCGGCCGGGCCGATCAAAGGCTAATTCATAGGTCTGCGCCTGGCCATAGACAAAATCCATATCAAGGCGGTCCGCCATATGCTCGAGGGCGGGTTTGTCTGTGTCCTGAACCATGGCAGGATGATAGACTTCGTTCAACCCAATGATGTCAGCTCCACTGGCACTGATGACGTCAATCGTGCGTTCGACATCGATGACACCATCTGTGCCTTCCCAATAATGGATGTTGTAAGTGAGGAGCTTCATAATTGTCTCCACCCTTCCCCTAGAGCGAGAAGAGTTCGGTGTCCTTTGAATTGCTGCCGTAGCCCTGGATTAGGGTCGGAGTCAGGCCTTTGTGCCGCCAAGCCAGTTGCACGACATGTTTATTGAATGCAGCGACATGTGGATTAGCCAGAAATTCGTCAACGGGCATCCAACAGGCTTCGGCGATCTCAGCATCTTCAGGCGTGATCTCACGCGTCAGAGGTGAAAGGCGGCAGATGAGATAAAGGGAAGATTTATCGAATCGCCAATGATGGCTATGCCTGAAGCAGATTAACGATTCGAATCGCGCGCGAATGCCTGTTTCTTCATAAACCTCACGTATCACGCCATCGACAACGTGCTCACCCTCATCCACCAGGCCACCGGGGAGTTTGTAGTATTGCGGGCGCTTATGGGCATGCACTTTTTCTACCACCACCAGGATCTCATCACGTTCGCTGAAGACCGCGCCCCCAGCACCGACAGTGTGCGAAGCATAGGGCGGGATAAAGGCATCTGCTTGCAAGCGTTTGGTGAGCATGAGGTAGCCGGCGCCACTGTGGTGAAAGTCGAATCCCGCTGCCACAGCAACAGGAATCAGTGATGATTTCTCGATGGGGACTTCTAGCCACACAAGCTTATGGTTCTGTTCTTGCCAATTGCTCAGGGCTTGTTCGAGCAAAGGGACAAAGCGGTCGGGTGATTCTGGTAATGAGCTTGCATGGACTTTGATGCCGCCGAAAATATTGGGTGTTACCTGTATCTGTGTCATGCGCCGGCCCGCTCGTAAAAGCGTTTGCCACCGATTATTGTCATCTCCACCTGCGTTTGGGCTACCTCGTCCACCTGGATCGTAAAGATATCGCGATCGAGGATAATGGCATCGCCCAGGTAGCCGGGTGCCAGACGGCCCTGTTGGTGCGATTGTCCGATAGCACTGGCCGCCCCCACGGTGTAGGCTCGCACGGCTTCGGCCACGGTGAGACATTGTTCGGGATACCAGCCAGCGGCCGGCGCCCCCGTGTTGCGCTTGCGGGTGATGGCGGCGTGAATACCCAACCAGGGATTGGGATTGGCTACTGGCGCGTCTGAGCCAAATGCCAACGTGGCGCCCGCATGTAACAAGGAGCGAAACGCGTAGGTGTTGCGCCCGCGTTCCCCCCAGAAGAGATCGACATTGGTGATGTCGTCGACGCAGTGGATGGGCTGCACAGAGGCTGTGATGTTCATTGCCGCCAGACGGTCTTGGTCGTTGGGCTGCAAGGTTTGCACATGCTCGATGCGGTGGGGGATTAAAGGAGGGGACTCGCTGCCAGCGGCCAGTACCTCCTCGAAGATGTCGAGCACTTCGCGGTTGGCGCGGTCGCCGATGGCATGGATTGAGATGGCGCAACCATGGCGGTGCGCCCGCTGTATAACATCGAGGATCTCTTCGGGTGGCGTGAGATACATGCCTATGTTGTCCGCTTCACCATGGTAGGGTTCCAGCATCCAGGCCGTGCGAGCGCCGAGAGAGCCATCGCAAAAGAGTTTGATATGGCCCAAGCGTACCCACTCATCTCCAAAGCCACTTTGCAACCCGACCTCGGCAAGACGACTGAGATCAGCGGCTTCGATGTTGCAGGTTACTCGTAGCGGCAAGCGACCTTGATCTCGTAGGCGTGTGTATAGGCGCAATGCCCGCGGCCCCTCTTCCGAGTGATCTTTCATGCGCTGGTCATGGATGGCCGTAATACCAAGACGGTGGAGGTTGGCTGCTGTCGCTATCAGGTTAGCGGTTTCGGAGCTTGCATTCAGGGGCGGGATGATGCGCCGAACCAGATTGATGGCTAGCTCGCGCAGTATGCCGGTGGGCTGCCCCTGGGCATCACGGTCGATTTTGCCTGAGGGAGGATCAGCTGTGGCGGCGTCGATTCCGGCTGCTTGTAGGGCGGCTGTATTGCACCAGGCTGCATGCAGGTCGGTGCGCCAGAGGATGGCGGGACGATCTCCGGTGATCGTGTCCAGATCATGGCGGTCGGGGAAAACCGCTGCCGGCCAATTGCTTTCACTCCACCCATAACCCACCAACCAATCATTTGTTCTGAGCCCGGCCAGGTAAACGCCAGCACGTTCCTGTACATCGGCCAGGCTGGTTGAATCATACAGGGCAAGCTGATTGGTGCGCCAGGCCATGTCATAAAAATGGATATGGGCATCGGTAAAGCCGGGCAAGACGAGCTTACCGCCTACATCGATCCTCCCTGTGGCCGTTTTCGCTAAAGCCAGGATCTCGCTACCGGCTCCAACAGCGATAACTCGTCCGAACCGGAAGGCGGCAGCTTCGGCCCAGGGTTTTTGGGGCCATTGTGTGTAAATGCGGGCGTTGTGAAGGATGAGGTCGGGCATAGGGTGTAGGTGTGGGTATCAGTAGACCTGTAAACCGGGGATCGGTAGACCCGTAGACCTGGGTTTGTCGTCGAGGCGAAGCTGGTGGTGCGATCTGCCAGATTTCCCGGTCTACAGGTTTCCCGGTTTACAGGTTTCCCGATCTACCGATTTTCCAGTGATCAGACTTGGGAGTGTATCAAGTGGATAGCTGATTGAGCAAGCTGTTGCTGTGAACGCAATCTTGCACTTGTTGATGCGTAATATTCTTGTAACCTTTTCGAAAGCACCTCATAAGCAACATACCTTAGGCGCTTACTTAAAATTATCGACAACTTTTTGTCGATGTTTGTGGCAAGTGGCAGGTTTGCAAGTGGCAAGTTCAACCGTGCCTGCAACCGCACTCGCACCTGCGACCTGCTACTTGCTACCTGCCCCAGCGGGGCCTGATTTTCCCAGCGCTGT
>JAAENG010000351.1 GCA_024224665.1 Chloroflexota bacterium | reverse complement strand
CTATCTTGGGGAGTCTTTTGGCTGGCCGGCTCGCACGGCGAATTTCGGTATCATCGACCTCGCCGGCATTCCCAAGGATCACTACTATCTGTATCAGAGCCTTTGGAGTGAAACACCCATGCTGCACCTGCTGCCGCATTGGACGCACCCTGGCAAGGAAGGAACGGACATCCCTATCGTGGCCTATAGCAACGCCGATTCGGTTGAGCTGTTTCTCAATGCCGAGTCCCTGGGGACAAAGAAGATCAATCCACGCGAGGAAACCGTTTGGAGGGTTCCTTATGCCAAGGGCGAATTGAGGGCCGTCGCTCGGATTGATGGCGATGTGGTGGCAGAGCAGTGTGTGCGTACTGCGGGTACGCCAGGTCAGATTGCCCTGAACCCGAGTCGTGTCGAGATGCACGCCAACCGAACCGACGTGGCCAGAGTGGACGTAGAGATCTGCGACACAGATGCCGTGTGTGTGCCGCTGGCTGACAATCAGGTTACATTTGAAGTGCACGGGCCAGGGCGATTGATTGGGGTCGAAAACGGGGATATCCTGGATCTTACGCCGAACAAAGGGCACAGCAAGCGAGCATTTCGCGGCAAGCTGGTCGCCTTTATACAGAGCACCGATCAGGCAGGGGCCATGGAGTTGGTGGCCAAGTCAAAGG
>JAAENG010000350.1 GCA_024224665.1 Chloroflexota bacterium | reverse complement strand
CGGCCAGGAATATGTGCGTCATTGTGAATCTAATATAACCCCACCATCAGGACATTGACCCCGACGTGATCCTGAAAAATTCCCAGAACTTCTCCTACGCCTTCGTCGATAAAACTGATAGGGCTGATTTGAATACCGACAAATTTATCGTTGGGTAGTAATTTGGACACAGATAGACACGCGTGATGAGTACAAATCGAGAAAAGTCAAGTTCTAAATCACACTACTGACTGTCAACAGTTGACAGATAACCGTAATTGATTTATATCATAGGTGTATTGTGTTGTCAATCGCTACTTCTGTTAGGAAGCATAGATGTGTTAGGAAGCATAGATGAATAGTTTGAACATCCCCACTACAAACCCCCGTACTCTCAAACAGAACGTAATCCAGATCCTACGACAATCCATCATCGATAGTAGCCTGCCGTCGGGTGCTGAAGTAAACCAAGTACAGATCGCTGAACGCCTTGGGGTGAGTCGCGGCCCGGTGCGGGAGGCCCTGGGCATACTCGAGCAAGAGGGTCTGGTGCAGAGCACGCCATACAAATCAGTCATCGTAACACCGCTAACCAGACGCTATGTGGATGAGTTGTATTCGGTACGTGTGGTGCTAGAATCGCTGGCTCTTGAACGGGCGATCGATCGTCTGCAGCCTGAGAATCTCGAAGAGCTAAATGGAATCGTAGAGATGATGCGAATCGCAGCCCAAGAGCAGGATTCTGAACGGCTGGCAAAAACCGATCTTGAGTTTCACGAATATATCGTACGATTAGCCGACCACGAACTGGTGCTCAAGTTGTGGAAACAGATCGAAGTGGGTGTGCAACGCTGTGTGCACACACAGCACGAGATCTACACATTCTTGGACGAGGTCGTGGGCACCCACCCAACGTTGGTGACCGCAATGGCCGAACGAGACAAAGCTACGGCAAAACAGATTCTTTACGAGCATATATACGAATCAGCCTCCCATATTGTCGGTCAATGGCCGTCGCCACAGTCCGAGGGGGAGGGAGAAAATGAGGCGACAAAGTAAAAGGAGACAAAGCCTATGACACGTTTGAATGTAGTATTTGCTGATCCAAAAACAGACGCCGATTTCGAATGGATAAACAGATTAGAACCAGTCCAGTCTTTACATCTTCTGGCGCCACAAAAGGCTGACGAAGATGCGTTTGTGAGCTTACTTGCCGATGCCGACGCCATCATTGCTCAAGGGCGCTCGATAACCGCTGAACACATTCGGGTTGCCCCGAATCTCAAGCTGATCCAACGTTATGGCACTCGCCCTGACGGCATCGATCTAGAAGCCGCTCGTCAGGCGGGTGTGCAAGTGGCGACAATGCCCCTCCTCGGCTGTATTGCTGTAGCCGAGCTGGCTATCACCCTGATTCTAGCCCTGAGCAAGAACCTGATCAAAGCACATGAGGCAACTGTCACGGGGGCTTATCGAGATTTGGGCGTTGAGCCGATCAAAACCGAGCAGCGCCGCCACAAGTTTCAGTGGATGAAACTACCCGGCCTCTTGGAGGTCTACGGCCATACGCTAGGGGTTATCGGCTTCGGCGAGATCGGAACTGAGACGGCGCGCCGAGCACGCGCGTTGGGTATGCCCGTCCTCTATAACAAGCGCAAGCGGCTGCCGCCATTGGTCGAGGAGATGGAGCATGTTACTTACGCCGAAAAGGATGATCTGCTGATTCGATCTGATTTCGTGCTTCTATCCACACCACTGACACCAGAGACGGAGAACATGATCGGCGCAAAGGAACTATCGCTCATGAAGCCCAGCGCCTACCTGGTTAATATCTGTCGCGGCGGGGTTATCGACGAAGAGGCGCTGGTTGCCGCTCTCAACGATAGGCAAATCGCCGGTGCTGGACTAGATGTTTTTGTCTACGAACCGTTGCCCTATGACCATCCCCTTGCGAGTTGCGATAATGTCATCTTGGCGCCCCACATCGGTGGTGGCACAGGTGGCGCTCGCGACCGCCAGATGGGAGATGTTTTGGCAAATGTGCAAGCGTTCGCCCAGGGTCGAGATGTGGTAAACCGGGTAGTGTAAGGAGAACGTTTGACGATGCTTAAAACCAATGTTGAGGATCTGGTCGTGATGGCAGTAACTGGCCATATAAGCGCGCCAACCCTCACCCGCTCCCCCTACCGACCAAATACTGAAGGCACAGGCACTGTACTGATCGGCATGTCTGGAATCGTTTATAACGCCCGCGTGGGAGATCCTGCCTACGGCTGGTCGGGTGACCACGTTGAACCGGGAGTTAGCATCGCCCATCCCGACTACGATATCGATCACGCCATGCACTATCTTACATGCATCGGTAACGAGGCTGTAGTAGTTGATGGCCTGGCATCGGGCGCCCAAGGTATCGTCACAGGTGAGCATGCCCGCCTGTTGGTCGATTTCTCTTCTGATACACTTGACCTGCTGGCGGTGGGGGACACGATCCTGTTAAAAACGCATGGACGAGGTATGAAGCTACTTGATTTTCCCGGCGTATTGATCAAGAAAGCCGCTCCCAATCTGATCCAGAAGTGGGGGCTGCAACCTTCTGGTGACGGGCGAATTCAGGTTCCTGTCGTGGCCAAAATCCCGGCCCACATTATGGGCAGTGGTGCAGAGCTAACACCAGAATTCGTAGATCAGGATCTGATGACCGGTGATCGTGCTGCTCTGGCGGAGTTGGGCATTGATCAGTTGCGCCTCGGCGACCTGGTCGCGGTGATGGATACCGACCATCGTTATGGACGTGGCTTCAAACCTGGCGGCGTAACTATTGGCCTTATCATGCATGGCGATTCGGTGATGACTGGCCATGGCCCCGGCTGTCAGGATCTGCTAGTTTGCGCCAACGGAGAGATCGAACCTGTGATTGACCCTGGCGCTAACATTGCTAACATTTTGGATATCCGATCATGACTCAAACTGTCTGGTTTGGGCGACTAATCCTACCATCCCACAGCCAAATTCGAATATCATGCTAAACACAAACCTCTCTTCTCTTGTAAAAATCTCCGTGGCCGGCGAAATTGCCAACCCGGCGATGCCCGGGCTACCAGCCAGCCCCTACTTGGTCTCTGCCGAGGGCGAGCCTATGGTCGTTCCTGCTTTCGGCGGCCTGGTCTACAACGTTCGTGTTGGCGATCGGGCTAGCGGATGGGCCGCCGAACTGATCCAGCCAGGTGTCTCCATCAAAAATCGCGATGCTAACGCCAATACCGCATTGGGCGTCTATGCCTGTCTGGGCAACAAGGCTCGCGTTGTAAGCGGCAGAGCGGTCGGCGCTACAGGGACGGTTATCGGCAAAAGCGGGCGTTTCGCCGAGCATGTGATCTGTGATTTTGGGCAGAAAGACATCGAATTGATGGCTCCTGGTGACCGGGTGCAGGTACAAGCATATGGCGTTGGTCTCAAACTGGACGGCTTTCCAGATATAGAATTCAAGAGCTGTTCTCCCACTTTGTTGGAGGCGCTCAATCCCGACGTCAGCGGCAGCGGCAAACTGGTTGTGCCGGTAAAAGGTGTTGTTCCCAGCGTTTTGGCAGGTGCAGGCGCCGGGCTGGGCAGTGAGGCAGGAGCCCTGAATCTCCAGACCTCTGATCCAAAGCTATTGGCCGAGAATGGCCTTGGTGAGTTGCGCTTCGGCGATATCGTGGCCGTCTCCGACTGGGACAGCCGCTACGGGCATGGCTATCTGCGAGGCGCCATCATTGTCGGTGTCGTATGCCAGGGCAGCAGCTTTCGCAGCGGATACGGCCCCGGGATAGCAGTGATCATGACCAGTAAATCGGGCATGATAGAGCCGGTGATCGCGCCTAATGCTAACATTGCCGATCTACTCGAGATGAGGTGATGCATGGAGCAGACGCTGACTGGCAAAGTGGCAGTGGTCACAGGCGCAGGTCGCGGTTTGGGTTTCGGCATCGCTCGCGGTCTGGCCCAGGCCGGCGCTTACGTTTGCATCACCGATATCGTTGAGGATGAGTTGAGCCAGGCCGCTCAAGAGATCGCTGACGACGGCGGAGAGGTGCTGCCTATCGTAGCCGATGTCGGCATCTACAAGCAGATGGAGTCGGTGGTCGAACGTGTTGTGGCGCAATGGGATCGGCTGGACGCGCTGGTCAACAACGCAGGGCGCATCCACTTTGTTTCTTTCACCGAAACGTCCCCCGCCCTATGGCAGAATACCATCGACGTGAATCTCACCGGTGTCTACAATGGCGTCAAAGCGGTCTGGGAACAGATGATTCGGCAAGGCGGCGGTCATTGCGTGACTATCGCCAGTGGGGCCAGCGTGCGCGGCTTTGTAGATGAGGTATCTTATTGCGCGGCCAAGCATGGCATAGAAGGCTTTACCAAAGCCCTGGCCATGGAGGGGGAGCCCTTCAACATCGCCGTCAACACGATGGGCCCAGGCAAACTCATCAAACCAACCGGTATCACCCGGGCGAAAGCAGCAGCCTTATCCCCAGAAGAGAAAGCCGCGTGGGTCGACCCACTGACGCTGGCGCCGGCATTCGTCTGGCTATTCAGTCAGGTGCCCGGACGCTTCAGCGGCCAACGTTTCGACGCCGGTCCCGTAGCCGACGCCGTCTTGGCTGAAGGCTACAACTTTGAATTTACACCAGAGAAAGTTACGCTCTATATTGACGAATTTGTAGAACGATTGAATCAACGCAAGTCCTGGACGACCCTGCCCGGGAAATAGTTAGGAGAAAGGGACAAATGAACGTAACACTGATCAAACATATGACGTTCGCCGTACGCGATGTAGAAAAATCGTTGGATGCTTACAAACGCCTGTTGGGCGCGCCGGCAGACACCGAGGTCAAGACTTTTGCCAAGAGTCGCAACAAGGCTGCCATTTTCGAACTGGGCGGCATCGAGTACCAGATCACAGAATCGATGGATCCTGACGGACGCTTTGCCTCTTGGATCGATCAGCGTGGCCACGAGGGATTGCATCACATCTGCTTTGCAGTCGAGGATATTGACGCGGCCCTGGCCGAAGCTCAAGCAAACGGCGCCACCTTGAAGGAGTGTTTTGCCTGCAAGGTCACCGGCAGTCACGTACACCCCGAAGGCTGGGTGGCCTTTCTAGATGACGAAGTGAGTGGCATAGAGATCGAGTACATGCAGGTGTACAAAGAGGACGAAGGTGTTGACAGGCCTGAGGGTGTGTGATACATCTCATACGACAAACTGGAGAGTTAAAGTTATGACAACAACATTTTTGGGTCAACGCGTTTCAGGACGAGCGAAGAAATTGGTCGAGGCGTCTTCCATTTTGAGGGATGATGCCATTGAGTTGACCAGTAGAGTTGGGTCCGGATTGACGTCGGAATGGGTGCGACGGGGGACCACCGAGGCCATGGATCGCCACCAATGTGATCATTACACCCGGCGGCCTGGTCTTGCCGCCCTCTGCCAACGAGTTGCCGAGCTTCTGCTAGAACACGGCATCGATGTCAATCCAGATAGCGGTGTGCTCATTACCGGCAGTGTTCAAGAAGCCCGATTTGTTGCCCTGCGCTCGTTGGCCGTGGGCAAAACCGTTTTCGTGTCCCAGCCATCAGCGGTGACATACAATGCCGGCGCTGATTTTGCCGGCGCCACAATTCAGACGATCGATCTGGATAAGCCGCTTCCCGCTGCTTCCGGTGACTTGCTGATCGTGCCAAATCCCAATCCTACGACTGGGCATCTACTAGAACAAGCCACGCTCGACCGTTTGGCGGCCTGGGCAGTGGATATCGATTTGACGGTAGTTGCCGACGAGACTCTGGCGCCGGCACTGGCGCCTGAGTCTGCATTTTCTTCTATTGCCGTCTTGCCCGATATGGCCTCCAGAACGGTTGTTCTCGGGAGCTATGCCGCCCCAGGCCTGGCAGCCTGGCAGGTGAGCTGGATCGCCGGCCCCACAGCTTTGGTGACGACCGTGCGCGACGTGAAGCAGGCCATGACGATATGTACACCCGCACCCAGCCAATATGCAGCACTGGCCAGCTTTGATAATCCTAGCGAACAATTACTGCAGGGGAGAGATGAGCGATGACCACACAATCAAACAACACCATTCCCGGCAAGATCGTGACGCCGGCCGAGCTACGAGCGGTGGCCTCCGACGGCACCAAGTTACGCTATGCTTTTATGGAACTGGCTGCCGAGATCCCGGATGCCATTGCCTTGGGCCGGGGCGATCCGGATCTGAATACACCCGAGCACGTGATAGCAGCCGCCAAAGCCGCGGTGCACGATGGCAGGGCAGATGTCCCGACCCCGGCTGCCGGCCTCCCCGCGCTGAGAGCAGCCGTGGCGGCCAAACTGCGCGCTGACAACGGCATCCCCGTCGATAGCGATGGAGTTCTAATAACCGGCGGCGGGCAAGAGGGTCTCTACTTGCTCATACAAACCCTGCTAGATCCTGGCGACGAGATCCTTGTCCCCGACCCGCGCTATACGAGCTACGATCAGGCGATAACCCAGGCAGGGGCACAGATGGTGCTTGTACCGACCTACGCCGAAGATGATTTTGATTTGCGCCCTGAAGAGGTAGAAAGCGCCATCACGCCGGCCACAAAGGCCCTGCTGATCGTCACACCTAGTAACCCCACCGCCGGCATCGTCACGCCTAAAAACTTGCGCGCCATCGCCAGGTTGGCCGAAAAACACAATCTAGTCGTGATCAGCGACGAGATCTACGAGCAGTATGTCTACCAGCCCTCAACGCATCTCAGTATTGCTAGCTTGCCAGGCATGTACGAGCGTACGATCACGCTCGGCGGCGTCAGCAAGACCTATGCCATGACCGGTTGGCGTATCGGCTATGCGGCCGGGCCGCCGGACTTTATCGAGGCTATGACGGCAGTCAAGGGCGCGGCTACCGGTGCGGCTGCAACAGTGAGTCAATACGCTGCCCTTGCCGCGATCACCGGACCCCAGGATGTGGTGACCGAGTACTTTGGCATCTATGCCCGCCGTCGCCAGTTGATGATGGACGGTCTGCGTGAACTCGGTTTCAGCTTCAGCGAGCCCAGAGGGGCGTTCTTTATCTATACCAACGCTGCGTCTTGTGGGATTCCGGCTTTTGAACTGAGCTACCTGCTTCTGAAAGAAGGACACGTGCTCATCTTTCCTGGCACAGCTTTCGGCGAAAAGTGGGTGGACTGGTTGCGCATCAGCTTACTGCAGCCGGAAGACAAGTTGCGCGAAGCGTTGGATCGTATGACGACTGTTCTTCAACGTCATATGTGAGGGTATCGGAGGACTGGTTTAACACGAGACAACAGCCGAGCAGGCTCGATTTGGATAATTAACGCACATCGCTCACATTTTGCCGAGTAACCCTGTAACCCATCCCCATACCCTGAATCTTTTGCCATGAATAGGAGTTTATTGTGACTCAAGCCTTACAGATTGGTATGGTCTCCGTGATGCCCGGTGAAACCGGCCGAGGGGCCATTCCCGTGGGTGTCGATATGGCGGGTAACCGCCAGGAGATCCCGATTTTAGTCTACCGAGGCGCGCAGGAGGGGCCGGCGCTTTGGATCAACGGCGCCACCCACGGCGACGAGCCGGAGGGCCCCTTCTCGATCTTCTTGGCGCTGGCAGAGATAGATCCCAAACGGCTGCGTGGAACGGTCGTTGCCGTGCCGGCCATGAATGTCGCCGCTTTTGCCGCTGGTACGCGCGGCGATCCACTGGACACCTTTTCTTATGACATGAACCGGGTTTATCCCGGCAGGTCAGATGGCTATCCGACAGAGCGCGCGGCGGCAGCACACTGGAGCGCCATGAAAGATCATTGCGACCTGCAGATCGCCATTCACTCAGGCGGAGAGCACTCCTACCTGGCGCACATGATCTTCGCTTCTGACAACGCCGCCAGCAGGGAGTTGGCCGGGGCTATGGGACCCAGTTGGCCCCTGGTTTTCACCAGTCCCACGGGGAGCGGCAATCCCAGTTCGATGATCGCTAGCCTGGATAAGGGTGGGATCACCGTTGAGCTAGGTGGGAACTGCCGTACCCTGACCAATGATTTTCACGTGGTGGCCCGCGACCTGGCAGAGAGCTACCTGAACGTGATGCGCCACTACGGGATGATCGACGGCGAGCCGACCTATGCCAAGGACTGGCGACAGGGCTTCCAGATTGCACTCCTGGCGCCGGCTTCGGGCATGTGGGTTGGCAATCCAGATCTGCCGTTTGAGGAAATGATCGAGGCAGACACACTGCTGGGCCAGATATACAATCTATATGGCGACATCGTTGCTGAAGTGAGGGCACCGCGCGCGGGCATCGTATTTGGCCTGCGCCACCGCCCATCAGTACTGGAAGGTCAGTGGTGCTGCTTCTTCGGCGTTATCGAACACACTGTGAATGATCTCATCCGACCTTAACAGAGCAGAGTCGCGAATTTCTCGAATGGACACGAATTCTTTAGTTTCACTGCTGCAAGATCTAATCCGCATTCCGTCGCCCAATCCACCGGGTGACTGTCTGGCAATCGCCGACTTCTGCGCAAGCTACCTGGAAAGTGCGGGTTATGACGTGGCCAAGGTGGCGCCAGATGATCGAGCCTGGAGCGTCGTGGGAACGATGGGCAATGATGAAGGTCCATCCATTCTCCTTCACGCCCACATCGACACTGTGCCCTTAGGTAAGAACGCACAGTGGAGTAATGATCCCTATGCCGGTGTGATCAAACAGGGTCGGGTTTATGGTCTGGGTAGTGTGGATGACAAGGCGCCGTTGGCCGCCATGATGCAGGTAGCTGCCGGCCTGCAGAAGCGACAGAAGCAGATACGGGGCAAGCTGATCATCGTGTGTGCAGCCGATGAGGAGGTGGGCGGTCGCCTGGGGACACGTTGGCTGGTCGACGCAGGTCGCATACCTGACTGCGATTTTGCCGTGGTGGGTGAACAGACCCACAATCGGGTGGCGACAGCGCACAAAGGGGTGCTGCGCGCAACCTTCCATGTAACTGGTCGCACCGCGCACGCAACCGATCCAGGGCGCGGCGTCAATGCCATCAACGGCATGGCCCATCTGATCCTGGATCTGGAGCGGTATCAACGCGAAACCCTGGCTTCACGCACGCATCCCCTTGTGGGATCGCCCAGCATCAATGTCGGACTGATCGAAGGCGGGGTCGGCACAAACGTGGTGGCAGACCATTGCACCATACGTGTGGATCGGCGAATGATCCCCGGAGAAGATGCCCAGGAGATTATCGAGGAGTTATTGGCGATCGCAGCCACCCGCCAATCAGCTGATCATGATCGCAGCTATAGGGTGGATGATTTTCTTATAAGCAACTGGTTTCAGACGGCTGCGGACAATGCGCTAACCCAGCGATTTCTGCATATCAGCGCCGAGGAAACGGGTACAGCGGCCGAACCTGTGGGTTATCTGCCCGGCAGCGATGCCAAGCATTTGGTCCAAGTCGTTCGTCAAGGCATGGTCGTATTCGGCCCTGGAACTTATGAGGTCGCTCACTCGACCGATGAGTACACCGAGGTTGCCGAATTAGAAACAACTTATCGCATTCTGCAACGCATGGTTGAGGAAACCCTGATCAATGGTCAATAGCCAATGGTCAATGGTCAATGGCTAACTGTTAATGAGGTGGCTTGAGGTGATTCTTGAATCTCCAATCTCCCTCGCCCTTTATCTATCGTCCCCTAAATTGCTACGTGCTCCGAGAATTCCTGGAAGATTGTGGCCGCAAACTTGATTCCCTGAAGGTAACGCTCGATTGGCATGTTCTCGTTTGGAGCGTGGAGGTTATTGTCTGCCGCTCCAAAACCGCTGAGCACGGCCGGGTGGGGCACGTTGATCATGATCGTACCCTGGGTGCTCACGCCCATCACCAGGGGTGGTTCGCCCCAGATGTGTTCGGCTGCATGGATCACCGCCTGGCTGATGGCCTCACTGACGGGCGTTTTGTAGGGGTTTGCGCGAGCCGTGTGGACGTGAATCTCGACATCGTCAAAACCATGTTTGCGTAGGTGAGCCCGTAGTTTGTCCAGTTGATCTGATGGTTCCAGGCTGGGGGGACAGCGGAAATCGAGCTTGGCAATTGCTTCGGTGGGAACGATCGTCTTCATGCCGTCGCCGGTGTAGCCGGCGCTCAGTCCGGCAATGTTGCAAGAAGCGCCGTAGTGAATTGCCTTGAGCAGTTCCAGGTCATCGTCAAAAGGGAAGTCATGGCGGACGCCAAGTTGACGCGCAAGTTCCTGCCGATCGAAATACTCAAGTTCCTCACGGAGATGGCGCAGGTCGTCGGCGTCAGGTAGTTGCAATTCGTCGTACCAGCCGTCGATGGTGATGCGGCCTTGGGCATCGAACATCGTGCCCAGGCAGTGCACCAGTCGCCAACTCGCACTCTGCGCTTTCATCAACTGGGCTCGGCCACTCCAGAAATCGATGCCGTGGCTTTTCACACGTAGCTCGATTGCCAAAATCGCTTTGATGCCCAGGTGGATTTCGGGTTTAAACGAGGTGCGGTTAACGCCGCCGTCTAGCCCAATGCTGGCATCGCAGCGGCACAGTTCCTGGTTGTCGGCCACCCAGCGGGCCAGGTGTGGACTGCCTACTTCCTCTTCCCCTTCACACAGGAAGACAAGATTGACCGGTGGTCCACCGCGCAACTCGCGAAAGGCCTGGGCGGCGCGCGCGAACGCTAACGCGCCCGATTTGTTGTCGGTGGCACCGCGCGCGTAGATCACATCGTCGCGGATGGTGGCGCTAAAGGGAGGGTCAATCCATAGATCAAACGGCTCGGGCGGCTGCACATCGTAGTGACTGTAGCAGAGTAATGTTTTGGCTGTCGAATCGGCAGCCTGTTCCGTGGTGTAAACGAGAGAAGGTGCGTCTTTCACAGGCAGGATACGGGTATTGCCCAGCCCACCTTCGATCCACTGTCGCCTCAGTAGAGCCGCACATTCCCCAAGACCAATGTTCTGTGCGCTGATGCTGGGCTGCCTCAACAGTTCCTGCAATTCCATCACAATCTCATCCCGATGTTCATCAACCCAATCATAAATATCTTGCATAGCTATCTCCATATCATTCGTGATTCCCATATTCCCACATGATCGCCGCCGCATACTTGATACCCTTGATGTAATGGTCAAGATCGATACTCTCGTCCGGAGCGTGCAGGTTGCAGTCTGGCTGGGCAAATCCGGTTAATACTGTTGGCATCCATACATGCTTAAGGATCGTACCCTCGGCGCTGACACCATTGATGACCGGCGGTGCGCCAAACACCAAGGTGGCCGCTCGGATGATGGCCTGGCTAATATCCTCTTTCACGCTGATTTTGTAGGGTGGCTCCGGCATGCCGCCGAGCAGCTTTACCTCGATATGGCCGAAACCGTGGGCGATCAGGTGATTGCGCAGCCGTTCCACCGCCTTTTCAGGATCGATCAACGGCGGCAGTCGCATGTCAAGTTTTGCCCTGGCCTCGTTAGGTACGATCGTCTTGCTGCCTGGGCCTTGATAGCCGCTGGTAAGACCGGCGATATTGCAGGTAGGTTCGTAGGCGCGAGCCTTTAGCGCCTCCACACCCTCCCTTCCCAACGCGAATTCCTCGATTCCCCATTCCTGTTTCAGGCTGTTCAGATCCAGGCGTTGGGCGTTGGCTTCAAGTTGCTCCATCTCCTCGTCACCCAGTTCCCACAATCCTTCGTACCAACCATCGATAAGCACACGTCTATTCTCATCCACCAGTGTGTTGAGCGCGCGCAGCAACTCCCAAGCGGGCTGAGGGACCAGTGGTGCATTTAGGCTGTGGATATCGGCATTGGCGCCGCGCGCAATCAATTCAAAAAAGAGCACGCTCTTCAAACCAAGGTCGATATCAGGCGTCATTGCGCTGGGATGGACGCCACCATCAAGGCAGTGCATGGCATCGGCCTGCACCAATTCAGGGTTAGCCTCGATGAAGGGACCGAGATGGATTGAGCCGATTTCCTCCTCGCCCTCGAAGATGAATTTGACGCCGACCGGAAGTTCTCCCGTAGTCTGCAACCAGGCTTTGGCCGCTTTGACAAACGCCAACACACCCGATTTGTTGTCGGTGGCTCCACGTCCCCAGAGACGTCCCTCGGCAATGTGGGCGCTATAGGGTGGGTAGGTCCACTTCTCGACCGGTTCTACCGGCTGCACATCGTAGTGGGCGTAAGCGAGCAAGGTTTTGTTGCTAGAGGGGCTGGGCATGTGGCCAATGACACATGGCGGTCCGTCTGGCGTCGGATAGGCGGTTGCGTCCAGTCCGTCATTGTGCATTAGGTCGACTGTCAATTGGGCGCACTCATCCAGTCCGATCTTCTGGGCGCTCACACTGGGCTGCTGGACGAGGCGTTGCAGATCGACAATGGCTTCTTGGCGATGGGCATCGATCCAGTCGAAAACGGATTGAAGGGAATGGGGTATAGTGGACAAGTTGAAAACCTCGTGGAAAAACTAGAGAATTGTCGACGCTGCTTCAAGCAGGGATCACGCGATCGTGGGGGCCATGCGTACTCAAATACCGGCTGAGACGGCGGCCACCTTGTTCGGTGACCACCATGCTGTCGATGATGCGATAACCGTCGATTCCCGGCCGGTAGATGCCGGGCTCGTTGGACAGAACCATGGAAGGCTGTAGGGGGGTTTCGTCACCAACGGAGAGCCAGGGGGGCTCGTGACCCTCTAAACCCATGCCGTGTCCGATGCGGTGGCGAATGAACTCGCCGTAACCGGCATTTTGTAAGACCGCCCAGGCAGCATCGTTCACGACCGAGCAGATGTTGCCAGGTTTCAGCGCCGCCAGGGCTGCTTCGTCACAGGCCCACGTCGTCTCCAGGCAACGTAACTGGTCAGGCGTTGGCTGGCCGATCACGAAGGTGCAGCCGCTCTCGGCGTGATATCCTCCCACTTTGACGCCAATACCGACGATCAAGGTATCGCCAGGCTGGATCACGACCGGTCCTGGCTGGCCATGGGGCAGGGCGGCGCGTGGTCCGGTGTGGGCAGTAAGCGCCACCGCACCACGATAAAAGTTAATCAACTCCTGCAGCTCATTGCGCATCTTTGCTGTCGTCTGGGTCTGCACCCTCTGCACCACATCCAGTTCTGTAATGCCCTCCGCCAATCCGTCATCAACTGCTTGCCGTGCTACATCCAGCCCATAATCGGCATAGGATGCGGCAAGTTCGGTCAATGCGATCTCAGGGCGGCTTTTCAGGTAACGTAAACTGGCCATACCGTCGTCGATGTACAGTGCAGGCTTCACAGCCTGACAGGCCATGAACGTGCCATGCATAGCCCCATCGATGGCGACCCGATCTTGTGATATCTGTTGCAACATCCACACTTCTGGCCGGATCTCGCCCGGGTATTCGAGATACCAGCGCACGTCGGCTATCCAACTCTGTTCGGCATTCTCCTTTTCCAGGAAAGGGACAAAAAGAACCGGCTCCCCATTTAGGGGGACGAAAAGCCCGAGCGGGCGTTCGTTGGGGATGTGGAAAAGCCCGCAGGCCCACATCACATTGGCTGCGTTTAGAAAAAGTAATCCATCAAGCTGTTGGCCATCCATTCGTTGCCGGATCTGCAAGATGCGGTTTCGATAGTGAACTTCATCGAGCTGTACGGCTTGGCGAAGGGCGTTTGGACCGGGGGTATCGATCATCAAAGTGCTGATAGGTCTCCTTCCGATGCTGGCACGACGGCTGGGCGGAAAACAATGGTTCTGTCGGAGTCGATGATAAGGTCAGCGCGGACTGTGCCAGCCTTAGGACATTCAGCACATACTGAAAGCCGGACCGCTGACTCTGCAGGCAATCGCACGGTCCAACGGGCTGTCTTGGCTGATAACGGCCAGTCATAGAAGCGCGAATAAGACTGGTTGCGGCTGAAGCGACCGGCCAAGTGCCCCAGTTCCTGTGTGGCCGGATCGGTCAGCAGATGAAGTGTCTCAGGGCCAGACAATTTCACTACAACCGGAGTGGCCGCGTTCATAGCGAGCGCCTGGTCCGATAGATTTGTTGGTAGAAAGCCGATGTTCTCGACTTCGACACTGATCTCGTAGACATCGCCAGCGATTGCACTCAATCGGCAATTACGCAGACGCAACCGTGGCGCCGAGGCCGCGTGGCGTAACGTGAAGCGACAGTTGGCTTCCGCCATTGCTTCGAGGTAATGACTTGGAGGCGGGTTTCGGAATGTGAATAGTCGTTTCCAACCACCTATCTCGACAGCGCCGAGTTGGGGGTGGTCGAAGGGCGTCCACGGCATAAAGCCGTCACCATCTAGCTTCTCGTCTTGCCAGCACAGTAGCTTATGCTGGTCCTGTTCGCTGAAGTGCCGCAGTGGATAATAATCCTCTCTCTCGATACCGGCGGCACTGAACACGTCCCAAAGTTCTGTGCTAAAAGTGGGGATGCCTAGAGCGCCGAAGCTCCAATCGATGGAGGAACCATAGCGTTGCAGATTCTTGTCTGGTGTGAAGTCCTCGTATACCGAGATCAGAGGATAGCCAGTTTCCTCTACGCCCATCTGGCCTAGCAATTCGTAAAGTAGCTTATCGTTGCCTACAAAGTGCGCGTCGGGGAATGTGAGCCAGGGCCGCAAGATGACGCCACTGTGCGTGTGATAACACTGCATGCCGGCGATGTTAGGATGGTCTAAAATCCAGCGCACGATAGCTGCCACTTCCGGCTCGCTGAGCGGGTGTTCGCCGGCGCCATACTGTTGGCTCTCGGGAACCCAATTAGATGGGAAGTTACGGTTGAGATTGCCATCTTGAGGGCGGGGAATGGAGAAATCCCCACCATCCCAATCCACCAGAAGACCTTCCGGCACGACGCGATAAAAAGTTCCGTCGACATCATCAGGTGTGCGCGGTAGCATCAGCCGCTCATCTTGTTGGCTGGCCTTCCACTCGCCGCCAGAATCTGGAAAACGCATATCCAGAATATATCCGTCTTCGTTGATATCAGCGTAACGTAATCCGGGACCGAACTGCTCTTCACCGGGCAGATAGCGACCGTTGCCTATCCACTCGTAATAGGGTAACGTTTGTACGATCTCGGCGCCATCAGGATTGACACGAGGCACGAGGTAAAAGACCTGTTGGTCTAGCAGCCTGGTCGGCAGCGGATCGATGCCATAGCGGCTGAGCAAATACCAGGCGGTATAAACTACCACCGACGTACCACTGATCTCTTCGGCATGGATGTTGGCGTCGATGTAATAGCCCGGTTTCTCGTGAGCCGGTCCTGTTGCCGGATTTGTCAATTCCAGCAACCAGATGGTTCGTCCCTGGTGACTCTCACCGATACGATGAAGGGTGGCAAAACCAGGATACGCGGCAACTAGATCGACCAATAGATCGCTTAATTGAGCTGAAGTCAGGTACCGATTGAAGGAAAGATGGCGAATTTGTTGTTTCACGATGTTTAGATTGAATGTTTCGATTGACACGACTGCACATTCGTGATATAACACATACCGGTACTGGCTGTCAACTGTCTACAGTTGATTTTTATTCGGGTACTGTTATGGCGATTGGTCCGCGCCAAACTATATGTTTTCCTGTTCTGTATTTCATTGGAGGTGCAAACTATGAACAGATTGTTTATCGAAAGACGATGGATCGTGTTGAGCGTGTTGCTTGTTATGTCGCTGCTTATTGCTGCTTGTGCAGCGCCTGCGCCAGCAGGCCCGGCGCCAGAAGCTCCCGCGCCGGCCGAAGAAGAGGAAGCTCCTGCAGCGGTCGAAGAAGAACCTGCTGCTGCCGAGCCGAACAGATTAGTCGTGGCTCAGACCGTAGATCTCGACGGTTTAGAGCCATCGGAAGTCAACTCACGCGCCGAAGGTAATATCTTCGGTCACCTATATGGCACTGTCTTTGAGATCACCGAGACCGGTGCGCTTGAGCCATACCTGGCCAATGCTGTCAGCTTGTCTGATGACGGATTAGAATGGACCTTCACCCTGAATGAGGGTTTGACTTGCCACGATGGCGAACCGCTCACAGCCGAGGATGTTGTCTACACGTTCGAACGTGCGGCTGATCCCGAAAACGCGTTCACGGGTAACACGGCTGGCTTTGTATTAGACGCCCTGAAATATGCCGGCGCTCGCGTCGACGGCGAGTTAGATGCGACCATCATTACCGAAGGATACTCGTCCATTGGGCTGGGCTTGATCTCCGAAGTTTACATCCACTGCAAGGACCACTACGAGGGTCTTTCTCTAGAGGATGCCGCCGCCAACCCAGTCGGCTCTGGCCCCTACAAGTTCGTGGAGTGGGTCAAGGACGACCACACCCTGATGGAAAAATGGGACGAGTTCACGCTGAGAGACGCCTTCTTCGACGAGATCGAATGGAGAGTGATTCCCGAGGCTTCGACCGGGGCAGCTGAACTTATCGCCGGTAACGTGGATATCATCGCCAACGTGGCGCCCGACCAGCACGACGCAATCAATGCCGGTGACACGGCTGAGGTGAAAGGTGTGGCTGGTACACGTCGTATGTATGTGGGCTATAACCAGCGCGACATCTTCGACGACACCGTGGCGGGTCAGGCCATCAAAGAGACGCCCGTGCGCGTCGCTTTGCAATACGCCGTTGATGTGCCAACTATCTGCAAGCAACTGCTCTCCTTTGACTGCGAGCGCGCTTCCAGCATGGTCAACAAGCCTAACGACAATCCCGACCTAGAGCCCTATCCCTACGATCCAGCCAAGGCCGAGGAACTGCTGGATGCTGCCGGCTATCCACGCGGAGAGGATGGCGTGCGCTTCCCCATCACCTTACAGGCCGGCCGTGGCCGCTATCTAAACGATGTGGCTGTTGTGCAGGCCATTGGCCAGTATCTGAGTGATGTAGGCGTCGAGACCACAGTGGAGATCCTGGACTGGAGTTCTGAGTTCGTGCCGGCGCTGCGTGCGCATGACGTGGGAGAACTCTACTTTGTGGGCACCGGTGGCGGCACCTGGAGTCAAGTTTACGACATGGCCGACCTGTCTGAACCTACCGGCGCTACCAACTACACCGAGTGGTCGAACCCTGAGTGGTTTGAACTCTGGGACAGCCTTGCCACCATCTATGATGCTGATGAGCAACGGGAGGTCACCAATAAGATGTTGGAGATCTTCTACAATGACCCACCCTGGTTGCTGCTCTACTTCCAGCCCGATTTCTATGGCGTTAGCAACCTGGTAGACTGGGAGCCTCGCCGTGATGAGCAGCTCATTGTCTACCCAGCGACGTTGAAGTAGGTAATTCGGTTTACTACTAGTGTGAATTTCCCGGAAACCGCGCCAATCTAGGCCGGTTTCCGGGAGATTTCTCTGGGGAAATCGTGAACTGGAGAGTGCTGTGGGCACCTATCTGACCCGACGCCTGTTGCAGACCGTCCTGGTGATCTTTGGCGTGACTTTATTGTCTTTCGTCACGCTGCACCTGGCCGGCGATCCCACCTATCTATACGTGAGTGAACGGGCCTCGGAGGAAGAGGTTGCCGAAACTCGGGCCAAGCTGGGTTTTGATCGTCCCTTACACGAGCAATATCTTGACTACGTAAGTGGTCTGCTGCGTGGCGATCTGGGCAACTCCTTGCGCACGCGCACGCCGGCTATCAACCTGGTGATGGAGCGCATGCCGGCCACTATTGAACTGACCCTATTTGCCATGATCATCGCCACCTTCCTGGCCATTCCTTTTGGCGTCCTTTCAGCGACCCGACGTGGTACGGCCGTGGATGGCGGTGTGATGCTTACCGCCATGCTTGGTCAGTCCATGCCCAGCTTTTGGTTGGGTATCATGTTGATCCTGATTGTGGGCCTGAGCTGGCGACTCTTGCCTATCTCGGGCCATGTGCCCATCCTGCAGCCGCTACTGGATGGCGATTTCGGAACAGCGGCCAGGAACACCCCTTCAGGCATCAAGCATCTTATTCTGCCGGCCGTGACTCTTGGCGTTTTCTCGCTTTCTCGTAACGCTCGATTGATTCGCTCCTCTATGCTGGAGGTGCTATCACTGGAATATGTGACCACAGCCCGGGCCAAAGGCTTGTCTAACCGTACAGTGATAATGCGCCATGCCTTCCGCAATGCCCTGATCCCATTTATTACCATTGTCGGCCTGGAATTTGGCTTCCTCTTGAGCGGCGTTGTCGTGGTCGAAACCGTTTTTTCTTGGCCGGGCGTGGGCCGGCTGGTATTTAATTCTATTAATCAGCGCGATATCCCCGTGGTGCAAGCGGCCGTCATCCTCTTTGCACTCCTATTTGTTGTGCTAAATCTGGTGGTCGATATCTTCTATACAGTACTCGACCCGCGCGTGCGCTTGGAATAGACACATGACCGAACAATCACAAACGGTTGCCACGGTGTCGACTCCAAAATCTGCAGCGGCCGAGCAACTATACCGACCGAGTCCGCCGTTTTGGAAGCGTGCAAGTACCAGTTTACTACGCGCGAAATGGCCGATTATAGCCATCTTCTTCCTCGTAGTGTTTGTTTTCGCGGCGGTATTCAGCGAACAACTTGCTCCAAAGGATCCCAATCGCCAGAATTTGATGCTTCGTTTACAGCCCCCTTTCACTCCAAACGAAGAGGGGGAGATTGAGTTCATCCTGGGTACTGATGGTCTAGGCCGCGATGTGCTCTCCCGCCTGATTTATGGCGCCAGGGTATCACTCCTGGTCGGTATTGCAGCAGTGGTCATTGGAGGGCTAATGGGCACTATGCTTGGCTTGTTCGCGGGGGGGCGCGGTGGAAGACTTGACGACGTCATCATGCGAATCGCCGACATTCAGTTGGCGTTCCCATTTATCCTGCTGGCGATCATGGTGCTGGTGGTGCTGGGTTCGGGTATTCTTAATATCGTGCTGGTCTTGGGAATTGGGCAGTGGGTCACCTATGCCCGCATAGCCCGCGGCGAATCGATATCACAAAAGCAGAAGGAATATGTGCAGGCTGCGCAAGCGATTGGCGCCAAAGATCGCCGCGTCCTGTTTCGCGGTATCCTTCCCAACATCTTGGCGCCCCTCATTGTCATTGCCTCTTTTAACGTCGCCAGTGTGATCCTGGCCGAAGCTTCGCTGTCTTTCCTGGGGTTAGGGGTTCCACCCGACGTGCCCACATGGGGTGCGATGCTGGCCGAGAGTAGAGACAAGCTCCTGGGGGGATTCTGGTGGCTTGCAGTTTTCCCGGGCATTGCCATCATGCTAACCGTGCTATCACTAAACATCCTGGGCGATTGGGTGCGGGACTTTCTTGATCCCCGCCTAAAAGATCGCTAATTTGGATTAGGCTGTATGCCAGGAATACTCTCATCCTCATTTCGAGAACCAATGGACGAATACAATTCAGTATACGAAGTTAAACAGATCCCTTTGGTGGTTGTGCAAGAGAAGGCCCTGCGTGAATTTACGAGGCAATTATTGGGCCGGACGACCTTACCCCCGGAGGATGCGAATACGCTGACAGATGCGCTTATGGCCAGCGAATTGCGCAATCTGCAAGGTCAGGGGCAGGGAGTCCGTCGCGTGCGGGCTTATGTCGAGCGGATCGAGATGGGATACATCGATACCCAAGCCCAATTTGAGATCGTACGGGAATCACCGGCGTTGGCGCTGGTGGACGGCCACAATGGACCTGGCACAATCGTGGCCGCTAAGGCGATGCGTCTCGCTACCGAGAAGGCAAAGGAATGTGGTATTGGCATGGTGCTCGTGCGCCACAGCAGCCATTTTGGCTCCGCTAGCTACTCCGCCAGCCAAGCCTTAGCCAGTGGTTGTATCGGCGTTAGCATTACAAACGCCGGCCCCGAGATGGCGCCGTGGGGCGGCATCGATGCCGTTGTTGGCACCAATCCCTGGGCGGTTGCTGTCCCAACAGGTAGCAGTCGAGATTCGATGCCTATCATCTTAGACATGGCACTGACGATGGCCGGAAAGGGCATGATGCGCTGGCTGATGCGTGATGGCCGCAAAATGCCGTACACGTGGGCAATCACGAAAGATGGCCGCAACACTGATAATCCCGCCGAGGCCATGGACGGCACTCTGTTGCCGATGGGGGATTACAAAGGCTACGGTTTCAGCTTCATTACTGATATTTTGACCGGCGTGTTAAGTGGCGGCGCCTATGGTACCGTGCCCTATAGCAATCCGGCGCGGCAAGATGTTGCACACCAGTTCATCGCCTACGATATCGACTGGTTTATAGATAGGAACGAGTTTTACCGAAATCTCCAAGATTTTATTTCAATGGTCAAGAGCAGCCGTGTTCGTCCCGGTGTCGAGGAAATATGGCTTCCTGGTGAAGTAGAATGGAGAAGGGAACAAGAGAAAAGGCGCAATGGTATTCCCCTGGATCCAGAAATCTACTCGGAACTACGCGAGCTTGCCTCGGAGTTGGATGTTAAATGGCCCTTCTGAGGGAAAAGCAAAATCATTTCGTTCGGGCATTTCGGCGGCCATCTCCAGCGTTTTAGAACAGAAGGAGCCATCTCCTGTGATGAATCTTCCGGACAGGGAATTGAGAAGGGGAGACTTTTCTTAGATCAAACCATCCGTTTGCCTTCTAGAAAAGTCATCCGTACCCTGCTGATTGCGTCGAGTTCGTCCAGAGGATTGCCATCAATTACCACGACGTCGGCCAGTTTGTCCGCTTGCAGTGTGCCCAGGTTACCCTCAAGACCATTGATGCGCGCTGCCACACTGGTGGCGCTGCGAATAGCGTCGTAGTTATCTGCTTTAACCCCCAACTTGACCATGAACGCCATCTCCGGGGCGATAACGTCGTGGCCAACCACCGGGCTCCCTGCATCGGTGCCGAAGGCGATGGTCACTCCAGCCCGAGCCGCGTCGATCAACCCCAGATAGTGCGTCGGTTCCGCCACCGCCCGCTGCCGTTCAGCGATCTTCCACTCAGGGATATTATACTGACGGGCCAGATCGGCTTGGCTCTGCATGACGAGGGGCGCAAATGTAGTCACGATGGGAATGTCGAGGTCAACCAGCATCTGGATCGTCGATTCGCTCATACTGCCGCCATGCTCGATGCAGTCGATGCCGAAGCCGGCAACGCGGCGGATAGCGGCATCGTAGGTAGCGTGAGCAGTGGTGGGCAGGCCATTGCGG
>JAAENG010000349.1 GCA_024224665.1 Chloroflexota bacterium | reverse complement strand
TCTGCCAGAGCATGACCACTGTATATAGTATTTAAATAAGGATAGCCACTATATACAGGCTGCTGCTATGTAAATCAAACAGGTTTTTGGTGCTTTACTTGACAATAATGACAAAATGGCCAAAGTCGAGACTATTAGTTATTTCCTAATGTCCTTCTCTGCCCAACCCAAGGCTTTCTGGGAGGACCTAATTCACAACCTGGCTAAAGAACAGAGCGCAAGGGCACGGCAATAACTCATCTAGGACACACCCGTTTTCATTCACGTTTTACGTTTCACCCTTCACCCTTCACATAGGGCTTAGGTTTTGGGAGCATGTAATTCTACAACTCCCTTAGTGGGTGGTCCATAAACAACATTGCGGCGCACAAACAACATGGTTACGCAATGGTCAGCCCCTAGGGATCAAGCGAACGCGATTCATTTCCCCACCATCGGCGGTTGGCACTTTGTACAGATAGAAAAACGCAGGTTGATCGAGGGTAAGCTCCACAAGTTGGGGGAGATCGGGCAGTAGGTCGAGTTCGGACAATTCAGATCGAGCCACCCACATGGGTTGGCCTTCCTCGCTGGCTTTGAGTGTGACATCTTTTGCTTCCGCCCGAAACACAAACACGAGGACGCCTGAGCCGTCCAGACCGGTTTCGGCGGTGATCAGGCCGCGCAGGTGCAGCATCTCGACCCGTATACCTGTTTCCTCGACCAGCTCGCGCAACCCGGCCTGATGGGGATCCTCGCCCAACTCGACATGCCCCCCCGGCGCGTTGTACTTGCCCGGCCACAGCCTCTTGTGCTGCGATCGCCGCAGAAGCAACACCCGATCTCCATGCGTGACGATAACCAAAACGCGCGGGATGAATTGATAACGGTTGGGGTCTGCGCCGTAGGCTGGCTTCATATTAGAACCGGCTAGAGATACCCCTTATCACGAAGCCATACCTCGGTACGCCTCATACCCTCATCAAAATCTATTGCAGGTGTCCAACCGAGAATTTCTCGCGCCTTCTTATTGCTAAAACTGTTGCGGCTGCTAAACGTTTTGACAACCTCTCGATTCATACTGGAGGGACGCCCCCTGATCTTGCCCTTTGCTTCGTTAAATAGGGCAAACAGGTAGGCTGCGGATCGTGGCGCCGAAGAAAAAGATGTCTTGCCCAACATTAGGCCATAGGCTTCAAAAAACTGCCGCCAGGTCACCGGTTCGCCGTCAGACAGGTTCAGGGCCTGGCCTGCAGCACGCTCTACCTGTGCGCAAAGAATGAGTGCATCGACCAGGTTGTCGATATAGATTGGCTTTATGAAATGCTTGCCGCCGTCGATCAGGATCACTTTACCAGCGCGGACAGCTTCAAATGCTCGGATCGTAAACTGTGGCGAGCCTGGGCCATAGACCTGTGAAGGGCGAGCAGACACCGCCGGCAAGTTGTGTTCACGATATGCTCGCCCGACCACCTCTTCGGCCTCGACCTTAGAATCATGATAAACTCGCCCGGTCTTGCGCATTGGCGTGGTTTCGTCGATACCCATCTGTTGTAACGAGCCATAAACCGCACATGAACTGAGATGAACGAATCGTTCGACGCCTTGTTTCAGTGCAGCCTCGACCATCACCTCTGTCCCGCCAACATTCACGGCCCACACCTCTTGCTTGCTCCCACGCTCATCTGCCCATGCCGCGGCGTGGTAGACTACCTGGCAGCCTTGTATGGCGCGCCTAACCGAAGTTGCATCCGTGATATCGCCCTGAACCACATCGACACCGAGATCGGCGAGCCACTGCCCCTTGGCAGGTGTACGCGCTAAGGCACATACCTGTACACCCTCCTCTCGCTGCAAGCGTGCTGCCAGTTGACCGCCGATAAAACCTGTTGCGCCCGTTACAAGCACTTTTGGATCTTGATTAGTCATGTGAACTATCTATAGCGTGGGATGCGACGCAATACGCGCCACGCCATTGTATCAGTAATAAACACGCCCTCCAATCTTCCCTGCGGTCTAGCTGACCGACAATGGCTACAAACCCTAGACCCACGACACTCGTATTATATCGCACATCTGTGCTATACTGCCAGACAAAATCGAACCCCTGCAAACCGGAAATGATCTCATGGGCCAAATCTACGTGGCCGTCGACCTGGAAACAACAGGTCTGAACTCCCAAAAAGACACAATTATCGAATTGGGCGCCGCACGCTTCCGTGACGGCGAAGTCCTGGAAACCTTTTCACAAGTCGTAAATCCCGGGCGATCCATTCCCCGCAATATCCAGCAACTAACCGGCATCAGCCAGGCCGAAGCCGATGCAGCGCCTGCTCTTGGCTCTGTAGCAGCGCAATTCCGACGCTTTATAGGCGACCACCCTTTAGTAGGTCATAGTATCGGTTTCGATGTCGCCTTTCTGGACTCACACAACCTCTATCGCTTCAACCCCCAGATCGATACCTGGGAACTCGCTCTCATCCTGCTGCCAGGTCTACCCAGCTACAAGTTGGGGCGCGTGGCCGAACATCTTGGCATCGAACTGGTCAATGCACATCGGGCTTTCGACGACGCCGAAGCAACCATGTACATCTTCGAAGCCCTGCACCGGCGAGCTGTTGACCTACCTACCGAGACCCTGCAGCAAATCAATCAAATTGCAGCCGGCGTCGACTGGCCGCTGGCGCTGGTCTTTGCAGAGGCCGAGGCAAAAGCGGCCAAACAGTGGGGACAACGCAAGCGCTCGGTTCCGAAACAATCGTTTGGGCCACTTTTCGACAGCCTTATGCCCCTGGAGCCGCTCCAGCATCCCCAGCCCTTGGATGTGGATCATCTGGCAGCTGTGCTGGAGCCAGGCGGGCTCTTCGATCAGGCGTTTGAAAACTACGAAGATCGCCCGCCCCAGGTAGAGATGCTACGCATCGTTGCCACTGCCTTCAATAGTGAACAGCATATCATGGTTGAAGCTGGTACGGGCACGGGTAAATCCATCGCCTATTTGATTCCGGCGCTGGCATGGGCGACACAGACCGGCCGCCGCGTCGTCGTATCCAGCAACACCATCAACTTACAAGACCAGCTTTTTCATAAGGACCTGCCCGACCTGCAAACCCTTTTACCCTTTGAGTTTAGCGCCACGGTCATGAAAGGCCGCAGCAATTATCTGTGTCCACGCCGGCTGCGGAAATTCTTGCAACGAGCTGATTTAGAGGCAGTAGATGTCAGTGTGCTTGCCCGCATCCTCGTGTGGCTGCCTCAAACCGAGACAGGCGATGTCAGCGAGATATCGTTGGCCAACGCCCGGGAGCGAGTTGTATGGCAGCGTGTTTGCTCAGATAGCGCCACTTGCTCGCCCAGCCGCTGTGTACAAGGGGCGTCACGGCCAGGGTTCTTCTATATCGCTCGCCGTAAGGCGGAGGCCGCCCATCTCATTATTGTCAACCACGCCCTGCTTTTGGCCGATATCGCCACCGAAAACAATGTACTCCCCAAGTACCAGCACCTGATCGTAGATGAGGCACATCACCTGGAAGACGCCACAACCAATGCCCTCACATTCAGAGTAGATCATGCCAGTTTCGTCGCCCGACTGCGAGAACTGGCCCCCACCGGCGCCGAACAAAAAGCTGTGGGCCTGCTTTCCGATGCGGCGACCGTTGTCCGTAACAGCGACTGCCCGAAAGAGAAGGCGGAGGCCTTTACCGCCTTGACACGGGAGCTGGCCGATGCCATCCCCTTGTTGGATGTGCGCATGTTTGAGTGTATCGATGCCATTGACCGATATCTGGCTCAGCGCCAGGGGCGACAGTATGACAACAGCATGTACGATCTACGCCTGCGCATCACCGAAAGTGAACGTGTGCAACCGGCCTGGGTCAACATCGAGATCACATGGGACAACACCGGCCTGGTCCTCAAACGCTTCCTTACCGATCTTGCCCGCTTGCTGGGTGGCCTGGAGGATCTTAGCAACTATATTGTCGAAGACTTCGAAGACCTCAATGCTGATATCCTGTCAGTGCAGAGGGCCTTACAAGAGACACATGAAGTTTGCGAAGCCGCTTTGCTGGAGCCGGACAACAACACTATCTACTGGATAAGACGATCCCAGCGCAACGGCATGATCACGATTCTTAGCGCCCCGCTTCATGTCGGCAGCCTCATCGAAAAATATATCTTCCTGACCAAAGATACGGTGGTGCTCACCTCCGCCACTTTGCGCACGGCCAATAGTTTCGACTATCTGCGGGATCGTCTGGGCGCTGTCGATGCCGAGGAGATGACGCTGGACAGCCCCTTTGATTACCGGAAAAACGCCCTGGTGTATCTTCCTACCGACATGCCTGAACCCAACCAGCCCGCCTATCAGGGAAAGGTAGAACAGGCCATCCTGCAACTCAGCACCGCCAGCCAGGGACGCCTCTTAGCCCTCTTTACATCTTATGCCCAATTGCAGCGCACTGCCGAAGTAGTACGCCCCCACCTGGAAGAAACCGGCTTCACACTCTTCGTGCAAGGCCAGGGAGGATCACGCCAACAGCTACTCGCCGCCTTCAGACAAACCGAGCATGCTGTGCTCTTCGGCACGCGCAGCTTCTGGGAAGGTGTCGATGTGCAGGGCGAAGCGCTCAGCGCCTTGATCATAGCCCGACTGCCTTTCTCTGTCCCCACCGACCCCATCGTCTCCGCTCGCTCCGAGACCTTTGATTCACCATTTTTCCAGTTCTCTGTGCCCGAAGCGATCCTCCATCTTCGCCAGGGATTTGGACGTCTGATCCGCTCTACCAGTGACCGTGGCATCTGCGCCATCCTCGACAAGCGCGTGACCAGCAAAAGTTATGGCAGGCTTTTCCTCGAATCGCTCCCAGATGCCACCATCCAGCGCGGACTGTTGGACAATATGCCTGTGGCTGCAAAACGCTGGTTGGAAGAAGAGCCACCCGTAGCCGGTAAAGAAGCGGAGATAAAGGAAGATGCCTTCGGCGGCCATGATGGCTATACTCCCGCACCTCCCCCGCCCGAATGGTGGGAGTAGTTGACAAACCCCATCATTTCCCTAAAATAGTTGCAGTGGCCGTGCCGACTAAGGCGCGGCCCATTTTTGCCAGGAGGATTAGAAATTGATCGGCGTTGAACAATTACGAAAGGGTGTGATATTCACCCAAGATAACGAGCTATTCAAGGTGCTGGATTACGAACACCGCAAACAAGCCCGCGGTGGCGCCACGATTCGGGTCAAGATCCGCAACATGCGTACAGGGTCTACGACGGAAAAAACCTTCCCCAACGGCCAGAAAGTACGCGATATCCGCCTTGATCATGCAATGGTTCAGTATCTCTACCATGATGACCAGTTCTATTATTTCATGGACAAGGAGACCTACGAACAGACTATGCTTAAAGCCGAGCAACTAGGCGACGGCATCAACTATATGATCGACGGTATTGAGATCAAGCTGGAAACGTACGAAGGTGAACCTATCTCTATCGAAATACCAGCTACAGTGGACATGGAAGTGATCGAAGCAGAGCCAGGATTTGCCGGCGACACAGCCAACGCTCCGTACAAGTCTTGCACCGTTTCAACCGGCCTGAACGTTCAGGTACCCTTATTCGTCGAGGCAGGCAATACGATCCGTGTGAATACCGTGACCGGCGCTTACGTTACTCGGGTGTAGACCGCAATCTCCGGACTATTCGAATGATCGGTGTGAACAGATCTGATGCCAACTGTTAGACAGATTGGTCCGTATTCCTTCAAATTCTATAGTTCTGATCAACCTGAACCACCGCACATACATGTAAGAAGAGGTAAGCTCGATGTAAAATTCTGGCTAGATCCAGTAGAATTGGCCGCAATCATGGTTTTAGATCTCATGAGATCAACCGCATTGAGCATTTGGTCGTAAAACATCAACAAGAGTTTGTGGAGGTCTGGCATGATTACTTTGCAACTTGATAACGAACCAGTCATCGGTGATGTTACCCTTGACGCAACACGTTTCATCGTGCACTTGCAGGATGGTCGGAGCCTCACTATCCCTTACGATTGGTATCCTCGCTTAGCATATGGCACTCTGAAAGAGCGAGAAAACTGGAAACTATTTGGCAATGGATATGGCATTCATTGGCCCGATCTCGACGAAGATCTTGCCATCGACGGGATTCTTGCGGGTAATCGAAGTGCAGAGAGTTCACATTCTTTAGAAAAGTGGTTGTCAACACGAACGAAAGCGGCATAGCCTTAACTGTCCCAACCGGACCTTATTTTGACACACCAAGGGCCGTGTGCTAGACTCAACGATTGCGCCTAAACGGCGAAATATTTTACTGGATTCTCATCCAGAGGGGGCGAGGGACCGGCCTGACGACCCCCCGGCAACCGATCTTTGGTTAACCATCAGTTCAATCGTCAGAAGTCAAACGAGAACTGTTGGCCATTCATCGTAACAGGTGCCAATTCCGGCAGGTGGCGCTCAGACACCTGAAAGATGAGAGCTATGCTCAGCACCATCACCCCCTACGCGCCACGAGGCGCGTTTTTGTTTGCCCTCTACCCTATCACTCAGCTATGGTCAACCGCAGCGTCTGGTGGGAACAAGGCCAGGTCCGTATGATCGACCAGCGCCAGCTTCCCCTCCACTACGAAATCGCAAACTTTGACAGCATCGAAGGCGTGGTGCGCTCGATCAGCGATATGTACGTGCGCGGCGCGCCCGCCATCGGCGCCACTGCTGCTTACGGTATGGCACTTGCAGCGCGCCTGAGTCTTGCCGCCCAACCAAAAGCCATGGTTGCGGATCTAAAACAGGCCAAACAAAGACTTGATGCCGCTCGACCCACTGCCGTCAATCTGGCGTGGGCCAGCGCTCGCCTACTGGCTCTCGCCACCGAATTGGCCGAGCAGCAGGTAACAACGGACGAGATACGCGCCGAAATGTTGGCTGAAGCCGAAAGGCTCGCCGAGCAGGATATTGAGATCAATCAAAGCATCGGTCGCTACGGCGCTGCTATAGTGCCGCAGGGCGCGCATATCCTCCACCATTGCAACACCGGCTCTTTGGCGACAGTGGATTATGGCACGGCTCTTGGCGTTGTGCGCGCCGCCCACGCAGCAGGTAAGGGCATCCATGTTTGGGTCGACGAAACTCGTCCCAGGTTACAAGGGGCCCGACTCACTGCCTGGGAATTGATGCGCGAGGATATCCCCATGCACCTCATTGCCGACAACGCCGCCGGCCTGTTGATGCGCACGGGCAAAGTCAATGTCGTGCTATTCGGCGCTGACCGCGTAGCTGCCAACGGCGATGTCGCCAACAAGATCGGCACCTATAATCTGGCCGTGCTCGCCCAAGAGAATGGCATTCCCTGCTATGCTGCTGTCCCCACCCCCACGATTGATCTCGACCTGCCTGATGGCGATCAAATCCCTATCGAAGAACGTCGTTGGGATGAAGTGGCAACCGTCTTTGGCAAACAGATCGCGCCGGACAATGTACCCGTTTACAATCCCGCTTTCGATATCACCCCTCATCGCTATCTCACCGGCATCATCACGGACGAAGGCATCTGTTACCCGCCCTTTACCGAGAGTCTGCGGCGAGCAAAGCTTTCAGCCGAAACGAGACTCTGGGAGGAGCATCAACATTAACAGCTGACTGACCGCCGATTGACCATGCAAATCTTTGCACTTTGCCTTTTACCTTTTACCTTTTGCCTTCTTAATCTCCATGCCCATCCGCCTCGTTATTTTCGACGTCGACGGCGTCATCAAAGTCGAACACGATCCTTACACCTTGCTCCACCGCCATTTTGGCACAGAGGAGGCCGGCGCCCGTTATCTGGCTGATTTTATGGCAGAGCGCATCACTTATGATGAATTCGCCCAGTTGGATGCCGGAGAGTGGCAAGGCCGGTCGCTAGCAGAAACCAAGGATGTGCTACGCGCCAACCCCTATGTTCCAGGTGCACATTTAATGGCACTTGACCTGCACAATCGCAAGATCCCTTTTATCCTCCTCAGCTCGGGCTTCGATCTGCACGTGGAAGATGTTGCCTTCGATTTGAATGCATCACACTATCTGTGTAACGACCTCCACCATGACGGCGAGCATCTCAGCGGATCGATGACGGTGCGTGTGCCCTGGGGTGGCAAGGCCCCGATTGTACGCGAGATTCTCGAGCAACGAGATATCGAACCTGACCAATGTATGGCTGTTGGTGATAGTACAGCCGATATCCCAGCCTTTCAACAAGTTGGCTATGCCGTCGCCGTCCGCCCACACAAACCAGAAGTCTCCCAAGCTGCCCAACTCACCCTGCCCGACCTCACCGGTATCATCCCTTTCATCGACTCAATCGATTAGGTCTGGCATCTCGTGTGTATCTTATGTCCATCATCGTAACCGGCTCTATCGCCTGGGATAATCTGATGCATTTCCCCGGCTATTTCAAAGACAGCATCCTGCCCGAGCAGATCGGAAATCTTTCAGTCAGTTTTCTGGTCGATTCCAAAGAACGACATCGTGGTGGTTGCGCGCCTAACATCGCTTACAACCTGGCGCTACTGGGCAACCGCCCCAAACTGATGGGCGCAGCCGGGCATGACTTCGAAGAATACCAAAGCTGGCTCGACGAGGTAGGTGTCGACACTTCGTTGACAAGCGTTTACGAGAATGAATTCACCGCCACATTTACGGTCATTACAGACAAAGACAACAATCAGATCGCCAGTTTTCATGCCGGGGCGATGGCTCGCGCCAGAGAACTCAGTTTCCGCTCTCTCGACCACGATGATGTCGACTGGGTGATTGTTTCTCCGAATGATCCAGCGGCTATGGTCAAACATGCACAAGAATGCCGTGATTTGGGGATAAGATTCACCTATGACCCCAGCCAACAGCTAGCCCGCATCGATAGCGACGAATTTATGCAGAGCATCAAAGGCGCAGCCATTCTCACAGTGAATGATTATGAGTTGGAGATGGCCAAGAAGCTATCGGGAATGGACCAAGCTGGTTTGCTAGAACATGTAGGCGCTCTGGTGGTGACCAGGGGAGCTGAGGGAGCCAGCGTTTATACACAGAACGACGAATATCATGCACCCTGTGCCCAGGCCAAGGCTTTGGTAGAGCCCACCGGCGTAGGCGACGCTTTCCGAGGTGGTCTGCTCACCGGCCTTGCACGCGGGTTTGACTGGCCCACGACCCTGCGTCTTGGCAACCTTGTCGCCGTCTATGCTATAGAGCAAAGCGGTACCCAAAATCATACCTTCACGCTCGAGGAATTCGCCGAACGTTATCGCCATAATTATGGCGATAACGCCTTAATCGACACACTTTCCGCTCGTGGAATGGAATTCCACGGCTAACCCTACAAAGACCCCTCAGGGTCTAAATACAGCGCTTGCGAGCGCTTTATTCCTTCAGGTAGACAATATCTTTGTCATCTGCACTGCTTACAAGTTATCTATAAGGAGCTTTAGATATCTATGTCCTCTCGACAATACGACATAAAAGACACCAACCTGGCCGAACGTGGCCGTTTTCGTATGCAATGGGCAGCCAGAGAAATGCCCGTACTGGACCTTATCGAATCCCGCTTAAAGGTAGAACAACCTTTCAAAGGCATCCGCATGGCAGCGGCTATGCATGTCACCACCGAGACTGCCAATCTCATGCGCGTGTTGTTAGCAGGTGGCGCCGAAGTCGCCCTCTGTGCCAGCAACCCTCTTAGCACGCAGGATGATGTGGCAGCAGCACTGGTCTCTTATTACGAAATGCCTGTCTACGCCATCAAGGGCGAGAGCAACGAACAGTATCACAACCACATGCAGAGCGTGCTCGATATCGAACCTCATATCACCATGGACGATGGTATGGACCTGGTGGCGGCCTTACACACCTCACGCTCCGGACTGCTCGACACCGTCGTCGGCGGTACCGAAGAAACAACAACCGGCGTCATCCGCCTCAAGGCCATGGCCGCAGAAGGTGCGCTCAAGTTTCCGGTAGTTGCTGTAAACGACGCCATGACCAAGCATTTCTTCGACAATCGCTATGGCACAGGCCAGAGCACCATCGACGGTATCGTGCGGGCGACGAATATCCTCCTGGCCGGCAAGAATTTCGTGGTGGGTGGGTACGGTTGGTGTAGCAAGGGCATTGCCATGCGCGCCAAAGGTATGGGCGCCAATGTCATCGTCACCGAGATCGACCCGCTGCGAGCGTTGGAAGCGGTCATGGATGGCTTCCGTGTCATGCCCATGATGGAAGCGGCTAAAGTGGGGCATATTTTCTGTAGTGCTACCGGCGATATCCACGTGTTCGATACACACCACATGGCAGTCATGCGCGACGGCGCCATCCTCGCCAATAGTGGGCACTTCGATGTAGAGATCAACATGAAGGGCTTGAAAGAGATGGCGGTCGAGATCACGCGAGTGCGCGATTTCCTCGATGAATATGCTTTGGAAGATGGCCGTTGCATTTACATCGCAGGCGAGGGCCGTCTTGTCAATCTGGCTGCGGCTGAGGGTCATCCCAGCGCAGTTATGGATATGAGCTTTGCCAACCAGGCCTTGGCTGCAGAATACATGCTCAAACATGGCGACGAATTAACTGGCCAGGTCTACGATGTCCCTGAGGAGATCGACCGGGAGATCGCCGCACTGAAGTTGAAAGCGATGGGCATCGATATCGACATTTTGACCCCTGAGCAAGAGGCCTATCTTAACGAGTGGGCGCTTGGAACGGGGCACTAGACATGATGCGTAATACGTGGCGCGTAAGGATTGGCCGCTTGAGCAAATTGCAGCTCCAACTGTCACGGAACGCTGAACGCCTTACCTTGAAGAAAAACATTTGTCCGGCCTAACGCCGATTTAGGAGAATCGACCATGACCACATTCACCAACTCACCCCACTTGCTCTTTACGAGCGAATCCGTCTCGGAAGGCCATCCCGACAAGATGTGTGACCAGATCAGTGATGCCGTACTGGACGCTATTTTTACGGAAGACCCGAACGCACGTGTCGCCTGCGAGGTTGCAGTTAAAACCGGTTTTGTATTGCTCCTTGGCGAGATCACAACCACCACCTTTGTTGATTTTGATAAATTGGTGCGCGAGGTCGTTAAGGAAATCGGCTTCGATAGCAGCGAAAAAGGTTTTGACGGTAACACTTGCGGCGTGCAGGTCGCCATCGCTTCGCAGAGCCCCGACATCGCCATGGGTGTCGACAAGGCCAAAGAAGCCAAAGAAGGCACCATGGGCAACAATGAGATCGAGGCAGTGGGCGCCGGTGACCAGGGCATGATGTTTGGCTACGCCTGCAATGAGACGGCCACACTCATGCCTATGCCTATCTATTACGCACACAAGCTGATGCAGCGCATGACCGACGTCCGTAAAAATGGCGCCTTGCCCTGGTTACGTCCCGATAGCAAGAGCCAGGTCACAGTAGAATACGCCTACGGCCAGCCCAAACGCATCCATACGGTGTTATTGAGCACGCAGCACGCTCCTGACATCAGCCAGGAGGCCATTCGCGAGGCTCTGATCGAGCATGTTATCACACCCGTGCTCCCAGATGAACTGGTGGATGACGACCTGCTGATCTATACGAACCCCACCGGCCGCTTCGTCGTCGGTGGCCCCATGGGTGACGCCGGACTCACCGGCCGCAAGATCATCGTCGACACCTATGGTGGTATGGGACGCCATGGTGGCGGCGCTTTCAGCGGCAAAGACTGCACCAAGGTAGATCGCAGCGCTGCCTACGCCGCTCGTTGGGTTGCCAAAAACGTGGTGGCCGCCGGGCTGGCCGACCGCTGTGAGATCCAGCTTTCTTATGCCATCGGTATGGCCCGCCCCCTCAGCATCAGTGTCGAGACCTTTGATACCGGTAAGATCAGCGACGAACGCATCGCCGAGTTGGTGGATGAGTACTTCGACCTGCGTCCAGGCGCGATCATCCGTGACCTGGACCTGCGCCGCCCTATTTATCGCCAAACCGCCACGTATGGCCACTTCGGCCGGGATGACATCGATCTGCCGTGGGAGCGCACTGATCGGGCGCAGATATTGAACGAAGCTGCCGGACTAATGGTCCAGATACCCGTCTAGTTCGGCAACGACATCTGTACGACAATATTCACCTGTTCTTGTCAGAAACTCTTGGTTTGCTGAGCCTCCGTACGATAGTATCCGCACGGAGGCTTTTTTAAATTTCGAACAGGTCAGACTGTTATTCTACGAACTTATAATCTGAATCAGCTTGTGGGCCAAACAGTATTGTGCTAATTTATGCTTAACAAGATAACGACTGATTGTGGAGTATCTAAAAAATGACTGACTCTTACCTCATCAATACCGTTAGTGAATTCCGAAACCAAAGGGCTCAAGAATTTGGCATACTTCGCATCGGTTTGTTCGGCTCTGCAGCGCGTGGCTCCTTAACCGATTCAAGCGACATCGACATCGTTGTGGAGATGTCTGAACCAGATCTGTTTGCGATGGTCGGGATCAAACAGGAATTGGAACAATTACTGCAGCGTCAGGTAGACATCGTTCGATATCGGGATAATATGAGTCCTTTCCTGAAGCAACGCATCGATCAAGAAGCCGTTTATGTCTAAGCTTGATGTTGCTTTGATTCATGAGATTTTGCGCCAAATATTGCATGCAACTGAAACCATTTCGAAAAGATTTCGAACGATCAACTCGCCAGCCGATTTTATCGAATCAGATGAAGGCTTGATATATCTTGATGCGATCTGTATGCAATTGATCGCCATTGGCGAAAGCGTAAAAAACCTTGATAAAATTACAGATGGCGCATACCTTCCTAGTTATCCAGATGTCGAATGGAAACGTGTGATGGGTATGCGCGACGTATTGAGTCATCATTATTTTGATCTAGATGCCGCGATTGTCTTCAATGTCTGTGAACGTGATCTACACCTGCTTTCCGATACGATAACTCGCATGCAGAAAGAACTGGAGGAGTGATGGGTAGACTATAATTCTGGAGCATTGGCTAAATCGGACCGAGTGAATCGGTTAGGGGCGCTTCGCCTACTCTGGTATAATCGCACACGTTATGCGCGCATTGGTTACCGGGGCTGCAGGCTTTGCTGGCGGCCATCTCGTCAACTACCTTTTGGCCGAAACTGATCTGGAGATCATCGGCACGATTTACCGTCGCCAGCCTTCACCTGACTTTGCCTCCAATCGCGTGCAATTGGAACAACTGGACCTGCGCGAAGCGTCTAATGTGGCAGAAATCCTCACACGCTGGCACCCGGAGTACATTTTCCATCTGGCCGGCCAATCTTTCGTCCCCCTCTCATGGGAGCATCCCTGGCCCACCTTCGAACAAAATGTACATAGCCAACTCAATCTCTTCAAAGCGCTGCTGATCTCCGACCTGGATGCCAAGATCCTGGTGGTGGGGTCTGGCGAATCCTATGGGGCCATAACCCCCAGCGATTTGCCGATCAACGAACAGACCCCTCTGCGCCCCACCTCACCCTACGGTGTCAGCAAAGTCGCACAGGATATGCTTGGCTGGCAATACTTTCACAGCCATGGTCTGCATACCGTGCGCGTGCGCCCCTTCAATCACATTGGCCCCGGCCAGAGCGAGGTGTTCGTAACCTCTAGCTTTGCCAAGCAGATAACCAAAATCGAAGCGGGACGCCAGCCGCCAGAACTCAGCCACGGCAATCTCGATGCTCAACGGGATTTCACCGATGTACGAGATATGGTGCGTGCTTACTGGTTGATCCTCAACCAGGGTGAGCCCGGCGCCGTTTACAATATCGGCAACGGCAGGGCTGTCAGCATCGGCAGCATCCTCGATATCATGCTCGACCAAGTTGACGTAGCGATTACATGCCAACCGCACCCAAACCGCATGCGTCCCTCCGATATCCCCACCATCATCTGTGATCCGAGCAGGCTTCAAAAGAGGACCGGCTGGCAACCACATATCCCCCTACAACAATCGCTGCGAGATATTCTGGCCGATTGGCGCCAACGAATCACGTAAAGGCGACCATAAAGGGACGCCCCTACGTGACAAAATCGGGCATGGTTCATTCTCAGTACTTGTACCTTTACAATATTGGCGTTTCCACGAACCGAATGGAATTCGTCGCTGAAAGTACGAAGGCCCTTATGAAGGTTAATTATTTATTTCGGTAATGTCTTCTTGCCAGGTCCGCCGGGGGATTCATCCCCCGGCTAGCAAACAGCGCCGGATCAATCCGGCTATCGGCTCGTTTTGTGACACTTAGGGTGTCAAATCAGCCCCTTTCAAGGGGCGCTGTTACGTAGC
>JAAENG010000348.1 GCA_024224665.1 Chloroflexota bacterium | reverse complement strand
ACGTCCCAAACCCCAAGTTAATTCGGTATAAAAGTGCTCGTTTTGTCAATCATGGGGTTTCAAGCTGTTTTGACCAGCGAAGTCGGCGTTTCTTGCATCGTAGTTCTGTAAGCTGGCTCCACTTTTGTCAAAAGTCCAATGGTGCCGGTTCGATGTCCGTATCGGCATTTACCCAGACAGGGAGATCGACGCCTGTCAGCACGAGATCGAGCAGGTTATCGCTGAAGCTGTCGCTGACAACCCATATCTGACCGAGCACCCGCCACGGCTGACTTACCACGGATTCCTCTCTAACGGATATACGCTGCCCCGCCATACGAGCGCAGAAGGGACCCTAGTTGATGCACACAGGGCCGTTTATGATGCAGATTTAGCAACACTTGCCAGCACGGCCCTGACCGACGCCCGATTCTTTGGCCTTTACCAGGACACACCCGCGCTCGTTTATGGCCCAGTGGCAGAGAACATCCACAGTTTTGACGAGCGGGTCAACCTGGAGTCACTGCGGAATATCACGCAGGTCATCGCCCTGTTCGTCGCCAGTTGGTGTGGACTAGAGCAGATCGTATAAACCCAAACGCTCGTACTGCTCAGGGGGCGCATCACTTTCTCGCAGGAGCTTTAAGAGGAGTTCGATCATTCTTGCTTCGATCTCATCATCTTGTATCGGCTGTTCCTGCGCCGGGTCAGTCTGCAGATCGTACAACACGGTCCTGAATGTATGCGGATCGTTCCAGGCCCGACCCTTGGTTCTGAGCGTGCGACAACCCTTGGTGAATGAGAATGGTGGCGCCAGTTCAACGTCCTCGAACTCGCCAACGCCGAACATCTCGCGCATGTGGGTTGGCATGAGCGTGTAGTTGTAGAGAGGTTGGTTATCAGCCGTCGCCGGGGCGCGCATGTACACGTAACGCCCATCGGTCACATTTACCTGGCCCCCGAATATGCCGAACAAGCCAGCTTCCCGCACAGGCGTATCGCTTGCCAGGGTATCTCGTAGGGGGCGTCCTTGCATGTCGCTCGTAGGCTTGATGCCAAAGAAATCTAGAACCGTTGGCGCTGTATCGATGGTTTGCACCAGACTGAGGCGTCGTTCGCCCTGCTTTTTGCAGCGAGGGTCCCAGATAAACAGAGGAATGTGCGCCACTTCGTTATAGAAGGGCTGCACACATTTGGCCCACCAGTCATGCTCGCCCAACAGAAAGCCGTGGTCGGTATTGACGATCAGCAGGGTGTCCTCCCAAAGCCCGAGTTCGTCCATCAGGTCGAGAATACGGCCCAGGGAATAGTCGCACATGCTGAGCAGAGCAGTGTACTCATAACGCATATGCTCGACCTGTGCAGCCGTCTCTTGAACCGGCCTGTAGTTTGGCCAATCGAAATGGGGGCCGTCATAGTCATGCGCATAGAGTTCCTTAAATCGCTCCGGAGCAAAAAAGGGCTCATGAGGATCAAAAGCTTCCACTTGCAGAAACCAGTCCTCTTCTTCATGGTTTGTCTGAATAAATTCGATTGCCTCGTCAAAGGTGCGGGTCTGGGTATGATCATCCTCATCCGCCATGTACGGGCGATTCACCCAATCTTGCCGCCAGAATCTGTCGGAGCGATCGCTCAGGTTTTCAGGGATGTCAGGATCCTTGACCTGCCCTTTCCACGGATCCCCTTCCTGGCCGCGCACGAATTCCCAGGTATTGTATTTGCTGTGATAGGTGGCGCCACCCGTTTCCCAATAGTGGTAGTGATCGCTGATCAGGTGTGTGTAAATGCCGTTCGTGCGCAAAAGCTCGGGCATGGAATCGTCGAATGGTTCCAGAGGTCCCCAACTGCGATGGAGGAAATTGTAACGCCCGGTATGCAGTTCCCGGCGAGCGGGCATGCAAGGGGCACTGCCGATGTAGCAGTTGTCGAATATCACCGTATGCTTTGCCAGACGCTCGAAATTGGGCGCGTGCACCCATTCACAACCGTAAGGGGGCAGCATACGGCGGTTGAGCGTGTCGAACATGATTGTGATCGCTTTCATGGCGGGTTGGGGACTGAGGGTTGAGGCTTGATGATTAATGATTAAGGACGATCGACAGAAGAATCCTTAATCTTTAGTCATTGATCTTTGGTTCTGTTCGCAATTGCAAACTTGGATTTGTAAAGATGCAAACTCGGCAGAATGAAGCAGGCCGAAACTTCGAAATTAGGTAGTGGGTCAGATTTAACTGATGACAGCGCCCAGGTTTACCGGTCTACAGGTCTACAGGTCTACAGGTTTACCGGTCTACAGGTCTACCGGTCTACAGGTTCTACAGGTTTACCGGTCTCCAGGTCTACAGGTCTACAGGTTTACCGGTCTACAGGTTTACCGGTCTACAGGT
>JAAENG010000347.1 GCA_024224665.1 Chloroflexota bacterium | reverse complement strand
TGGTGAGAGGTTTCTTTGTATTGCGTCCGGCAGGAAATGAATAGGGTGTGTCCTTTTTTAGTTATGAGGGAGATAACACCCTGCGATACGAACATATTTGGAGGCCGGTTCAGGCCTTCTGAACCTCCGAAATGGGGGGTTATGTTGACGAACCTAGGTCGAAACCTGGTGACACATTATGTCTCCAACTCATTTAGGACGCACCCAAATGAATAGACTCAGTAGATCCAAATTCCTTGCGAAACGCCACGCCAATCTGTAAACCAGGAAACCGGAATACCAGATAACCAAGGCAATACGCCTCCCTATTCGTTTTCCGGCATATCCCGGTCTACTGGTCTACCGGTCTACGGACCCGCTATACCGGCAAACGTGTACGCAACCAATTCGCTAACGGCTTTGCCGAAGGTCGATCTTTGATCAATCCCTCAAGCTTGGCAAAGGCCTCGGGAAGCGAGGTTTCGGAGTCAGTCAGAACCTCGCCAAAGGCCGCTGCCGACTCCTTTAGGGCGTAACGAATGGGCAACGGTAAGCCCACCAATAAGGCTGAAGATTCAGCTGCCGCTGCGTAAAGAATTGCATCATCTGAGTGAGGCTGTTGCGGTGTTTCTAGCAAGGTGATGACGCGGCGCTCAGAGAGTTGAGCCAGTGCATTTGAGAAGGATTCAACCACATCAGGATTTCCTGTTTCAGCCGCCAATATCGAGGCCTGACTAAAGCAATAATCCCCGACCAAAATCGATGTCCCCAACAGAGCTCTAACATGATTGTTCGGGGTGACCGCACCGCGTGGGATGATGTCATGCACATTGACCGCAAGATGTAGCAATTCGATGGCTGTAGCCAATGCAATGCGACCGCTTTCATGGCTATGCCCTAGACGACTTGTACTTAGCACGATAATGGCGCGCGGATAGTGGTCGTGCACATGCTCGGCCAACACACTATTTACAAAAGGATACTCACTCTGAATCGCCTTTTGCATACGTTGCCGCACCAGCGCGAGATCATCCCCCAGAACACGTCCCAGGTTCGACTCGACCACTGCCGTCGGAGACACTCGCTCCAAACTAGCTTTATCAGGTATCATAAAATGGCTGCTATCGCTTGAGAAAGGTTGCATCAATCCTGTGAATAATACCACAGGGAGCATGGGCAACAAAGTGAAGTTCGTTCCATGTCGCGATATTTAAGATTGACGCATTTGGCGCGATCTTCTAGAATCCTCTTTATGCCGGAACTACCCGAAGTACAAACGATCTTGGACGCATTGTTTCCACAGATCATCGATCAGCCGATCATAGACGTGTCGGTGTTGTGGGAAGGCGTGATAGATCGTCCCGAAACAACCCTATTCATTGCCTGGATGAAAAACCGGCGGGTGGTATCGACAGATCGGCGGGGCAAATATATGTTGTTCGAGCTAGACGATGGGCGCTGGCTTGTCATGCACTTGCGTATGACGGGCGAGATGCGTGTGATCCCAAACTCCGACCCCTATCACAAGCACGACCGTCTGGTCTTCCACCTGGCAAACGGACGAGATTGGCGATTCAAAGACATGCGCAAATTCGGTCGTGCCTATCTGGTAGAAGATGTGCAAGAGGTTATATTCAAACTTGGCCCCGAACCATTGAGCGCTGATTTTTCGGTTGCACACCTGCAAAAGAGCCTGGCCGCACGCACTGCCCCGATCAAATCACTCCTCTTGGACCAGCGTCTTGTTGCCGGTATTGGCAATATCTACGCCGATGAAGCACTCTTTCGGGCGCGGCTGCACCCCTTGCGACAAGGTGGATCCCTTTCAGCCGCAGAAGTGGGCCGATTGGTCGAGGCAATACAGGCGGTGATCCAACAGGCACTCTCTGAGATGGGCACAACATTGCGAGATTACCGCCGTCCAGATGGCTCAACCGGTGAGTTTCAAAATAGTTTGCTGGTTTTTCGACGTACTGGCGAACCTTGCCCTTCCTGCGGTACACCTATCAGCCGAATTGTCGTAAGCGGGCGAAGTACACACTTCTGCTCGAAAGAGCAGCATTAGCAGATATTTATGGGCACAACAGAAGAAGTAGCGTGGGGAACCGTACAGGAGTATAATAGGCTAAACGGCCGCCGTTTCTCTCTTGCCTCTACACAAAGGATTGCCATCATGCGAATCATGAGAAAAATATGGGCTTTGGTTGTTGTGGCTGGTCTACTGGCGGGGTGCTCCGTTCCCTACCCACCTTGCGAACTCTCTGCGCTCATCTATCCTTCTGGAATCAGATTACAGGGCGATACGCTGAGCTTGGGTATCATCGATGCCAGCAGTCGATTTACCTTCGATTTACCAGAGCCATTGCGCCAATCAGGCGCGACACTGGTCATGTTGGATGATGTGCGTTGGGGATATGTAGAGCCAGAGCCCCCGCAAGAGGGCATTCATTTCTACGAGTGGGATGATGAGATCGCGGCGTTGGATACTCGCGTCCAGACTTATCAACAGGTTGGTTTCGAGTTGGGCATCGTCTTGCGAGCCTGGAATACCTGGGCACGTGCAGCATCACCTCAAGGTGGTTTGGCTGCCGCTGCCGCATCTACGCCACCTAGAGTTGAATACCGTGCCGACTATGCTGCCTGGGTGGAAGCAGTGGTCGAACGGTATGACGGCGATGGGGTCGATGACTATCCGGGTCTGGTCGATACAGATGGGGATGGCAGCGTCGATCCGATACGCTACTACCAGATCGAAACCGATGCTGTGTCCGGTATCTGGTGGCAGGGCGCAACACCTGAACAAACGGTCTCTGACTACCTCTTTTTGCTTGACGCAGCCGCAGAAGCAGCGCGCAGAGCATCACCGCAAGCTACGATCTTGCTGGCAAGTATCCCCGGATTGGATCTGCTGGACCAGTTTCCAACGCCAGAAGGTTTAGAGGACATTGTCACAAATATCGATCCTGCTGCTTGTGGCGCCATCGCTGCCTATGCTGAACTCCTGCAAAAAGAAAACGCCTATGACATCGCAACAGTCAGCAGCGCAGCCGATTACACAGGGCTCGCAACTTTATCTGATTGGATAGCGACACTGGCGGGGCGTCCACTTGAGGTGTGGATCACAGGCTCGACCTCTGCTCCTGCACTCACAGCCGACCCACAATCACTCTCGGTCAATCCTCTGTTCCCAGGCAATGGTGAATCACTCTGGGCCAATCTGCAACAAGGTGACGACACCACCGAGCGCTGGTATCAGGCAGAACAGGCACGCCTGAGTGTCAAGAAATGGGTCTATGCTGCCTGGAGTGGGTTCGATGCTCTCATCGTAGGGTTGGAACAAGACCGACTCCTTTTGGAGAATCCGACACTTGGCAAGCGTGACCTCGCATTTCAGGGCATGTTAGATCAGGCCGATGGCTTGGTAGCGCCGGGGCAACGCCCTGTGATCCCGGCATTGGCGTTGGCGCAGGCTCAGCTAAGCGGTTATACGGCGATAAGACAACTGGCAGGATTAGGGGATGGCGTCGAAGCTTTCGAATTACTGTTGGAAAGTTCACCTGTCTATGTGCTCTGGTATGACGATGGTATCGCCCAAGGCCCGCACGACGCCCCTGTCTCCACCACTGTACATCAACCCGTACGGGCTTCGAAGTTTACAGCGCTAACAGTCCCCACCGCATCTGATCAACAGGGGCCCGAAATCGACATTCTCTACGCCGATGATGGTATCTTGGAGTTGACACTGACGGAAACACCTGTCATTCTACGAGGTGAATGGGCTGCCCAGTACTGGCCAAGTATTCAGCAATGATGCTCTGAATGTTAATGAAAAAAGAATGGACTGAGCATATTCCCAGGCCATCATAGCTCTTCCGTTTTGCCACCCTTTAGCATCCCCAGCATCTCATCGACAGGTCGGGTGTTGATCACATCAATGGGCGTAAGCCAGGCGCGACGGGCGATATGGACGCCGTAGGTCATCAAATCCATATCTTCTAAGGAATGGGCGTCTGTGTTGATGGCGATCTTGCAGCCCAGCTCAACTGCGCGCCGTGTGTAGACATCATTGAGATCCAGTCGGGAGGGGTGGGCGTTGATCTCTACCACGGTTCCGGTCTCTGTACAGGCTTGTAACACCCGTTCGACATCGAGATCGCTGGGAGGTCGCCGTCCCAGTAGGCGCCCCGTGGGATGGCCCAGGATATCGACATGAGGATTGCGCACGGCGGTCAAACAACGTTCGGTGATGATGTCTCGCTCCTGGCGTAAACTGCTGTGGATGCTTGCCACGACGACATCGAGATCGGCCAGGACATCATCAGCTAATCCCAACGTACCATCCGCCAAAACTTCCAATTCTGTGCCACGAAGCAAGCGGAAGTTGAAGCCATCTTCTTGCCAGCGTTCGTTCAGTCGTCTGATTTCAGCCGCCTGTTGGCTCAACCGCTCTGCGTCCAATCCCCCCACGATACCCAACCCCATGCTGTGATCGCAGACCGACCAGTAAGTATACCCTAACCGTATGGCATTCTCGGCCATTTCCTCGATACTGACTGTGCCATCGCTCCAGGTACTGTGGCCATGTAATTCGCCCTGAATATCGTCCAGCGTCAATAAATCGGGCAGTGTGCCTGCGCCTGCCGCCCGGATCTCATCCCGATCTTCGCGCAATTCCGGCGGCACCCACTCCATTCCCAGGAATTCGTACAAAGCTGCTTCCGTTTGGAAAAAGCGTTCTTCCCCTTCAGGTTCATCTCCTCGTCCGCTGGCTGTGAGCGCATACTCGTTCAGGCTCCAGCCCTGTTTCTGAGCTATCGCGCGCAGCGCAACATTGTGCTCTTTGCTCCCGGTGAAATACTGAAGCGCTGTACCCCAGTGTTTCTCTTCCACCACCCGCAGATCGCATTCCAGGCCGTTTGCCAGGCGCACACGATTCTTGGTAGCACCGGCCGCGACCACATCGACGACTTGCGGCAGCGCCTGAAATGCCGATCTCAGAGCCTCGGTATCCTCACTCACAGCCAGGATATCGAGATCGCCGATGGTCTCCTTCCAACGCCTTACACTTCCGGCAGGTTCGATCTTTACTGCAACGCCGTCAGGCAAGCTCGAGCGTAAACCGGCTATCAGATCGAGCACTGCCGGCCGAGCTACCCCCAACGGTGTGCGTTCATCTTGCCGTTGTTCCAGCAAGGCGATGCCCTTGAGAATCTTCTCTTCTGATTTAGCACCAAAACCTTTTAGAGGGCGAAGCTGTTGTGCCTGCGCCGCTGCTTTCAGCGCCTCGATGCTGGTGATGTCCAGCTCATGCCAGAGCCTGGTCGCTTTTTTGGGGCCCATATCAGGCACGCGCATCATGTCGACAACGCCAAGCGGCACTTCTTTTTTCAATTCTTCCAGGAAATCGATCTGGCCAGTATCTAGCAATTGGCCGACATCCACGGCGATGCCCTTCCCGACATTTGGGATTTTTGTCAGTGCGCCGGCAGCGTAGATACCGTTGATATCTTGTCCTTCGTTTTCGATGCTCTCTGCCGCGTTTTTGAAAGCGAGAACGCGAAAACGGTTTTCACCTTTGATCAATAGGATATCGCCGATCAGGCGCAGTTGTTCGGCGACTTCTATGTTGGTAAGTCGTGTGGTTGATTGGGGCATTGTCGATGCGGGTTGGAAACAAGAATTGGTTAGCGTAGTGCGGCGGAAGTCAACAGCCGATCAGTCCATAGGACTGCTTCATCTGCCAAAGGTGGTGTGGGAGGCTTGGTATAATCGATACGCAAATTGTAGACTGCACGATCGTAGAGATCATGCAAGAGCCTTGTGAGATCCAGCTTGGGTTCCTCATCCATTTTCTGCAAAGGAATCGGAATCTCTGGTATCGGATGTTGCACATCGAAAGGATATAGATCGGCATGTGGGCGCTGCCATCCCCGGCTGACCAAAATGCGGTAATCACTTTCGGGAATATCTCCGCGCAAGGGCGGAGGATCCCCTGAACGCAGAAGATCGATTTCCACCAGACTCGTAATCGAAACCAAACTTCTTTCTCGTTTTGCAAGGTATTCCACATACCCCCGGCTGCCGGAACGCTTATTCCCCGGCGAGAGGATCTCGATCACAGTGACCGCATAACCTCGTTCGGCATCTCGCACCTCAAGATATCGCTCTATGATCCTGTCGAGCGCGGGCACTTGCACAGCCACTGGCGAATAGGTGAGTGCTGAATCAGCAACGACATGTGCAATGGGTGCGGCATCATGTGAACCCGTAATGGCTACATCAGCCCGCCCTAGAAACGTATCTGGGACTGCTGATGAGATGTAGGTACGTTCTGCAACTGCTACTACGTTGGTACGTTCTTCAACTGCTACTACATAGCGTGGGCTGACTCTAGAGGCCAGATCATCCCGAATTGCGGAGATAAGACCGAGGTGTACATCCGGCCATAAGTGCGGATGCTCGAGATAGGGGTTCATACCAGGAAATGGGGTAGGCATCTGCGTTCCTCCGATGGCTAACGATTCCGACGCGCTAAGTATATCATGAATCGACCTCCGAAAAGGTTGGCAATATCCGATACGCGGTATTAGGTTCTGCGACCATGCGAGATTCACGGCGGAGATCGTCGAGACACTGCACTCAAGCGCAGACGAGAGACCCAGAGGGATCATCGCATTATGAGCCCAACACTTCCGGTATCTGATCAAATATGGCGAAACGCTCCCCAAGACAACGATAACTGAATCCACGCCACTTGTTTAGAATACGTGACATTTGCTACAATCGTTAGATATCTATGAGGTTCAGATTTTCTCTATGCAAATCACAGTTCGTGCATCCGGATCCCTTAAGGAACTTATACCTGCCGTTTTGATACTGGAGGACAGAACTACAGTTGGTGATGCTCTGGCAAAACTAGCCTTACCTGGCGGAGAGGGGCTTGCTATCATAGTCAACGGCCGTCTGGCTCACTGGGGCACAGTGTTACAGGAGGGCGATGTCTTACAACTGGCACCCATCCCCAGTGGTGGATAAGCGCCTAAGTAATGCACGATTAAAACATTCATGCTATTATTTCATCATTATTGATACAAAGGAGATTTCCTCATGACAGTTGGCGGCGCCTGGGGCAAGCTACTTCATGTAGACCTGAGCGATGGTCGCACATGGATCGAACGCCCTTCTGACGATTTTTATCTCAAACTACTCGGTGGCCGAGCACTGGTCGCCTATTTGCTGCTGCGAGATATGCCGGCCGGCGCCGATCCTCTTGGCCCCGACAACCTGCTTATCTTCGCCCCCGGTGTTTTGCAGGGCTCCAACCTACCAGGTAGCGGCCGACATGGTGTGGGGGCCAAAAGCCCTCTAACCGGCGCCATAGCGAGTTCGGAAGCAGGAGGCTGGTGGGGCCACGAGTTCAAACGGACGGGCTTCGATGCACTTATCGTTCATGGCAAGGCCGAAAAGCCTGTTTATCTGTGGATTCATGACGGAGAGTTCGAAATCTGCCCCGCCGATCAGCTTTGGGGCAAGGACACAGTTGATGTGGAATGGGCGCTCCAGGATGAACTGGATGATAAAAAAATCCGGGTGGCACAGTGCGGCGTGGCCGGCGAGAACGAGGTTCTTTTCGCGTGTGTTATCCATGATTTCAATCGTGCGGCCGGGCGGGGTGGTTTGGGCGCGGTGATGGGGAGTAAATATCTCAAGGCTGTAGCCGTGCGCGGCACACTTAAGGCGCCCGTGGCAGATCGAGAGCGCATGGCGCCGGTGATGAAGCAATTCGCCGACACCTACGAAGAGGATATGTCTTGGGCCATCAAGTGGGGCACACCGGGGGGATTGATTGGCTTGAACAAAACCAGCGCCCTACCCACGCGCAACTTCATGGACCCCCACTTTGATGACGCCAAGAGCATCAGTGGCCAGCTCATGCATAGCACCATCCTCATCGGACGGGATAACTGCATGGTTTGTCCGGTGAACTGCAAACAGGTCGTAGAGTATGAGGTTGGCGAGTATCCCGAAAACCCCGCTATGAAATCGGAATTCTATGGTAAATTGAAAATCGACAAAGCCTACGGAGGTCCCGAATATGAGTCTCTGGGCAGCCTGGGCAGCGCATGTGGCGTGAATGATCTGCTGGCCGTCTCTAAAGCCAATGAACTCACAGCCCGGTGGGGGTTGGATAGCATTAGTGTGGGCATGACCATCGCCTACGTGATGGAATGTGTCGATCGGGGTTTGCTGAGTGCAGAACAAACACAAGGTTTTCTGCCGTCTTGGGGTGATGCCCAAGGTCTGCTGGATGGAATCGACATGATCGCCCATCGCCGGGGGTTTGGGGATATCATGGCGCAGGGGAGTAAGTGGCTGGCCGAGTGGATTGGCAACGGCGCTGATGCCTACACAGTTGAAGTCAAGGGGCAGGAGTTGCCCATGCATGAACCGCGCCTCAAAAATGCCCTTGGCGTTGGCTATGCTGTCGCCCCGGTAGGCGCCGACCACATGATGAACTTCCACGACACCGGTTACAGTCAGCCGGGCGGTGCTCTGGATCGAGTGGCCGAAGTGCAAGTATTCGAACCCATGCCGGCCAACGAACTCAGTCTCCGAAAAATGGAGCTATTCTTCCATGAAGTGAACTGGGCTCATGCCCAGGATTGTGCCCTGACCTGTCACTTTTACTCGTACAATTACGGCCAACTGGCTCAAGCCCTCAGTGGTGTCACCGGCCATGATTACAGTCCTCTGGATCTGCTCACCGTGGGTGAGCGTGCACAGACCCTTTGCCGCCTCTTCAACAATCGCGAGGGGTTTAGCGTACAGGATGACCGCTTGCCGCGTCGCGTGATGAAGGCGTTTGAGGAGGGACCGTTACAAGGCATCGAAATTACGGATGAAGCCTTTGCTGCTGCTCGCGACTATTGGTACGGGTTGATGGGTTGGACTGACAATGGCATTCCCACAGAGGAACGGCTTCAGCAGCTCGGGCTTGTCGAACTGTTGCAAGACATGAAGCTCTCTGCCTGAAGTCGTTGAAATCGTGAGATATCAGACCCTGAAGGCGGATGCGCCCTTGGGATTCCTTACATTTTGCTGGTTACGACCATCATTTCATTTCCACCCTTCTGGAACTCGTAGCCAACGGCACGGATATCACAGGCAAAACCCTCGCTGTCGAGTTGTGCGACCACCGGCTCCACATGTCTGGATCGCCTGTTCCTCATATCGAGTAAAGGAAAGATCCTGGCCTCCGTAGCGACCCGGCACAATTCCTTGATGGCGCTGATGTGGAAGGCTTCGCTTAACAGTTATGAAGGTTAATTATTTATTTCGGTAATGTCTTCTTGCCAGGTCCGCCGGGGGATGAATCTCCCGGCTAGCAAACAGCGCCGGATCAATCCGGCTATCGGCTCGTTTTGTGACACTTTGGGTGTCAAATCAGCCCCTTTC
>JAAENG010000346.1 GCA_024224665.1 Chloroflexota bacterium | reverse complement strand
GCGAAGAAGGAGTTCACAGTTCAGCAATTTTGTAGGGATGCCAAGCCCTTCGGGACAGAGTATGACCGAGGTTGTGCTAAAAGGGCAAAGAAAAAGCCACGATTCGATCATGCGAATCGTGGCTCTTGAGATTCAAGCTTAGCGACTGTGACTACCGCCCGTTGAACAGTTCAGCAATTCCATAGGTGAAGAAGGTAGCGATGCCAAAGTTGATCACTTCTTCTTCACACTTGTACTGGAGTATTAGGGTGTCACCCGGTTGAATGAGTGGCCTCGCCTTTGGATTGTTGATAGCCAGGGCCAAATCGACCTCGATGGCAATCTGCCCGTTACAAGGCGTTTTCCTGAGGATATACAGCAGGCCTGGCGGTACACTAGTGTCGATACCGAACCCGTTTGCCCCGCCTCCTCGACCGCCACCGCCACCTTGGGCCGCGCGGCCATTCCCGCCTATGTTCCCACCAGCCATTGCCATGGCTTGCAACGCGTCTAAATCGTAGTCACGGGGAAGCATGTGTTCACCGGGCGACAAAAGTCCGCCAGTGTAAAATACTTCGGCGTCGCGGGACTCGATGTAGACAATGTCTCCATCCTGCAGTGTGACGTCTTCAGCAGACAACTCGGGAACTACACCCGGTTTTACCCGCAGTGGAATTTTCAAGACGGCAGGGTCATCTGGCAAGCTTGGAGGGCAAACACATGGGTCCAGCCTTGCTGCT
>JAAENG010000345.1 GCA_024224665.1 Chloroflexota bacterium | reverse complement strand
TATTCTCGACGTAAACCCGGTATTTGGAGGTGTCTAGCATGCAAAAGAGGATGAGTCGTTTGTTCATACCGTCTCTGACTAATACATCTTTTGGCCAAAGTCGAGTTTGAGACCACGGCATGTTCCTAATTCTCGTCTGAAACGGTGCCCAGGTGTAGTAGTGAACCCAAAAATGGCCAAAGTCGAGATAGAGATACTGCCGGAATTGAATCGAGTGGTGATCGATAGCGCTATAGAGGTGGAACGACTACGCTACCTGCAGGCGGGGCCTTATGAGCGCACGCTGGCCCGAGTGGACCAAGCCAACGATCTCAAGTCAAAAGAGCTCTGCGCAGTGAGCGAGCATTGAAACTGGCGTTGGTGGAGATGTATGTCCATGGTGTATCCACCCGCAAGGTGGCAACGATCACGGAGCAGTTGTGCGGATGTGAGGTGTCATCGACACAAGTCAGTCAAGCGACAGCGCAACAGGATGAGATGTTGGATGCATGGCGAAAACGACCTTTAGGCCGATGCCAGCGGCGGCGACATCAGTGCCACATTCGTCTATGATGCCGATGGCAACCGGGTGCTGGGCACGGTGGACGGTACCACCACCATCTACATCGCCGGTGTGTATGAATACCAGGCC
>JAAENG010000344.1 GCA_024224665.1 Chloroflexota bacterium | reverse complement strand
GCCTCCATGTTCGCATCGACGGCACAACCCGGTCTACAGGTTTACAGGTTTACAGGTTTACAGGTTTACAGGTTTACAGGTTTACAGGTTTACAGGTCAACTAGCATCAGCTCTACTGCGTTAGCAATCATCTCACTGCCAGAGCATGATGTCTACACGCTTTGGAGACAACATCCCATGACTATGACCTCACGTGAACGCGTGCTCGCTACCATCCATCATGAACTGCCCGATCGAGTGCCGATTGTGCTTGGTGTCAGTAACGCTACCGGTATGAAAATGAAACCCTATCGTGAGTTGAAAGAGCTGCTCGGGATCAGCGCGCCGGACGAGTACATCTACGGGTGGCCGGAGTTAGGCACTGCAGCTATCGACGAAGCCACCATGATTCGTTTACATAGCGATGTACGTGGGGTCTTGGATCTCGAACCTGGCTCTGTTCGTGAACGCAACCGCCAGCGCGAACCCCACTCACCTTTTGTCGATTCCTGGGGCAGTGGGCAGACCGAACTCAGCCCCGGCGTCTGGTTTCCCGGTGTGCATCCCTTGGCCGATGCCTCGACCATCGATGAGATCGAAGCCTACGATGGTTGGCCCGACATGAACGACCCTTCGCGCCTCGCCCATGTGCGCAAGCTGGCACAGCAGTTGCATGATGAAAACCAATACGCCCTGTTTGCCACACCCTGGTTGCTCTTCCCCTTTGAACGCGCCCATGCCATGCAGGGTCTGGAAAATTTCATGATCCACATGGTCAACAATCAGGATTTCGCCAGCGCCATGCTGCGAAAAATTACCGACCATTGCCTCGTTCTCATGGACAATTTCCTGCGAGAATGTGGGGATGTCATCGATATTATCAAGATCGGCGATGATCTGGGCACGCAGAGTGGTCTCATGATCTCGCCCAAGATGTACCGCCAGTACCTCAAACCCCTTCATGCAGAATTTGTGTCCTTCATCAAAGAGCGTACCGATGCCAAGGTCTTCTTTCATACCGATGGCGATGTCATGGATTTGGTCGAAGATTTCGTCGAGATCGGTATCGATATCCTCAACCCCATCCAGACTTCCGCCGGCCGTATGTCCGATCTTCCCCAACTCAAGCGCCGTTATGGCGACAACATGGTCTTTTGCGGCGCCATCGACACACATCGCCTGCTCCCTTACGGCACGCCCGCCGAAGTCCGCCAGGAAGTCAAGCGCGTGATGGATATCCTCGGTCAGGGAGGGGGCTACATGGTGGCGTCCGTTCACACGATCATGAATGATGTGCCCGCCCAGAATATCCTGGCGATGGTGGATGCTGTGGAGGAATTCGGGCAATATCCACTGTCAACATAGCCAGATTATTGATTTTGGTGGAAAATCGTCATTGTCAATTTTCAGACACATTAACGAAAAACTATGTCCTATAAGAATCTGCATGAATTTGTAAAACGGCTTGAAGCGGGGAGGGAATTATATCGTATCTCTGCCCCTGTCGATCCATACCTGGAAATCACCGAGATCACCGACCGTATCAGCAAAGGGCCGCTGGCGCAGAATAAGGCCTTGCTGTTCGAAGATGTCAAGGGCTCTGACATGCCGGTGCTCATCAATGCTCTGGGTGGTCCCCGGCGCATGGCATGGGCCTTGGGGGTAGAGGAACTGGATGAACTCAACCAGAATCTGGCGAAACTGGTCGATTTGAAACTCCCACAGGGTCTGGGCTCCGCCGTAGGTCGGGCAACCGATCTGGCAGGGGCATTGCGTAGTGTCGGACTCAAACCGAAAGTCGTGAAGAAAGCGCCTGTGCAGGAAGTGGTAAAAACGGGCGAGGAGGCTACCCTGGCCGGAATTCCCATTCTCACCTGCTGGCCCGAAGATGGCGGCCCTTACATCACCATGACCACCGTGATCAGCCGGGATGCAGTGAGCGGCGGGCGCAACGTGGGCATGTATCGCCTGCAAGTGTATGATGAGCGTACGGTTGGCATGCACTGGCAATTACACAAAGGGGGGGCCGAGCACGAACGCGCGGCGCGAGAACAGGGCCAGGATAAGATGCCAGTTGCCATCAGCCTGGGCGGTGATCCCGCGGTAATGTGGTCGGGCAGTGCGCCCCTGCCGCCGGGCATCGACGAGTTCCTGCTGGCAGGATGGCTGCGAGGAAAACCGGTCGAACTTATACCTTGTGTGAGCCAACCCCTGGAAGTGCCGGCCCAGGCTGAGATCGTGATCGAAGGCTATGTGGACCCGGGCGAGAGCCGCTTGGAAGGGCCATTTGGCGATCATACCGGATTTTACACCCCGCCGGATCACTATCCCGTCCTACACATAACCGCAGTCACTCAGCGCAAACAGCCCATCTATCCCACCACCGTGGTCGGTATTCCCCCCATGGAAGATTACTGGATGGGCAAGGCAACCGAACGCCTCTTTCTTCCTCTCATGAAGATCTTTCAGGGTGAGATCGTCGATGTGAACATGCCGGCCGAGGGCGTGTTCCACAACCTGATCTTTGTCTCGATCAAAAAGCGTTATCCCGGCCATGCTCGCAAGGTCATCAATGGCTTGTGGGGGCTCGGCCTGATGATGCTGACGAAGTGTATTGTCATCGTCGACGAAGGTGTGGACGTGCAAAACACAGCTGAAACCTATTTCCACATGTTCGGCAATGTAGACTGGAGCCGGGATGTGATCATCCAGGATGGTGCGGTCGATGCCCTCGACCATGGCAGCCACAATTTCGCATTTGGTGGTCGCATGGGTATCGACGCCACGAGGAAATTGCCCGAGGAGGGGTATACACGGGGGTGGCCGACCCCCCTGAAGATGAGCGAATCGATCCGTGAGCGTGTCACACGACGCTGGTCGGCGTATGGGTTACCAAATGGCCCTTGACAAATTGAATTAAAATTAATCCATAAAGCAACCTCAATCATCGAAAGAATAGCAACCTTGCGAGGTGATCTCCATGACAATCGTGACTAAATCTATCAGACTCACAACAGAAGAGGCACAAGAACTGACAATTGTCAGCAAACAGAGCACTGCCAGTGAAGCAGCTCTGATGAAAAAGTGGCTATTGCAAGGACTTCAAGACGAGAAAATCGAAAATGCCGTTCAGGCCTATATGCAACGGAAGACAGATCTGCGCGGAGGCGCAATGCTGGCAGGCATCTCTTACAATCGATTTTTCAAGGAAGTACAGGCACGAAACATCGTTGTGTTAGAAGAGGATGGATTTGAGGAGAGACTCCGACAACTAGCAGATACCTTTGAGGACACAACTCTCCAAGTCGTATTAGATCAACAGTTGACTGCATAAGGACTTAGGACAGAATAACTTGCCGATTTGCTTCCTGAAATGAGGGTAGAGTTCTGCAAGTTACTGAATTCTCAGTCCTAAGTGTGTTCTGATAGGAGATTGAATCATGTGTTGTTTCTCAAATGAAGTTTCCTATGTCGGCGAGACCCGCATCTTTGTGAGAGGTCTGGATGACGGTTCTCAGTTTGTAGTGTACAGCATGGCCTATGAAGCCGCTTCAGATCTGGCTATGATCCTGCCCTTACCGACACCGCCGCGCGCAGAGGAGAATGCCGTAAGCTTTATCGACCTCTCGGACTATCCGGAGTTTTTTGATGATCTACATTCGGGCATCGAATGGTCGCGCAGCGCCACCTTTTCGGCTACGTTTGAACTGGAACCAAAGACACTTGAGATCCATGATGTCGGCAGCTTTGAAGCCTCCTTTGTCCCTCATCAGGATGATTTCGGCGCTTAGACCGGCGTTTTCGTATTGCACCTGAGCTATGGCAACAACTTCCCATTTATGATAATTATGGATTTGCAGTGTTCAAACTGAAGCCCGGCGCAAAAAAGGTCCATCCCATGGCCTTGCGTTTCCCTCGCCGCAGATCGGAGGAATTATTCTTTCCTACCGTTCATATCCATCATAATGAGATAGAGGCCTCTGCTGATTTCGACCACGAACTATACGCTCAAAGTAAAGGGCAGATCAATCACTTTCAACCTCTCTCGATGCTACGGGGGACGTGGTTCGAAACGCGGCGAGCAGATACCTTTATGGACATGGGGCGAACGCTCGATATTGTCGATGGAGAAGGGCCCGTGGTAATGTTAAGATTAGTCGGCGAGGGTGATAATCAAGATGTTGTCATCGCCGAAGAACCCGATCTCATGTCACTATTCAAGCGTATCTAGATGTCTTCCTTAAACAATATCGAACATATTTGGTCCACCATTACCGAGGTGGATACGCAGGCCATGCGCGACCAGGCGCGGGCCTCATTCCGTGTGGCCGTACTCGGTCATGACCCTGAGGCGCTATATTGGCTGGCCGACACGCTTCGCACCGACCCTTTTAGCCAGACGGTGCTGTCTCTGCCGCAGACACTGTGGGCTTATCAACTGCCCGCTGATCAGGAGATCATTGATAGCGCCTCTGGCTTTGATCTGGTGCTGGTCGTCCTGCCACCCAAAGACTCAGATGATAAGGCTGAAGTGGCGGTCATGCAGCGGATTACCTTGGCGAACCCACAGGTGCCAATGATAGCGGTCCATCTCGTAGAAGGGCTGGACCTTTATGTGGCTCCGATGGCAGAAGCAAACCGCTATGCTTCGGCAAGCGCCCAGGTCGATATGACGGCGGAAGATCCCTTTGCCAGAGATCTTGCGCCACGGCTACTATCACTCTTTCCTGACCGCCATGTGGCACTGGCTCATCACCTGCCGGGGCTGCGCCCTGCCGTCGTCATGCGTCTGATCAAAGAGACAAGTGTCGCCAATGCCGGATATTCGGCCAGCACCGGGGTCGCCGAACTGGTTCCCGTTTTGTTTCTGCCCCTTAACGTCGCCGATCTCATTATCTTGAGTAAGAATCAGGCCTTGATGTCCTATAAACTCGCACTCTGTTTGGGGCAGGATATCGCCCTGCAGGAAATGGCGGTCGAGCTGGCAGGAGTGCTTGGCAGTGGTTTTATCTGGCGGGAATTGGCCCGATCTCTGGTCGGTTGGGTGCCCGGATGGGGCATCGTGCCTAAGGTGGCAATCGCCTACGCCGGTACCTATGTCATAGGGGAAGCCGTCTTCTATTGGTATGCCTATCGCCAACAACTCACAGCCGAGCGTATGAAGGAACTCTATGGGGAGGCGATGGTGGAAGGCAAAGAAAAGGCGTTAGAGTTGGTTCCCAAACAGCGTCCACAACTCAAGCTGCCCGCGTTACCTCGACCTGCCCTACGGCGCCCCTCTCTACGCCGCCAGCCCCAACGATGTCCCAATTGCCAGCACAAAGTAGGGCGCAAACAACAATTTTGCCCCAGTTGCGATTTTAGCCTGATTGATCCAGAGTCAGCGAGTATTGATACCGACGACTTCACTTCTGATCATGATGATTCAAGATTCAAGATTGAAGATTAGGGTCTGCCGAGTAACCCGATCTGCTTCGATCACCTAGTCTTCAGTCATACCTCTCACCATTCTAGTTTGTACCAATATAATGACTCTCTCTGAATTACTAAAAAAAGCCGCGGCAGGTGAGCGCCTAAACCCCGACGAAGGCTTACTACTTTACTCCGAAGCGGACCCGGCTGTCCTGATGGAAATCGCCCACGATCTAAGGCTGGAACGAACCACACCGGGCGTCGTCACCTACCTGGTCGATCGCAACATCAACTACACGAATGCCTGCACCACCGATTGCCAGTTCTGCTCCTTCTATCGCAGGCCCGGCCATCCTGAAGTCTATGTGCAGAGCAAGCACCAGATCGGTGAACGCGTCGAAGAGTTGCTGGCCTGGGGAGGCACCCGCATCCTCATGCAGGGCGGGCATCACCCTGACCTGCGTATCGATTGGTATGAGGATATGCTGAGTTGGCTCAAGACGACCTATCCCGAGATCGAACTGGATTGCTTCAGCCCCTCCGAAATCGAAAATATCGCCATGCTCGAAGCCATGACGATGGAGCAGGTGCTGGAGCGATTGCACAGGGCCGGGCTGGATGGCTTACCGGGCGGCGGCGCTGAGATCCTGGATGACGATGTACGCGCTCGCATCTCCCCCAAGAAGACGAAGACCGCGGAGTGGATTCATGCCATGCGCATCGCCCAGGCCTTGGGCATGGTCACAAGCGCCACCATGGTTATCGGTTTCGACGAGACCTGGGAGCAGCGCTTGAACAGCCTCACCTGCCTACGCGACCTGCAGGATGAATCGCTGGCCGCACATGGCAACGGCTTCACCGCCTTCATCATGTGGACGGCGCAACTCAGTGAAACCAATAGCCTGGGCCGCAGCCGCCACCGCCAGAAATATGGGGCAGACTACGACGAGTACCTGCACACCAACGCCTTCGCTCGTATCTATCTGCACAACTTTACCAACTTCCAAGCAAGTTGGCCCACCCAGGGTCTGGACACAGCCCGCAAGGCCCTCTTCGCCGGCGCCAACGATTTTGGCAGTACCATGCTGGAGGAAAACGTAGTCAGCCAGGCATCGGCCTATAGCGAACGCGAACCGCGCATGAGCGTTTATCGCCTGCATGCGCAGATTCGGTTGGCGGGTTACGAGCCCGCGCAAAGGGATAGCCGTTACAACACCGTGCGCGATTTTGATCGTATAATGAGCAAAGAGGAATTAGCGCCTGTTTCAATTCCCACCCGGCTGAACGGGGTGGATGAGTCGGTCGCCAACTTCATACCGGTCACAAGTCAGTGAGGCAGCATCCACTTTCTCTCCCAAACAGGCTTGTTTAGCCAACAACAATGATCCACATCATTCGAACGCGAGCGACTCGAGGGCAGATCGTCGAAATGCTCCAAGTTCTTGAAGTCTACATCAAATTGGCTGTGGATGTGGAACGTGGCATTCTTGCTGGCGGCTGTGTGTTACATGCAGACTGTGAAGTCATCCTCCTTCAAGATGGTAGTCGCTAAGAGGATATTTGGGGAGCAGACTGGATTCCGCTAACACAGGAGATTCGATTTGAAGCGCTCATCAATATACGCCCTATACAAAACAACCGCTCAATGTACCTCCTAGATCGGACAATGCGTGAGCGAGTTGAGACAATAACAACACACCTGTTGGCCGAGGTGTCATGAAAAACAGAACGGAACTTCGCAAACGTTATTTGCGTGATGACTTGCAAATTCGTGTTGGAGGTATCGCTGCTAACCTTGCTCGTGTGCATTCATTTTCTGATCATCCCAGGCATAGCGACATTGTCGAGAACCTCTTGGCTGAAAGTAAGTTTTTTATCGAGTGGACAGCTCCTGATACAGAAGGCCCTTTGCAACATGCTTTAGTCGAATTACAACTTCAGTTGGCAAGATGGCAATATCGCTGGAGTGACATCTGGACAGACTTGAAGCAGAGAACAAATGTAGCGCAAGATGCACAGATTTGGTCCCAACGTCTTCTTGAGATGTCCGACCTTCTAGATTCTGAGGAGGACATTCGGTCAGAGTACGATTTCTCAGGCGGCGTCCGCGGCAAAAATCATCAGGCATTTCGAGATGGTTATACTACAACCATTTACCACGCGGATGACACAACCATAGTCGAGGAGTTCAAGCCAGAAGAGGATATGGTCAGACTTGAGCCGGATGTTCTAGAGTTCTTCTCTGATTCAGAATCGGTCAATAACGCCCTGCGTGGCCTGATCGCTTCCCTGTCAAGACAGACGAAAACCCCGGAAGATATAGAATGAAATGCATTGTCGAATGAAATGCATTGTCGAGGGATGTCCGGGCATGTACGAGAAAAAAGAAGTCACTCATACCGTACGCCAGCGAGATCAGGTGATCGTCATCGATCATGTGCCTGCAGAAGTCTGCTCAGTGTGTGGCGATGTGCTATTCAGTTCTGAGACCGTGCGGCATATCGGGATGCTGCTCAAGTCGACTAAAGAACCGGCGAGAATGGTTCCGTTGTTTGAATACGCATGAGCCTGACTTCCGCAGCATCATGCTTGAGAAAAATGTGGTCAGCAATGATATGGTAGATGAATACGATTTTTCAAATGGCGTGCGTGGTAAACACCATAAAACTTTTCGCGAAGGCTACTCAGTAAACATTTACCATGCAGATGGAACGCAAACCATCAAAGAGTTTGCACCAGAGCCTGACATGGTCAAGCTCGAACCTGATGTAAGGGATTATTTTCCTGATTCCGAATCGGCAAACGCGGCACTTCGTGGACTGATTTCGTTAATACCTGAGAAATCCAGCGCGGCCGAGTAAGTTGATTCGAATTGATCGATAGACGGAATAGAAAATCACAAGCAAAAAAGGAAAATTGTGTTTTCTCACTGTCCTACGTGTTTCGATCGACTTGACCCCGAGGAAACTTTGAGAATCCCTATCGTAGCAATTAAATGGAGTAGATCACATGCCCACAGTGACAATCGAACCGGAACTCTATCAACGAGTTGAGACAGCAGCCTCTGAGCGTAAGACCAGTGTTGACGAAGTGCTGGCAGATGCTGCGCGCGATTATCTATGGGAATTAGATAGACAAAAAATATCCCAGGAAAGTCAAGCTTACTGTCAAATGCACGCCGATCTAGTAGAATGTTTCCTTGGCAAGTACGTTGCAGTTCACGACGGCACGGTGGTAGATCATGATTCAGATATGCAAACGCTCTACAAACGCATCCGGCAGCGATATGGCCGAACACCGGTAATGATGACACTTGTAGTAGAGGAGCCAATACAAGTTCTCACGCGCAAAGGATTTCGTTTAGAACGGATACACCAGTGAAATTTCCATACGATTCGACCCACCAAACCCCATTGCCAACCCTCCAAGGTTCAATAGTCAACGAAGAGGACGGCCTGCGTCTTAATACTCGCCACGCGTTTTTGGATACTGGCGCAGATGGAATGCAAACTGTCCAAGAGTTCGCACCAGAACCTAATATGGTCAAGCTCGAACCTGATGTCAGGGATTATTTCCCTGATTCCGAATCAGTAAACGCGGCACTTCATGGATTGATTTCGTTAATCCCGGATAAATCTAGCGTAGTCGAGTAGATAGACACAGGTGGTTTGATGTGGATTGATTGATAGTCAGTTAACCATTTCATCCGATTTGATTGAACCAGTCAATACAGGAGTCATTATGGAGCGTGCCATCCCCCTCATTTTCTGGATTTTCCCTTTTCTAAGCTTTGCTATTGGTATCTATATGGGTACCAAAGCATGGCCTCAATATCGAAATCCCACGAACACAGAAAGCCTTGTGTTCGGCAAATCAAGATGGAAATACGACATACTTCAGCGCTGGACCCTGAATCTGTTTGGGCTTGATCCAGAGCATAATAAGGATGATCCTAAGTTCATTCGTGCTGTTGCGATAGGAGATCTGATGAATTCAGTCGCTGCCATTTTGCTTGGTTTATTTATGCTTGCCCTTTTTAGTGGTGTGATAGACAGTCGTATTTTTGATTTTTGATAGAAAATTACACTCAGAAAATGTCCAAACTGCGCACTTTCTTAGAAATGATTAAATTCGAGCACACGGTTTTCGCTCTACCGTTTGCTTATCTGGGTATGGTCCTGGCCTGGTCAGAAATGGGTATGCTGGCGCAGCCACTGGACTGGGCTGCGTTGGTCTGGGATTTCGTGTGGATCACGGTGGCCATGGCCGCAGCCCGCACCGCGGCAATGGCCTTCAATCGCGCCATCGACGCCGAAATCGATGCCCGCAACCCGCGCACGGCCAACCGGCCTATCCAAAGCGGGCGCATCAGCAAGCGCTCGGTGTGGGTGGCAGGGATCCTCTCGTTGGCCGTCATGCTCTTCGCGGCCTGGCAACTCAATCCCTTTGTGCTTGCGCTCTCACCCCTGGCGGTGATCGGGCTCGTGGGCTATGCCTACACCAAACGCTTTACCTGGCTCTGCCACATCTGGTTGGGCTTGGTGGATGGCGCCGCTGCTGCCGGCGCCTGGGCCGCGGTGACCGGCAGTCTGGCAAACCCCGTTCCCTGGTTGCTCTGGGCCACCGTAACCGTGTGGATTGCCGGATTCGACCTGATCTACGCCTGCCAGGATATAGATATCGATCGCGCCGAGGGTCTGTACAGCATCCCCGCCCGCTTCGGCATCCCCACCGCCCTGCGTATCTCGAAGATATTCCATGTCCTGACAGTGTTGCTCATGATCGCTGTGGGCATAGCGATGGGGCTGGGGTGGCCCTACTGGGTGGGAATAGCGATCGTGGCCGGGTTACTGATTTACGAGCATTCACTGGTCAAACCCGACGATCTGAGCAAAGTCGATCTGGCCTTTTTTACCATGAACGGCTACATCAGTATGATCGCCCTCGTCGCCACCCTGCTCGGCCTCTGGGCGAGTTGACCCCTATTGCGTAAATCGTTGCAATCAAAAACCTTATGCAAGACACGACGATACACACTCCCTCAGCACGCAACACGCAACACGTACCACGAAACTCACCCTCGCCACCCTCCTCTTCACCCTCTACCTGATCACCGGCTCCGGCGGTTTTCATATCATCGACGAGGTGTCACTATACAGCGTGACCGATAATCTGGCTCGCGTCGGCGCCTGGGATACTGACGCCATCGCCTGGAGCCAATGGGTGAATTCGCCGGCTGAAGTGCTGGGCGCCTGGGGCGACGACGGCCATGTCTATAGCAAAAAGGGCGTAGCCCCGGCCTTGGCTTATGTCCCCATCCGTTATCTGGCCCGATTCATCCCTGCTGTCGGTTTGTTGCAGACAACTTTTTTGGTCAACGCCCTGATCACGATTGCCACCGCTCTGCTGCTATGGGCTATTGCCCCTCGCTTGGGTTACAGTGAAAAACTTGGAGCAGCACTGGCCGTTATCTTCGGGCTGGCTACCTTGGCCTGGCCTTATGCCACGCATTTGTTTGGGGAACCGCTATCGGCACTTGCTCTCACAACCGCACTCTGGGCATTGCTCCGGTTTCGCCAGGAAGGCGGCGGGCGTTCATTGCTCTGGGTAGGGCTGGCGTTGGGTATCTCCGTGGCCACCAGCGCGGCCTATGCCTTGCTGCTACCTGTCTTCGGCATCTACTGGTTGTGGGCTGAGCGACAGCGAGGAGTAAAAATCCCCCAGTTCAGTCATTGGCTGGCTTTAGCTGCCCCCCTTGCCCTGACTGCTCTTTTCTTGCTCTGGTATAACAACCTCCGTTTTGGCCATCCTCTGGACAGCGGTTACCATTTTGAAGCGGGTGAAGGTTTTAATGGCCCTTTGCTGGCCGGGCTATACGGGCTGCTCATCAGCCCTTATCGCGGCCTGCTCTTCCACCAACCACTGACCCTGCTATCCCTGATCGGATTCATCCCTTTCTATCGTCGCCACCGGCCCGAAGCGCTGTTGACCGGGGTCATTAGCGTCATGCTGGTCTTTGTATTTGCCAAATGGTGGATATGGTGGGGTGGTTTCGCCTGGGGACCACGTTTTCTGGTGCCATTGGCGCCCTATCTGGTACTGTGGCTGGCACCCCTGCTGGCTGGCACTTATCGCCGGATTGTCTGGATCGCTGTGGCGTTGTCGGCGTTGATCCAACTCTTAGCCGTCAGCGCCAACTATGTCTTGTGGGAAATCGAGCTACGGGGTCTTTATCCCACAGATTGGACCGATCCTCTGCGTTATGGTGCGCCTGCAACGAGCAATCCCTTGCACAGCCCCGTCGTCGGCCAGATCCATTTGCTGGCCAGACAGGCCTGGACCGACATCCTCGATTTCGCTTGGTTCCAGCCCAACCAAGTGGTTTGGTGGGTTCCGGCTATCGGTTTGGGCATAGTCATCGTGGCCGGATGGCAACTGCTGTGTTGGTGGCGAGGGCGTTCACCGGGATGGCTGCCGGCCATCCTCATGTTGGCACTCATTCCCTTTACCTGGTTCACACTACATGCCTATGCTCAAAGTGAACGCTACGGCACCGACAATAGCGGATATTCTGCTATTCTGAAAGAAATCGATCGGGGTGCTCGTCTTGGCGATACACTGGTCACCGTCACTCCTTACCATTACCAGATCCCCATGAATCGTTACAATGGCGATCTGCCCATCCTTGGTTTTGCTCAAGAGGAACCGCTCCGACCTGAGACCGAACGCCTGTTGGGCGAAGCTACCGGAACAACTGGCACCCTTTACCTGGTTACGGCCGGTCTTCCCCCTGCCGATCCAAGCAATGCCGTCGAATTATGGCTGAATGAGCATACCTATCTTGCAACCGATCAGTGGTATGATGACTTCCGCTTGCTCAGATATGGCACGGTATTACCCACACAATCCCTTGACTCCGGTCAGGTATGGGGAAACCCTCCTTTATTTACACTCGATCAGGCTTCAATCTCAACACGCCGAACTTCCCCCGGCAGCGTACTCTCCCTCGACCTCCGCTGGCTGAGCGGTGAAAACCAGCCAGATACCCATTTATTTGTGCAACTCCTTCCCACAGATGCAGCGCCCATTGCTCAATTTGACCGGCCATATCCCACAAGCACCTGGCAGCCCGGCGAGATCTATAACACGGCGGTGGCCTTATGGATACCACCTGATGCCCCATCAGCCGATTACACACTGATTGCGGGATGGTATGATCCCACATCTGCTGAGCGATTTATCACCGATAATAAAGGTGACTACGCGACATTAGGTACGATTCATATAACTCCTTAAGGCGCTCCCGTACATTCCAGCGGTTCCGCATTCAATACCAGATTCGGTTTCGTGTTGTAAACCACAAAACCGGAGAGCCTAGCAGTTTGCACCACCACCTCCGCTTTGGCTGCATATCCCGGTCTACGATCACATCGACAAGCTACATTTGGGATCTATCGAATCTTCAATCTTTATTCTCCAATCCTTTACCTCCCACCATGTTAGAAACCCTACCCATCTCTACAACCCAAAGTCACGAACTATCTGATATCATCGCTAAGGTTCTGGCCGGAGAACGCTTGTCGTATGATGACGGGCTGCGGCTGTATCAAAGCCATGATCTGCTCACCATCGGCCAACTTGCCGACCTGGTAAACACGCGCATGAATGGCGGCGAGTACGTTTACTTCAACCAGAATCGCCACATCAACCCCACCAATGTCTGCGCTTTCCACTGTAACTTTTGTTCATTTGCCCGCTTTACGGAAGATGCCCCGGGCGCCTACACCTGGACGCCCGACCAGATCGTCGAGCGCATCCGGCCAGATGTGCATCCCCGTGTGACCGAATTCCATATCGTCGGTGGCTTACATCCGGTGTTGGGATTCGAGTACTACGAGGACGTGCTCAGAGCCTTGAAGAAAGCTTATCCCTGGGTGCATCTCAAGGCCTTTACCGCTGTCGAGATCGATTTCTTCGCCCAGCTCACCGGCCTGGATCAAGAGACCGTTTTGCAACGGCTGATCGATGCCGGGCTGGGGTCGATGCCTGGCGGTGGGGCTGAGATATTCCATCCTGAGGTTCGCAACAAGATATGCCCCGAAAAGGCGGACGCCGAAACCTGGCTGGCCATTCATGGCATTGCCCATCGTCTGGGATTGCGAACCAACGCCACCATGCTGTACGGTCATATCGAGCGTTACGAACATAGGGTGGATCATCTCATGCAACTGCGAGAACAGCAGGACAAATCGGGAGGATTCAACACCTTCATCCCTCTACGTTATCATCCCGAAAACAACAATCTGGGCCGTCGCCTCGATTGCACCACTGCGCATGACACGCTCAAGACCATCGCCATCAGCCGCATCATACTGGATAATTTCGCCCACATCAAAGCCTATTGGATCATGCTGACACCGCCCATCGCCCAGCTTGCCCTACAATTCGGCGCAGATGATATCGACGGCACGGTGGTCGAGGAGAAAATCTACCACGACGCCGGCGCCACAACCGCAGAGCAACTTGATAAATTCGACCTGCTGCGCCTGATCAAGGCCATCGGCAAAACCCCGGTCGAACGAGATACTCTCTACAATACGGTCGAGATCTACGGCCAGCCCATCAAAGATTACGCGCCCGAAAGTCATCGCACCATACGTGGTGAAGTCAAGATCGCCCATATCGAGTTAAACTGACGATGCGATCTCATTGAGTGAGTATGATACAATGGAACTTGTCTTTGAATGGGACGAAGTCAAGGATAAGGCCAATCTTCAAAAGCATGATGTTAGCTTTGAAGAAGCTAAGTCGGTCTTTAACGATCCCTTCCAGATGATTTTCTCAGACAGCGAGCACTCTCAGAGCGAAGAGCGATTCATCAGTATCGGGTTGTCTGTGAAGAATCGTATCCTCGTTGTCATACACACAGAACGTGGCGATGCAATACGTATCATTAGTTGCCGAAATACAACAAGCAAAGAACGACAATTCTATGAAAAAGGATTCTGATCCCCAGATGGCGGTGAAACCGCAAGAAGATATGCTGCCAGAATATGATTTCTCTGAAATGTCTGGTGGTATCCGTGGCAAGTATTTCCAAGCTTTTCGCGAAGGGCACACAGTGAGAATTCTCAAAGAGGATGGCTCAGTTGAAGTGCACTACTTCACTCTCGAAGAGGGCGCGATCATGCTAGAGCCAGACGTTCGGGAGTACTTCCAAGATTCTGATGCCGTGAATCAAGCCCTACGCGGATTGATAGCGCTTGTCCCCGATGCTCGATAGATATCTGTAGCAGCAAAGTCATTCACATGACAACGCGCCCACTCACCATCGGCATCATCGACTATCTCAATGTCGAACCCCAATATTATCGTCTCGAAGAACGGCTGGCAGGCCTGCCCGTTGCCTTTCGGCGCGGGGTACCGACCGAACTCAATCGAGCCCTGGCAGCCGGTGAAATCGATCTGGCGCCTGTGAGTTGTATCGCCGCAGCCGAATTAGCCGATCAGGTCGCCATCCTGCCTGACCTTTCTATTGCCACTATCGGCGCGGTCAAGACGGTTCTGCTCTTCAGCTGGATGGCCGATCCGCGCGAACTGGATGATGTGCGCATCGCCCTATCGAATGAGTCGGCGACATCAGTGGAGTTGGTGAAAATCCTGGCCGAGCACTTCTGGCAGGTGCAACCACGCTATACGAGTGAAGCGCAAAATCTGGACCAGATGTTGCGGCGGGCTTCGGCGGCACTACTCATCGGCGATGACGCCCTGGTCGAATCCGCCCATCACCGTCAGATTCCGGGCCGGGGCCAGCCCTATGCCTTTGATTTGGGAGACGAGTGGTTGAAATGGACGGGCCTGCCCTTTGTGTTTGCCCTGTGGGCGGCCCGTCGCGAAGCCTTGCCGCTCATTGCCGACTATAGCATCGTTCCAGCGCTGTACGAGAGTAAAGCCGAGGGGTTGGCGCACATCCCTGAGATCGCCCGGGCTTACGCGCCACGGTTGGGATTACCGACAGGGGTGCTCACCAAGTATCTTCATGATTTACGCTATGATCTGAGGCCACGAGATCGAGCCGGTTTGCTCACCTACTTCCTGTTGGCATTGCCTGGGTTTGATCGAGATACATTGCAATGTTGGCACCCGGATGCGGGATTATATTCAATGTTCGAAGGTATCGAAGCTTCTGATGTCGTGAAGCCGAAGCATATAACGATGTAGACTTACAGTGCGGTGGATTATTGTGGATAGGGTTGAAGTGGGGAACCGATTCCGGCGGGACAACGTCTTCTTCCGTAGTGAAAGTTATATATTGAAAGGTTGGAGATGCCTGTCTATGATTGCGAAGCCGGCGAGACATTTCTCGATTTTGAATGCCCTGTTTCTTGTACAAGCTGTATTTTTGTAACTAGTACTCAGTCAAGCCTAGAGTGATGAATATGTCATTCTGAACGGAGTGAAGAATCTACGGTTGCAAAGGCGAAATTCTTCGTTTCACTCAGAATGACATCCATCAAGGCACGCTTGACTGACTACTAGGTTCGATTTAGGTTCGATTGCTGTAACTGTACGCCGCATTTTGGCGTCGATTCATACCGTTGATCATTGATTTAGGAGTAGATCATGCCCAAAAAAGAAATCCCGCACCATCTGCCAAAGCAAACTTTCCAATTCATCGGCGCCTGCATTCTTTTGATTGGCGCCTGGTTACTCGTGTTGATGTGGCTGACTGTGTTTACCGAAGAGGTGCTTGCCCCCTGGGATGCCAGGGACATAGCCCCACCTCCAACCACTACCTGGCAAGCTACGCTGGACGACTTCTTTGGCGCCCGCCCTGGGGTGTGGTTGCCCAGTATGTTTGTGTTAGCGGCATGCGTGACTACCTTTTTGTGGCAAATCCGAAAGGTCGGATGGCGTTCGATTGTGCCTTTGCGTCTGGCTGTCAGTGCACTGATTTACGCAATTCTTCTGATCGCTATCGCCATCGCTACTTTGCGCCTGCCTGACTTATGGTTGGGCGGCCCACCGTGGCAAACAGCCATCGGTTATCATCGCACCTGGTTAGCGGGTATAACACTCACCGTGCTCACCACGGCATGGCTGTGGCGACAGGCAACTTGGCAATTCGCGAACGATTCAAGCACCTGAGTGCTTGAAATCTATTCTGCAATCCACCATAATACAGATTATGAAACGATTAAGTCTCTTGGCTGGCATACTTGCACTCCTCTTCCTCTTAACCGCCTGTATCCCGCCCCTGGCGCTGCCTGATGATCCGGACATCGAGCATGCGCGGGCTGCATGCGCCGATCTGCAACCGCAGCATGCGCACACAACATGCATTATCGAACAGGCCACGGCGACGATCAATCCTGATATCTGCCGTTTGCTGGGCATCGCCGTCGACGATATGTGCCTGCAGGCAGTCTACGAGGCGGCAGACGACCCCACCATCTGTGGCCAACTCTACCTGAAAGGTGTGATCTCCACCTGTCGCGTTTATTACGCCGACCCGAATCATACACCCGGCCTATTCACGCCCACGCCATGGCCGATATCCGTAGAAGCGGAGGCGATTATGGCAGTCGGTCAACCCAGAAGCCACGCCGCTTACTACTCGCCCAACGGCAAATGGCGGGCTGAGGTAATCATCTATGACTGTGTAACAGTGGCCGACGAGGGCGAAATGAGCTACGAGCAACTCAAGTTGATCTCGACCAGCAACGGCAAGGAAACCATTTTTTACGAGCAACTGATTAATTGCGGCGGACTGGGCGCATTTGGGCTTGAGGGCCGCGGCTGGTCAGATGACAGCCAAATGTTCGATTTCAGCGACGCCCGCGAGGGCGTGCCCGACGGCATGGGCGATTGGCAACCGTCCGTTTATCGCTTCGAAGTCGCCACCCGGCGTGTGGAACGGCTGGATAGTATGGAGGAACTGGGCACAGTCGCTTACGTCTTGGACGGCGATATCTGGCTCAAGCGACTGCCTGACGGCGAAGCGCAGCGCATCACCGAAGATGGCGTCAATCACTCGCCAACATGGTCGTACTCCGGCCAGCGGCTGGCATTTCGCAAGCTGGATAGCCAGCTGTGGGTGTATTCGCTGGCCGAGAACCAGGCAACGGCGGTCGAGTCAGGCGCCCCCGTCAACTTCTTCGCCTGGTCGCCCACAGAGGATCGATTGGCGTTAAACATCGGATCGGGTGTAACACACCTGCGTCTGTGGGCGGCAGAAAAAGCTGAATCAACCATTCTCCTGACCCCAGACCCCAACGCCCAACCCCGACGTCCGACTTGGAGCAAGGATGGCGAATGGCTGGCTTACGAGTGGTCGAGATATGACCCCGCCGCCAAAAAGCTGTTCGAGGAGATACGCATTCTGTCCGCCAACGGTGGTGAACCGACGACGCTCCTTAGCGCCGATATGTTGGAGCAAGGATCGCTGCAAATAGGCGGCTGGTCACCTCAAGGGGATCAACTGCTGTTCTGGTATGGCCCTCGCCCCATCGATTCATTCCTCCCCGATGCCATCGACCTGATGCTGCTGCCTGTCGATCCGACATCGACCCTCGCTCCCAGACTCGACAGTGGTGATATCTCGTGGTGGTTCATCGGTGACATCGCTTCAGCGCCACCCGCTAGCGCCTATGGATCGCAGAACGCAGTTGCCGTCACGGCTGGTGGAGGTCCGCCCTGGACAAACAAGCGCATTGCCCTGGCCAATCAAGCTCTCACACCTGGAGACCAAGTCGCCATCCAGCCAGCCTGGTCTCCTGATGGCGAATCGTTGGCTTACAGCGGCATGCCCGACCCAGGGGAGGTCGATCTGGAGAGCGGTGAAGAGGCGCTCTGGCAGCGACGAATCTGGCTGATTGACAGCGATGGTGAGTCCGACCCCTGGCCAATAACCGCCGACCCGGCCTATCGAGATGAATATCCGCAATGGTCGACTGACGGCACCCGCGTACTTTTTGCCCGCGTCGACACTAAAAACGAAGCGTCGCTCTGGCTCCTCCCAACAGTCGGTGGCGCCGCAGAATTGCTTGTACCCAAAATCTCTCTCATTCACCCGCCCAGCCACTCGCTTCAACAGATCGAGTGGCAGAAGAGTTTCGACTGGTATCGTTAAGTAATCCTGACTCAGTCTTTGCAACGGAGTGCCCTCATGTCCTATCTTGACACAATTCAAACCATTGGCACGGACGCCGAAAAATTGGAAGTCGCCTATCAAAGCGCTTCAGATGCAGGCGAAGCGGACGCATTTACCGCAGCGATCAACGACAGCTACAGCGAACAACCCGATAATCTACTCTACGCCGCCTGGTACTATCGTCTGGCCCAGAGCGCGGTAGACAAAGCCAAAACCTGGACAGCGGCCTGGGCTTGGGCTATCCCCCTGGCAGTGATCAACGGCCTTCTGTTCTGGTGGTTGTCCGATGATCAACAGTTCACCATGCGGATGCCCGGCTATGTGGGGGAGGGTGACTACACCCTCATGCCGAGCCTGCTCTTGATCGGGGCGCCGATCAGCGCCGCTCTTATCACGCTCTATCTGGCTCTGGCCGGGCAAAGGAAGTGGCGTTGGCTGGCGTTGGTCGTAGCCACATTGGCTTTGATCTCAGGCTACGTGTTCGCCGTTTTCCCGCAAGCCGGCCCCCGTGTCTTCCAAGAACAATATCTCAACCTCATGATACTTCATGTGGCTTTGTTAGCCTGGGCAGGGATCGGCATCTATCTTGTGGCCGGGCTGTGGGACGCAGAAAATCGCTTCTGTTTTCTGATTAGATCGCTTGAGGTATTCATTGCGGCTGGAATATTTATCATTGCCGGTGGGCTGTTTGTGGCTATCACGACCGGACTGTTCGAAGCCCTCGGCATCCATTTGTCTCAAATAGTTATGCGCCTGCTCATGGCCGGAGGCGCGGGCGCCCTTCCCGTACTGACGGTCGCCTTCCTCTACAACCCCAAAGTTGCGCCTTCAGAACAACCCTTCGACGAAGGATTGAGCCAGCTTATCGCCGTGTTAATGCGGGCGCTGTTGCCATTAAGCTTGGTCGTACTTGTTATCTATCTCGCCTTCATCCCCACCAATTTCCGCCAGCCCTTCGAAGATCGGGATGTTTTGATCATCTACAATGCTATGCTCTTCGCTATCATGGCCTTGCTGCTGGGTGCGACGCCAGTACGAGAGGCAGATATCTCGGAGCGCATGGCGATATGGCTGCGACGCGGGATCGTTGCCGTTGCCATGCTGGCGGTACTGGTCGGACTCTATGCACTCTCGGCGATGCTCTTTCGCACCTGGCAAGACAAGCTCACGCCCAACCGGCTCACTTTTATGGGTTGGAACATCATCAATGTCGGGATACTGGTGTGGTTGCTCGTCCGTCAGTTAGTAGGAGACCGCACGAACTGGCTGAAGCGTCTGCACGCCTCCTTTGCCACTGGCGCCGTGGTCTACGTGATTTGGGCAATCATTGTGATTCTGGCAATTCCCTGGATGTTCAGTATCGATCAAGGTAACATCGAAGCGCTCCCGACCTCGGTTCAGCGCATCGTCTACGAAGAAGCCTATCCCTTCTTGCTCAAATGCGGCGGCAGTCCACATGTCTACTCCTTGGAAAAGGGCGAGAAGCGCTGGATTCAAGATATTCCCACATTTGAATCAGAGGGATTTGCATGGCATGATGTGCGCAGAGTGCCGTGCGACGATCTACGCGGTATCCCCGACGGCGTGCCTATCCCACAAGATGCTGGCCCGCCGCCGCAACCGTAAGCCAACAGGAGCCGAGTGTTATGGACGCATTGCCGCAATTGACCGAAGGTCAGATCCAAGAACGAGCGTTCGGCGCCTCGTTTAGCCGGGGCTACGATTATTACGAACGTGGTAGGATTCTCGATGCCCGTCGGGCGGATGCGACGCTGCGGGCGCAGTGCTGGGGATCGTTCCCTCTGCCTTACCAGGTGTGTGCGACACTCGGCGCCGGCGGCATCGAGTCCGCAGATTGCAGTTGTCCCGTCGGTAGGGGCGGCGCTTGCAAACATGTGGTGGCGTTGTTGCTGACCTGGCTGCATCAGACACAGCGATTTCAGGTCGTCACTTCAGTGGAGAAATCGCTAAATCAGCGCAGCAAAGAAGAACTGGTCGAGTTGATCCTGAAGTTGGTGGAGCGTGATCCCGATCTGGTACCGCTGTTGGAAATGCCGTTGCCAGGCACGGTTGCCACAAACCAAGCCCTAGATCCTGTTCTCATTCGCCAGCAGGTGCACGCCGTCATCGACCATGTGCCCTACGATTGGCGTGCGTCCTACGCTGCTGCCGGACAAGTCGGGGAGGTTGTCAGCGAAGGCGACGCCTACGCGCAGGCCGGTGACTGGCGGAATGCCGCCGTGGTCTACCGTACAGTGGCCGACGAAATTCTGGACAGTTTCGACGAGATCTACCAGGAGGAAAGCGAATACATCGATGAGGTCATCCGTTGTGTGCGGGGACTGGCCGAGTGCCTGCAACATTTTGACGATACGGACGAACGGGGCGCCATCGTGCGGGCTTTGTTCGAGATCGTGCGTTGGGACTTCAGCTATGGCGGCGTGGGCCTTAGTGATGATGCTGAACTCGCGCTCATCGAGCAGACGGCGTCGAACGAGCGCTCGGAAGTGGCCGCTTGGACGCGCGAGTTGATGGCGGAATGCAAAGCCGGAGAGGATTCCACCTACAAAAAATACCGCCTGCAGGAATTGGGCGGTCTGCTGCTTGCTCTGGAAGGGGACACACTCGACGACGAGGGATTTATCTCGCTTTGTGCCGGGAGACGGGGCGGGTACGTGATATGGTGGGGCGGCTGCTGGAGCTGGGACGGGTGCAGGAAGCCGCCGATGAGGCGCGGCGCGCTTCTGACTATGATCTCATAACCTTTAGCCAAGACATCCAAGACGCCGGCCACACCGAATTGGCCGAGCAATTGTTGTGGGAACGGCAAAAGACCGCCACTGACACCCGCTTGCTGCAGCAACTTTTGACCTGGGTGCAGGCAGGTGAGGATACAGAAAGTTCGCTGGCGTTGGCCGGTCAGATATTTCAGTTGCAGAGCGATCTAGAACACTATCGGCAATTGCGAGAAGTCGCACAGGCCCTAGATCTATGGCCGAAGGTGGAGCAGGAAGTGCTCGGATACCTGGTCGCGGAGAATAAGAACCGCCTGCTGATCGAGGTTCATCTGGAGGAAGGCCGCATCGACGAGGCTTTGTCCGTACTGCACACAATCGATCAGGCGAAGCGGTCGCGTATGTATCCTTTGCCGGTGGGTTCACTGCATCTGACGGTGGCGCGAGCAGCCGAGGTCGAGCGGCCGGAAGCTGCTATCGAGATCTATCTGGCAGTGGCGCAACGCTTGATTGACGCCCGGGGCCGGGATAACTATGCTAAGGCGGCTCAACACCTCGTTCGCGTGCGCGCTGTTATACAGGGCATAGGAGAGGATGAGCGCTGGCAGACGCTGATCGCTAGCATTCGCGAAACGAATCGGCGGTTGCCTGCTCCGCAGGATGAATTGACGCGGGCGGGGTTATAGGCACGGCTCATCTGGGCGGTGTCCCCAATATCCTGCCCCGCCTTATGGGCGTCAGCCTGCTCCTCGGCTCTGATGCCTACCCAAAAGGGGTCTGCATGGGTGCCAGTTCGAATCAGTATCGGTTCTCTCTCAGTATCAGTTCTCTCTCTGTTAACTCATAGTTAGGCGCCTCAGTGGATCAAAGTAAACAAACTACACGCATAGGTGCTTATGGAGTTCTTCGACAAGACAATCAAATTCTTCTATGCCACCTTTCCCGTTCAGGTATGTGGACTTTACCAGGTGGCGGTATCGAATTCGGCGAACCCCCAGAGAAGGCAATGACGCGTGAAGTTCTTGAGGAAACAGGTCTTGAAGTAATTGCTTTAGATCTTCTAGGCATCAATTCCTTCACTATAACAAAGGCTGATGAGAACTTTCACAGTATCCAAATTGTCTATCTCGCAGATATCATGGCTGGTGAACTACGATACGAAGAACAAGGAACCACTGATATGTGTGCATGGCATCCATACCGTGATGTGCAAGTCTTGGATTCAGTAGAGTTAGTCAAATTTGCAGTATCTATGATCAACTGGCACGGTGTCTAACATGAAGGGTAAGTCGTTCGTACTCACTCACTCAGATTCTTCGGTTACGGTTTTGGGCTTTATGGTCAAGTCGGCATTGCCGCCGGTATCCTCTTCACGCTCGTCATCTACGCGGTAGAGGTGGTGTTTAGCGGTTAGGTGGTTGGCACGTTTCCGCTTTGGGCCAATGGAATGGCTGTGGCGCACGCTGACTTACGACAAACGGCAGCCGATGCGGCGTGAAATCACAGGCTCTTTACTATGAACACCTACAGCAGCAAAGCTGGCTACACCGTTGAGCCCTATCCTCGCCTACGCCAACTCGTGACAGACGCCGGCTGGATGGGGCGGCACAAGCACATGATGCATGGCCTCCTGGAAGTGGATGTCACCATACCCAGGCGGATATTGCGTACTCGTAAAGAACGTACAGGCGAGAAGATCTCTTTCACCGCCTTTATTGTAGCCTGCGTTGGGCGAGCGGTGGATGAAGACCTGCACGTACAGGGCATACGCAACTGGCGCAATCAGGTAGTCATTTTCGAGGATGTGGATGTGCTGATCACCATCGAGATCGATGTAGATGGGCAGAAATTCCCCTTGGTACATCCTCTTCGGGCTGTCAATCGCCGCACGGTTCGCAACATTCACGAAGAAATTCGCCGCCTGCAGTCCCAGCCCGAAAGCAGCGAAGGCGTGCAGACGCCATTGCTCAACCATTTTTACCTGGTCCCCACCTTTTTGCGTCGTCTCACCTATCGTTTTGTCAATGCCAATCCGCACTGGCGCAAACGCTTCGCCGGCACTGTGGCGCTGACCTCGGTGGGCATGTTCGGGCATGGAGGCGGCTGGGGACTGGGCATGCCCAACCACAATCTCTCCCTGGCGTTGGGTGGCATCGCTGAAAAACCGGGCGTCGTCAAAGGGCGCATCGAGATTCGAGAATTCCTTAGCGTCACCCTCAGTTTCGACCACGATGTCGTGGATGGCGCACCCGCAGCACGTTTCGCCAATCACTTCCAAACCCTTGTGGAGTCCGCATATGGCCTCGACAGCGTTGTCTGAACAACAATCTCCAACTGCTCCACCTCTCCTCAACCGCTTCATGACCTTTGCTTTGCGCTCGCCCCAGCACCGCATTGCCAGTAGATCGGTTATGCTGATCACCTTCGACGGTCGCAAGACCGGTAAGGTGTATACCACCCCGATCAGCTATGCTCGCCGAATATTGAAATTGTCATTCTGAGCCAAAGGCGAGGGTTCTCGTCTATTCCAAGCGGCGCTCCTTCGCTTGCTCAGGATGACAAAATCCAGAAATCTCCTTAACAGATCAACAGGTTCTGTTGACATTTTCAAACTTCAGCACAGATAATCTTTGTCAAAATATCCTGAAACTCTGGCACGAGCACCGACGTATAGCTAATTGTAAGAAATCAAACATACTCCCCCAAAAAAATCTGACGTGGAGGTCAACGATGCTGCACATCCTAGTGGGTGTTTTTTTTATCTTACATGGCCTGATCCATCTAATCGGTTTTGTCGTGAATTGGCAAATTATCACGACAGATGAATTCCCATACGCAACGACGTTATTGGCAGGCAGGATTGATGTAGGAGATGGGGGTATACGTGTTGTGGGCCTTTTGTGGCTGCTGGCGGCAGTGGGCTTTGTAATCGCCGGCTATGGACTGATTACCTTGGCTCCCTGGTGGTTGGCACTGACGGCTGGTGTCACATTATTCTCGTCGGTGATGTGTATCTTGGGCTGGCCGCAGGCGCAATTCGGTTTGTATATCAATCTGCTAATTCTGGTATTGCTATTCTTAGATGGAAGGTTCCACTGGATACCAAGGACCTAAGCAGGGAAAACCCGGAAGCTTTAGCAAACTTTGATGCTCCGCATGATGCCCGTCATAGTTCTGGAGCGTTTTCAATCTCAGGCATGTTATTCGGTTGCGATGCGGACACGACCTCGCGCATTGACCGTATCGCGCATGCCCATTAGCGAGACACCCACGCCGTAGGTGATGCAATCTTTCTGTGGTCGAATCTCGATAATGCGTGAGGTTTCATGTATATCGCCCTTGTTCTGCAAACCGCGAAACAGGGTTTCAGCCAACGCTGCATCAACTTCATCTAGTGTGTGAATGGTGGCTGTGCCAGAGAAAGTGATGGTCGCAGCCGGGACCTTTATCCAGGGCATGAGGGGCACGCGCTTAGTGATAGGCACGGTGATGGAGACGTTGGTATTCTGTGCGATGTGCCTCACCTTCCAGGCATCCTTGTCCGTGCTAACATAAAGCTTGTGATCACGCACGACGTAGACGATTCCGGCAGTGCGGGATTCGTTGTTCGCCGTCACCATGCCAAGCACTGCAAACAGGTTTTTATCCAGCTCATCCCAGACTTGTTCGGTGGTAATATCGGCCATTGTTCTTCTCCTTAAATCAATGAAATAGGGGGTTCAGCATCGGAGGCGCGCGTACTGGTGGCAACAGATTTGCATCTCCTTGCCTTGCAGCAACGCATACCTATGAAACACATTGCCAGAAACGCAAACGTCGTCGCCGGCCACACCCAAGCGAGATCTCCGGGGCCACCGGGGCCGGTGCGGGCCACAGAACGGCGGAGACGGATCAGTCGATAGCCGGCAGATACCTCCGCCAGTTCTTCATCGCTGGCGGACTTAGGATTAAGACCGGCGAAGAATGGCGCGGCGAAACCGCTGGCAATAAGCACCTCTCGCATGATCTCATTGTGACGAGGATCATCCTGCGGGACTTCTTCTGCAACACCGGCCCACCAGCTATCATTCAGCCAAAGTTCGACTTCTGGATTGGCCATGATATTGCGATACCAATCGGCCCTGTGGCCAAAGGCTGCCGTACAGTAGACCTCGTTATCTACGATGGCATAATTGATGGGTGTGCGACGTTGTAGACCGCTTTTGCGTCCGGTGTGCACTAACACCATTACCTGACTGGTCTCAGGCTGGTTACCATATTTGCCCAGTCCCAGCCGGAAGACAAGCAATATAAACCGATTGAAGATTTTGAACACCTGTCTCAGGGCTTCATCTGACCGGGATATTTCGTTCTCCATGCTCTTTCTCCTCAAGAAGTGCTTGGTTCGGTGAAGGCGCTTATGAAGGTTAATTATTTATTTCGGTAATGTTTTCTTGCCAGGTCCGCCGG
>JAAENG010000343.1 GCA_024224665.1 Chloroflexota bacterium | reverse complement strand
CAAGGGCTCGATTTCGGCGCCGCTGATTTCCAAAGTGACAACAGGTGTCATCCAATTGGCGATGTGTTTCTCGTAGGCACAGTCTGAGATCGCGGCCAAGATGTCGACCTTGCCAGAAACTTCGGGCAGGCCGTCTACGGGCGCAAATGGTTCGAATGTGCCGTTTCTCACGAAGTGAAAGGGCGTATGGACGGTGGGCTTGAATTTGTCAGAAAACTTGAATCGAGAGAGTGGGTCGTACAGGCTCGTCAGCTCATATTTGCCATCTGGTTGCTTTCTAAATGACACGTAGTTCAAGTGGAGATGATCAATCCCATCCTTCTCGCCCAATGAGAAATCCACCACCTCGCCAAGTAGTTGGCCCCTGCGGACGCGATCTCCGATTTTGAAAGTGAAGCTCGCTGGATCGACATGGGTGTAGCTCCAACCTTCTCCCGAACCCGCCTCGGGCTCGATCACGAAATAGTGATGCGTGTTCCAGTCAGGATAATTGGTAGCCACCAGCGCGACCGT
>JAAENG010000342.1 GCA_024224665.1 Chloroflexota bacterium | reverse complement strand
TGATACTGGGGAAGTTCGTTCCTCAGTCGAAGTGCAACATGTGCTTGCCTAATACATAATAATTGAGAAAGCGCCTATTTGCTCTGTTCCCATTCATCCCTGTCAATGTCAGCTTGGCGGAGAATTCGTATAAGCAAGGCATTGCTTATTTCACCTTGGTGGGGATTGGGGATGAAGAGTTTGAGTTCATCTTTCACCATGTACTGATGCCGTCCTCCTGAATAGGGTCCCTCAAATCCCAACCTACGAAGCGTTTGTATTAGTTTGCGTCGTTTTATGGGACCAAAAGGTGGCATCAGGCTGGCTCCAGAGCAATGTTTAGATCTATGCCATCAATGACAGGCAAGAAATGTCCCAGGTGAAAACCAAGTATGATCCAATCTTCTAGAACCTCCTGTAGTTGCTCTCGACATGTTTCCAATGTTTCTGAATTGGCATACACACCCTGAATGCCGGAAATTTCGGCATAGAAAGTGCCATCATCCAATAACTCGTAATGGGCCTTTGTCATGGCGCGTTGTATATATTGTGTCAGCATCAGATTTACTCCTATTCTATCGCTCAGGCCCAGATCAGGCCTGCCACAATCCAATTATATCTCAGGAAACGAACATGTCAATTGAGGTTCGTGCCAGCGGGCAGGGAGCAAGTCGGAGGTCGGACGGGTCAAAATCTGACTGCCGACTGAGAACTGCTGCTCGCCGACCAAAGACCGCTGACCGTTGCCAGAAGACCGCCGTCCGCCGACTGATGACCGCCGACCGCCGACCGCTGACTGCCGACCGCCGACCAAAGACCGCTGACCGTTGCCAGAAGACCGCCGTCCGCCGTCTGCCGTCCGCCGTCAAGAATCCCGATACTTCACCCAAATCGGCTCCCAAGCCTCGTAAGCGGGATCGGTCAGTGGCCGTTGATTGCTGCCGTCTGCGTTCATGATCCACAGCTGTCGCCTGCCGCCGCGGTTGGATGCGAACACGATCTGGCTGCCATCCGGCGACCAACTGGGATGATGATCCCATTCCCAGTCGTTGGACGTGAGCTGTCTGGCGGGAGGGTTGTCCTTCTCGACCACCCAGATCTCGTCATTGCCACTCTCGCTGGAGACGAAGGCGATGTGATTGGAGGTTGGTGACCAGGTGGGGGCCCAGGCTATGCCGGCGCCGAAGAATGTGGTTTGGCGCGCCACGTTATTTACGTGATCGTAGTAGACTATCTGAATGCGGCCATGTTGGCCGGACCCGGCTTTCCGAAGAGCGAGTGCCTCATAGTCCTGACTGGAGGAGAACGCATCTCGGGCTACAGCACGGTTGTAGGGCCAGCTTGCGCTCAGACGAGCCAGGCCGCCGCCACCAGGATTGATGGCATAGTGGCCTGGCCGGTGATTCTGTTCTCCTAACATAGTTGACTTAAACAGGATTTTACCAACTAGAACAGGGGGAAAGCGCGGTGTTGCCGTGGCGTCGGGCGTCGGTTTTATATCACGTACAAAGACAAATACAGGTGTTGGCGTTATTGTAGGTTTTTTGGTCGGTTTGGGCTTGGGTGTGTTCGTTGGTTTGGTCGTGTTTGTGGGTGCAAGCGTGGCTGTCTCGGTAGGCGTGGCTGTAAGGATGGGGCCGGCCGGGGGCGGGGGGGTGCCCGTCGTCGCAGCCCTGGCCGTGGCCACGGCCACGAGGTACTCGGCAGTGGCGGGATTACTGGGTGTGGGTGTGTTGGTGACCACAACCGGTACCGGGGTAAACGTAGCCGTCACCATGTTCGCTGTGGCGTTGGTCATCATTTCGGCCATAAGTAGCACATGTGAAGTAGACAAGCTCAACCAATTCAGGCAGAATGAACCCCAATTCTACGGATTGAGGAAGAGCGCTGAGGACAAACAGCGAGTCAGGCAAGAAGCGATGGAACAGGCAGGAAAGCGCGGAGAAACAGGCTGAGTTTGAGAAACGGATGGAGCAGATACCCAGTCAACGGCAGGTAGCGGAAGAGCTTGCCATACCGCGTTCTACGTTGCAGCATTGGCTCAAACGAAAGGAGCAGATCGATGCGGATCCGGCTCTGGTGGCCTTTCTGGAATCTCCGACGGGTGTGGCGTTTCTGCATCGTCTGGTACTGGCAGCACATTTTGTGATAACGCTGATGGGACCTTGTGGTGTGCGAATGGTTTGTCTGTTTCTGGAGTTGACGGAGTAATCTGTCTTTGTAGCTGCTTCCTACGGAGCCCAACATAAGGTGTCGGTGACGATGGAAGAGGCAGTGATTGCCTTTGGTGAAGAAGAACAGGCCCGTCTGGCTGAGGGAATGTCAGCAAAGCAGATCACAGTCTGTCAAGACGAGACCTTTCATCCGCAGGTATGTCTGGTGGCGATTGAGCCGGTCTCCAACTTTCTCCTCCTGGAGAAGTATGCCGATGACCGCAAGGGAAAGACATGGACTGAAGCCATGGCAGCAGCGACATCAAGTCTACCAATTGAGATCATCCAGTCCACCAGCGATGAAGGTCGTGGTCTCTTGCGACATGTGAAGGAAGACCTGGGTATCCACCATTCTCCTGATCAGTTTCATGTGCAATATGAATTGAGCAAGGCCAGCAGTGGCGCCTTGTCCAGTCGAAAGCGTCAGGCCGAGAAGGCGATGACGGCGTCAGGCCAAGAAGTCAGCCGTCAGCAAGCCCAGAAAGAGAGCTACTACAGCCGCCGACATGGTCCCGGCCGTGCCCCTGACTTCGACAAGCGGAGCGAGCACGCTTAGGAGCAGGAGCATGAAGCCCGACAAGTATTGAAGCAAGTCAGCGAGCATCAGGAACGAGCCCGGCAAGCCATACAAGAGATCAGCGTGTCCTATCATCCCTATGACCTGGAAACCGGTGCAGCAAGAAGCGCTGAAACAGTGGCTTCTTCGCTGTACCAATGCTTTGCTGACATTGAAGCCGTGGCTGCGGAGACCAGTTTGTCCGAGCGCTGTCTCAAGAAGATCGCCAAGGCCAAACGAGTCGTCACTGACATGGTTGCCACTGTCACCTTCTTCTGGCTAACTGTCTCGGCCAACATTGAAGCCCTCTCCCTGGCGCCGGAACTGGAAGAAGCCGTCTACCACCTACTCCTGCCAGCTATCTACCTTAAACTCGTTGCAGATAAGGCGGCAACAGCAGAGCAAAGACACCACCTCCAGCAACTATCAGACCAACTACGAGCCCTCCTCCACGCCAGAGATGGCCCTTTCTCCCACCTGACCCAGGACGAATGTCGCATCATCGAGGATGTCGCCCTGGAGTGTGCTCAGTTGTTCCAACGCTCCAGTTCTTGTGTGGAGGGCCGTAATGGTCAGTTGGCCCTTCGACACCACAGCCTGCATCGTCTCAGCAACCGCAAACTGGCTGCCTCCTTGACCGTCACTCACAACTATTTCATCAAGCGCTGCGATGGCTCTACTGCTGCACTGCGTTTCTTCGGTCAAAAGCCCAGGGATCTCTTCGAGTATGTCCTCGACCGGGTTGACCTCCCCGCCAGGCCCGCTCAGAAACGCTCTCAGCCCCAACGCCAGCACTTCCTGACACAGACCCCTACTTGATGCTAGTGGCCGAAACGATGACCATGGCCCCCTGCCGGAATCGTCATTCTCTATCGTTGAATACTATCTAGCAGTTTGTCGGAAAAGTCGCTGCAGCTTCCAAAACACCCTCACTTCCGGCGATTCTGAGGCTAGAAATTAGGCTATTCGCGATTATGGAACCGGTTCCCTGTACTTTTCCGACAGCCTGCTAGCGAATATCTTCACTATTTATCGACCACAAAGTGTCCCAACTCATTTGACGACCTACAGAGGTTCAGCTTATCGCTGAAGATTGGATGCACGAATTGATTGCTTCCGCCCTCACAGTTGGCTAGATTGCTTACCCACTCGTGGGTTCGTTGCTAGCCATGTCCTTTGCGGGGCCATGCCAAGCACTCAAAAAGCCCATGTATCAGTTGATATCCTCTCACTCTGACTGGTCCTCATTTCGGGTTCTTGCGCATATTATGTGGTGTCGACCTAATTTAGACACAAGAGTTTGACTGAATGAGACTGGCACGCTCATATATCGGAAACTTGAGCATGTTCAGAGAGTTACACTATGCCTGGCCACCACACAAAATGCGTAAGAGCCTCATTTCGGGGGTACGTCAAAGAAGAAGTAAAGGCACGCACTCACATCACTGCCACATTGACTTAAGATAAAATGCAATCTGTTTCTTAGCTAATGGAGATCGTGTCTTGATTGAGCAATCAATTGACGGTACAATTCAGCAGGGTACCACGATTTGTATTGAAAGTGCCCGAAAGCAAAATATCGAATTTACCAGGACAGGATTTAAGGGAAACGAATCGCCAAATGAACGTCTCCTGGATTCTCAACACCACCCCGCTTTCGATCCAATTTCTAGTCGATGACGATGTCGTGACCGTTGAACCATGTGGGATGCTTGCTACCGCCGTACGCGTCAAAAAAACTGTGGTAAGACGGGATAACGATATCGAATACATTAGGACCGTTAGTCGACCCACTCCTCAAGGGGTGGATGCGCTATCCACTATCCAGTTTGGAGCAAACGTATCCGAACAGTATTATAATGGGTAGTGATATTGCCGCTCAAGCATATCCCGGTCGTGTGGTTGGGGTTTTGCCAGTTACAAGACAAGATCATGTATCTAAATGCGACAAAGTCATGTCATGTACCAAGTTTGTCGTGTTCGACGATCAAGGAGTGTCCCCACAACAGCCACCTGAAAAGAGTGGCCCTCTCGAGTCATTCCTTATCTTTCTCAGACGGAACGTCAGGTAACAGCCATCACATTCTTATTCTGCTTCCGCCTTCGTGGTCTTCCCGCGCCATATCTGGTTGAGAAAGGCTTGCAGCCGTTTGGCTGTATAACGTTTCACATCGTCAGGTAGGTCAGTAATCCATTTTTGCCCATAATAGGTTCTCGCTTAGTTATGTCTTATTGGTGACTCAACATCCAAGGGGCGCAGTAGAAGACTTCGTTCTCGCGGCTAGCGTGAAATCAGGTATATAGACGACCTCCCGCTCTGCGAGCATTGACGACCAGGGGCGCCTACAATATATCGTGCTACTCTGGATCGCAGACTGTCGACTCCGGATAGAAGTCCAACCAAGCCCAATCGTATGAACTGAGACTGGGAACCTGCTGTAGTACCTGGCCCGCAAGTTCGCCGGACAATGCTAGCCCTCTCGTTACATCCCAAATAGACCCAGTTTCCTCATCGACCAGATTTACACCATCCCAGCTAAAAGTCAAAACTTGATTGCCCACTTGCCTGAGATAAGCGTGGTAGTTTTCTTCCTCAGCCCACACTAAAACCGGTAGATCATCGAGCATGTCGTTGATCACCCCTGCCTGCAATACATAGGGGAACCCGTAGGCTTTGGCTTTGCCTTCGATAACCAACCCAATCACGAAATTCTGTTTGAAATCGGGTCGAAAGAGCGGTCCAAAGCCACCGATGCCATTGGTCATCGCCAAAGATTCGGGATGCTCTTCTTTCCACTGGCCCCAGGTTGTCAGTTGCGATGGCAGCAGGAACAACTCAATGCCCTTGAGTTCTCCTTGGATAGCCCGACCCCAGGGCTGCGACCAGATAGAATTCGTGCCATGATCCCACCAGGTCATGGCATTCATAAACAGGCCACCGGCATTGCCGAAGACCTCTGTCTTTCCATCAATCGTTCGGTCGTGCACGAGACCAGTGTAGCAAATCGGTCACCAGGTGACGAGGATCGGTGTTCCCGCTAGTTCGTCGTTGACCATCTCCCGTCCACGTAAAACCGAGATCGGATATGCCTTTGACTCGCCATTGATGCTGACGGCGATTACAAGTTCATCGTCGTGGAAGGGTGATTCCGCAGCTGTTACGAAAACAGGTTCGTAGATAGGAAGAATTCCGTCCCTGCTCACCAGGAAATTGATGTAGTAGGAGTTGTCATCTACAATTCTGGGGTTGCTGCCTTCGGGGCGAGGTTTTGTTGGCACTACTGCGCTTGTTGTGCTAGATTGCGGGAGGGGTGTGGGTGCGCTGTCACTGCCGCACGCCACCAGGATCAGGGAGGTGACCAGGAGGATTGCCAGGGGATAGAGACGCGAAATCATGCCACCAGTCTAACAGAGCTTCGTAGTCTGTATGTAGGCTGGAGAACGCAGGGGATGACAAGTTATGGCAACACATCTTCCAAGGGGCGAGATTGGCGCCACGTGCGAGTGACAGTATGATAGTGGTAAGATAGAGTGTCAGTTTTCTTTCGTTGCCATCATCTCACAAGGGAGTGCAAACATGAGTAAGGTTCGCTGGGGAATTATCAGCACCGCCAACATCGGTACAGCAAAGGTCATCCCTGCCATGCAGAAGGGTGAGTTCTGCGATGTCGTCGCAATCGCATCGCGCGATTTGGACAGTGCTCGCCAGGCTGCCGATAACCTGGGTATCCCCAAATCATATGGTTCTTATGAAGATCTTTTAGCCGATCCTGATATCGACGCGGTCTACAACCCTCTGCCCAATCACCTGCATGTGCCCTGGTCGATACGGGCGCTTGAGGCGGGCAAACATGTGCTGTGCGAAAAACCGATCGCCCTGACAGCAGAGGAAGGCCAGCTTCTGGTTGATGCAGCCAAACAACATCCTGATCTCAAGGTCATGGAAGCGTTTATGTACCGGCGCCATCCCCAATGGCAGCTCGCCAAACGATTTGTCGATGAAGGACAGATCGGCGAACTGCGTACGATACAGACCTTTTTCTCATATTTCAATGCTGACCCCAACAATGTGCGAAACATCGCTGATATCGGTGGCGGCGGCTTGATGGATATCGGTTGCTACGCCATCTCCTTTGCCCGTTTCTTGTTCGATGCCGAGCCGCAGCGTGTGCTTGGTTTGCTGGACTACGATCCTAATTTCAAGACCGATCGCCTGGTATCTGCCCTGATGGACTTTGGCGCCGGCAGCGCAACCTTTACCATCAGTACACAACTGGCGAGTTATCAGCGGGTCAATATTTTCGGCATATCAGGTCGAATCGAGATCGAGATCCCAGCGAATGCCCCACCGGATCGGCCCTGCCGTGTTTGGATACAACGAGGTGAGGACATCGAAGAGATTCTGCTGGATGTGGTCGATCAATACACGATCCAGGGCGACTTGTTCTCACAGGCCATTCTCAACGACACCCCCGTTCCCACGCCCATCGAGGACGCCGTCGCCAACATGCGCGTCATCGAGGCGATAATCGCCAGTGGCAAGACGGAGCGATGGATGTAATCCAACAAGGTTCAACAGGATTTCGTGTGGTCCTAGAGAAAACGTGTTGCGTATTGCGTGTTTCGTGATGTTTTTGTTGACGAAACACGCCTTTTTAAGAGGAGCCACGCAAAGTCCCAAAGAGCCTCCAACAATTGCACCAACCCGACCTCCCAACCCCCAACCCCCAACCCCCAACCCCCGGCTCTCACTCAGACACCAGGCCAAATCCCCAGCACTTGTCGCAGAATGGCAAACTCGCCGATATGATAGGCGTTGTGGTCGGCGATTAGCAGTGCTTCGCGCAGAATGTTATAGCCAGGGGCGTGTGGCAGATCCATATATAGATCTGTGTTGGGATATGCCACCAGTGCGACCATCTCGGCCAGATCATGGCGGATGCCGTCCACTGTCGCTTGCCATTGTTGTGCATCTGCAACGGTGTCAGGAGCGGGCCAATATGCATCGGGCCATTGCATGTGCTGGTAATCGGCGTTCCGGCAGAAGTCGAGGATGTCCCACTGGGCGATGCGAATGTGTTCGAGTAAATGCCAAAAGCTGTAAGATACGTTGGCCGGTCGTGTGTTTATGTGATCGACTGGGAAATCGGCGACAGCCTGATCCAGTGACATATGCGCGCCTCCTCCCTCCAACAAAAAGCGCACCTGCTGACGTACAGTCTCATCTGAGTTCATGAGATTCTCTCCTGATATCGGCTGGGCAGAGATGAAAAGGATCTGTAAAAATCGATCTCTTTCTACAGAGTCTCTGCATCTTTTGGAAGTTGCCTGATACGGTATAAATATTCGGTCACGTTCCTGTCCTCTTGTTCCACATACTTGAACTGGAAATGCTCTGCCACGGTATGAGCAAGTCGACGAAATAACTCACCCATCACGAAGAGCGCGTCCCAGATATGATCTGTATGTGCATCGGCATAGGTCTGCTCGACAAGAACCCAAAGCTCGGGGTCAATGCCATGCTTGATGTATTTCCCGCGTGTTCCCGGGGAGTTCTGAAAGTCGGTGCCGACGCCAAAATACCATGTCAGCATTTGCATCATTTCTTTGCGTAGAATGGCGTTCATCATATGCGTGGCATAAGTCAGTTCATCTCTCCACAAACCCTTCGCTACGTAGGGATTGACCCACCAAAATTCATTGCAGCAATCTGCGAATGCTTTGGCAGACGGTTTTTTAGGGAGATAATCACGGTCGCTGGGTGGAGGCAAGGTTGGAACACTACCATCTTTGTCCAAGAGTACAACTGATAGGCTGTCCGCCAAGCGTACTTTAGCGCTGGTTACATGGACTATACTCAAGTCAATTCTGTTTCCGTCTAGGAACTGCATCAAATATACGTACTGATTCCTTTTTACGGGTGATGGCGATACCATGTCCTCCGGTGTTTGCAAAATCATGATTTCACCAAAATAGCTCACGAGATCTGCATTCTGTCTCAATGGCTCAACATCCCGGACGAGATAAACAATGTCAAAGTCTTGGAACAGATCCTTTTCGATATTTGGATTCACCCGAGAGCCATTCATGACAACGGCTCGGACATTATCATCCTGATTCGCATAGTTTAAGATAAGATCGAGCATGGCTTGATCGCTGCGCATGTCAGCTATCTAAATCGAGCGGAAGAATCGAGAAATCCTCAAATTCTACCGTGAATCCATCGCCATCGGGCGATGCACACATCGGGCCGATCTGCACGCTCGCCGGCAGGGGCAAGTGGGCCAGCCTCAGGAGTTGATAGTTCTCGCCATCCAACGAATAATGCACCTCGACGGTATCGCCCGTGCGGGTCAACTTAAACCAACACGCCTCAGGGGTATCAGCCAGGGCTGTCACCGACCAATCAGAGAAGTCTCTCGTCACCACGGCACTGGCAAGCTGTACTCCATCAACGTATTCGATGCCGCATTTGAGCCAGTTGAATTTATCTGCACGCAGCATCAAGCCTGCCTGATCATACATTGCCTGGTAGCGCCCTACCACTTTTACCTTCGCCTCAAAATCAGTTGTGACAGCCTCATACACGAAATGGCCGTTATCACGGATGAAGCCATAGTGGGTCTTGCGCCAGAAATCGGTTTTGGGATCGGTGGTGACGGAGAGCGTTGTATCTTCGTACGACCAATGGGTGGGTTCACTAAACCAATTCATCATTGTTACCTGGTATGAGAGTAGAGTGCTTGGTGAAATGGTGAATTGCGAATGACGGATTGCGAACTGCTATCGAATAACGTTCACTGTTTCTACCGTTTTCCAATCATCCTCAAATACCTGGGTTAAATAGTCGAAAATTGATGTAGAACGGACCGCCAGGGCGATCTCTCGGTTGAGTTTATTACTTACCTCACTGCCATTGATCGAACCTATCACGCTCCACCTGGTTTCGCCAATAGAAAACAAATGTAGCTTGGCGTGGATTCCTAACCGCGTGGGATTTCCCACCCTCGCCTGTAAATCCAAACCCTCTACACTGGCTACAGAGTTGACATAAGCAACGGTTTCGGCATTGCTTCGTGTGCTGCCAGGATAGTCGAAAAAGCTATCTAAAAGAATGCGGACAGTCGCTCCCCGCCTGGCCGCGTTGATCAGGGCCTCCAATCTGGGATTAGGATCGTCGATGGCATTACTATCACCTGCCCCCCAATAGGGATGTTCATATAACTGTTGGGTGTAGATAATATCCCCTGCCTGGGTCTGGTGCAAGAGATCCAACAGAGGGCCGGGCGTGAGACTGCTTTCGGGTGAGGTCAGCAGGTAGGCCTCGGCGGCATCGTGGGCGTGTAGGGGGATCGGCCGCCTGACGACGTAACCACTCGCGTTTTCAAAAATGGGCGGCGTGTAACCTGGTGGGGGCGCGCCATACTTTTCATGGCCGGCTTGCCAGGGGAAGATGTCGAGATGGGCGAGGTCATCATCGCTTTCAAACAGGGCTCGGGCACGGGTGACGAGTGCGTCATCCTGTACAATGAAGGCGTATCCCCGCCTGCCCAGCGTCTCGCCATCAGCGGCGTCGGGTGGGAAACTGGTGGTGGTAAAGTTCTCCGAGCTAATCAGCAGTCTCTTGTCGTCGACAATGGCGAACTTGGCGTGCTGGTAAGGGTAGCGATCGTGGGCATCTTCGACATCATTGACCATAAAATGGACCTGTCCGCCCGCCTGGCTGATCTGCTGCGCCGCCCAGCGTGTCTCATCGCTGAGACCGCCCGCCGGTGCTCCCTCAAGCAGCATACGGATGTCTACGCCCGCCTGCGCTCGCTCGACCAGCAGGGCCACCAGGCCGGGGTGTTCGAACTCATAGGTTTCGATCAGAACAGAGCGACGGGCGCTGGCAAAGAGCGTGCGCACAGCCTCGTAACTGTTATCCGGCGTAACCAGGACTTCGATGGCCGGGGGATTTGACCAGACCACATGGGCAGGTTGGCTAAAGGTGTAAAGATCCCATCCGGGATAAGCTGCTCTGCGCCCATGTTCTGGATCGGTATTTCCTTGCGCCCAGTCGCTGGCAGTATCGGTATCAGGCCAAGGTAGCAACGAGACGGGATCGAACAATCTGTAAAACATCTGGCCTGATTTGGCAAAACGCGTATTGCGCTGGTAATAACTAAGTGCGGAACCCTGCCAGCCGTTCTGATCACCCTCACCACTGCCATAGACAACACTATCGATCTCCGAACCGCCAGGCAACAACAGGACGATCTCGTCACCCGTGTTACTCAGCCGCGGCACACCTCCTACTGCATTGGGGACGCTGGGATCGCTGTCAGATTCATATTCGCAATCGGGCAGGAATCCCCACTGCTGTTCGAAGGCGACGGCCTCTCTCGTGCACCAGACGATCTCCCCAGCCGCTAGCATTAACTCGGGCAGCGTCAGGGTGCTCTCGCCATCACTGATATGCCAGCCAGCCAGATTCAAGAGGTTAGCGCCGGTATTCTGGATTGCTATTGCTTCATCGACATCGTTCCCTGCCAGACCATCGGGCACGAAGGCGACGATCAGCGGTCGAGGTGCTCCATGAGTCTGTGCCTGAACAGCAGTGAGTGGCAGATAGAGTGCCGGAGCTACGTCGGTGGCACTTTCATGGGGTGGCGTGTCCGCGGTTACCCGAGCTGAACTGAATACCAAAAGCACCGCTAACACGATGATTGGCAGCGTATGATTTCGTTTTATAATTGCAAGGCGATGAGATTTTGGCACTTTTTGGATTGGGTGTATGATCATTCAATGTTCCACAAACAATGGCTTAAATCCCCCGCCTTCTGGATCGCCCTGTTCTTGTTATTGGTTGCGCTCGGCCTGCGCCTGTGGCGAATAGAGGTGCCCATCAATGTAGACGAGGGACATTGGATGCGACGGGGTATCGCATTTTACCATGCTTTGGCGTCAGGTGGTCTATCTGACACCTACCTAAGACACCACCCGGGTGTCACCAATATGTGGTTTGTGGGATTGGGGATCAGTTTGCGCTATCTTGTGCAGGGTCTATCACCTTGGGGGCCGAGTGCCTGGCAGGCCGATCAGCTTCTCGAAACTTTTACTTCGCTGCAACTATTTGTCGCCGCCCGCTATGTATTCGCCCTTGTAACTGCACTGTCGACGGTTATCATTTTCTTGCTGGGGCGCAAACTGTTTGGCCTCAAGGTCGCATTCCTGGCAGCCCTCATCCTCTTATTCGAACCCTATTTCTTAGCCTACCAGCGTTTTATCACGACGGATGCGAATCAAACCAACTTTTTCTGGATCGCTTTCTTTGCTTATCTGCTCCATCTTCGCTCGCATCAATCTTCTGTCAATGGCCAATCGATCTCAACGAAGACCCGAAAGTGGCTGGTACTATCTGCTATCTTCTTTGCCCTGGCCCTGCTCAGCAAAGTGTCGGTGTTATTGAGTTTACCGGCAATGATCCTGTGGGCCTTTTGGGTGACCTTGCGATATGACAGCAAACCTGCCAAGTGGAGCCGCTTGTTTCGTGAGGCACTGTTATGGGGCGCCATCGTAATCCTGGTCGTGTTTGCACTCTGGCCGGCTCTGTGGGGAGACGCCATTGGCACATGGAGAAGATTCGTTTTCGATCTGCGGTTCCAGCTCGGCGGACACGATCAGTTTTTCCTGGGAGAGACAACAGACGCCCCCAATGCAGCTTTCTTTCCCGTCGTGATAGCGTATCGATTGTCGCCGCTGCTTTCCGTGGGCGCAGTGCTGGGCGTCATCGTTTTGCTGATACCGGGAGTTCGCACATTCGTGCGTGGACGTCTGCACTTGTGGGCGATTCTGCTAAACTGCCTGGTTGTATTGATCGCCTTATCCTTGAGCAAAACCAAAATCGATCGCTATATTGTCCCACTGCTGCCGGGATTAGCTTTTCTGGCGGCGTCAGGATTCATGGCGATGGTTCTATGGCTGTCGGCGCCGCGCCCCCGGGTAAAGCGCTGGGGTTACCTCACCCTGATCGTCCTGATAATCGTTGCGCAACTGCTGGTTGTCATACCAATAACACCTTACTATGTAGCTTATTTCAATCCATTGCTGGGGGGTGCTGATAGCGCTCAGGATGTGCTCATGGTGGGTAACGGTGAGTATCTTGATACTGCGGCCAATTGGTTGAATGAGCAGCCCGGCTCCGCTGAAAATCTGATCACAACCTGGTATCTTGACAGCTTCGAACCCTATTACGTGGGCCCCGGCATAAATATGTCACGCTATGATAGTGTGACCGGCCCCTGGTGGCTCGAAAGCAGTTACGTGTTGATCTACATCAACCAACTGCAGCGAGACATCCCATCCGAGACATTACGCTATTTTGAGCACCAAAAACCCAGCCATCAGGTGCATCAACAGGGATTGGATTATGCCATGATCTATCCCGGCCCGGTTGTAACAGCGGGGCAGCTAGCAGATGTAGAAAACGGAACCGATTTTGTGTTTGATGAAAACGTCAAACTTTTGGGTTATGATGTACAAACCCCGACCATAGAAAGTGGCGATAGCGCTGCCATCGCCCTCTATTGGCAGCTCCTAGCGCCCCCTGAGCAGTCCGACTATCAGGTTTACGTTGGTCTGCGAAATCATGACGGTAAGCTTTTTAATAAAGCCGTTAACGTGCCTGTTGATGGTTATCGCCCCATTGATCAATGGCCCCTTGATCAAGTGACGCGTGATGTGCAACACCTGTTGATCCCTCCCGGCACGCCAGCGGGTGAGTACACACTAGAGGTAGGTCTGTTTTCTCCTGGGCAGAATCGTTCAATGACGGTTCATGGATCGGCGTTAGGGGATCGCGTCGCCCTCGCGCAACTGCAGGTTCTGCCCCCTACCGCCGTACCAGATCCTAGCGACGATCGATATATAGCCCATTGGCTCGTCAACGCTCAACTTGGTCCGACCTACCTATTGGGATACGATTGGGGCCCAGTGGACAGCGCACCGGAGGGGGACATCATCCCGATCACACTATTATGGCAGGTGGGTAGAGAGACTGAAGATCTACCAAAGCTGTATCTACAACTTGAGCATGAAGGTGAACGCTGGCGGCGTACACGAGGTTACGCTGCTAGAACCACCGATACGCACACAACATGGCGAGATGGAGAATGGGTTCGGGAAGTTTGGGACGCCCTGTTGCCGGTGGGGGTTCCCGATGGCAGGTATGGACTGCAACTACTGGCCGTTCCCTCCGGCGCCACACCAGATTCGGATGCGGCTACCTTGTTGGATCTGGGCGAGATCACTGTAGTGGGACGAGATCACACCTTCTCGCCATCCCAGCCAACACAGAGACAACAGGTGGATTTCGGCGAGACCATCCGGTTCTTGGGCTATGATCTGCCGATGGAGGTAGAGGCTGCCAGTAACTTGGCTATCAAATTATACTGGCAAGCGCTTGCTGAATCAGATACCAGCTATACTCGATTTGTGCATCTGTTGGCGGAGGATGGCTCTATTGTCGCCCAGCAAGACGCGGCGCCCGGGGACGGAGCCTATCCGACCACAAGCTGGATACAAGGTGAGTACCTCGAGGATATCGCCAACATAGCTTTGCCCGAGGAGATGGAGCCCGGCTTCTATCGCCTAGCTATCGGCTTGTACGATCCCTTGACTGGCACAAGGTTGATGGACGAAAACGGCAGGGATATGATCCATTTCGTAGAGCATATGTCGATATATTGAATCAGCGTTCGAACTTGAGACTGAGGGGGAGGGTTATGCGCTTGCTGGCAGGATCTGCGCCATTGCCCTGCACAGGCAGATTGATCACACTGATCGGGTCGTACAGGCCAATGGCCAGAGAATACTGACCCTCGGGCAGATCGGGCTCTGTGGCAATGATGTGAAAATCACTGATGCGGTCGCCCGCCTGCCAACGGGACGTCGGCCATGAATTGCCCAAGGGAGGGGCGTCACCTTGGGCGACCACATTGCCGCTGTCGTCCAGTAAGTGAACGAGGACCGTATAATCTTGAGCGATGTCCTGTTCTGCCAACCAGAATAAGCGCAAGTTGATCTGATCGCCGGGCCGGAAGGAGGAAGACTCATCTGGGGCATGAACGGCAAAACCTTCAAGCTGTATGGTGTCACCAAGGCGCGCATTGATAGGGTAAGCCTCGTCTGCTAAAGCTGTTTGACGCCTGTCTAGCTGCGTCTCACCCGATCCTGCAAACGAGGTCACATAGATCAAAGAATCATCCTGAAACCGCCTGGGCGCCACAGCATCTGCCCCATCGTTGTAAAGCAATCGCGTCTCGGTCGACCAGGCATCGGTATTGTTATCCCAACCCAGGGCGAGCGCATAGACCTGATTCGGATCAAGGTCCACTTCCCAGTCCATGGTATCGGCTGTGATCTCAACCACTTGGTCTGGGCTCCAAGCGCTGGTGGGATACCAAACCAGGGTAGGTTGTACCCGTTCACTGGCAGCGAGGATCGTGCCCGCTTCCCGGATCAGGTACAGCCTCAGAAAATGATCATCCTCGAGGTCGGCCAATGTCTTGAAATAGAAGTGAACGAGTGGCGGTTGGCTGTTGCGTTGCTCGATATCGTAGCCCAACCATTCTATCTGTTCCCCGAATATGCCACGTCGCTCGACCTCTGGCTCAACCGAACCGGGCTGCGCAAAACTGAAAAAATCGGCGGGCAATGGGCCTGGTGGTGCGTTTCGCTTGAGCAGCATAATGCCATCATCGCCGGAAATAACGCCAAAGTTACCTTGCTCCAGCAACAATTCACGCCAGGTATCGTGAGCACCATCGCTGTTTGGGCCTAAAAAGGGCGCCGATAACACATCGAGCAAGATGTAGTCACAATCGAGCGTGAAAGGGAGAATGTGAATCTGCTGGCGGTGAGTAAAATGGGGGTTGAGATTGTCAGGCGTGCATAAACTGCCTTCAGCGGGTATCAGATCCGCAAAAACGCCCAATTTCAACTTGTGTTCTGTGACCTCTACTTTCCAGTAATCTCCCCAAAATGGTGTGACACGTAATTCCCTAGTAGGAATCAAGGCACATCCAAAGAGGATCAGCAAGGTTGCGCTTCGCAGGTAGCGTGACCATGTCGTTGCTCGAACGTCTAGCCAGCGCCAGAGCTTGGCCAAGCCGAGAATGGCGGCGGCGATGCTTATGGGGACAAGCACCGCAACATATTGGCGCCCGAACTGATGCATGGCCGGATTATCACTGAGCAGGTTGATAGCCAGATCGGGAAGGGCCGGGATCATCGCCAGTGGGCTGAGCAAGGGCAGGAAAGCGACATTGCGCAGATAATCGAAATAGTATTGCCACGCTGTTCTACCGAAGAACCGTTCGAATACAATCCTGAAAATCTCTGTTGTCGGCAAGTCTTTGTAGTATTCAAAGTAGGGTGAACTTCCTCCTCTGTTGTACAGGGGGATCACTGCAAAAACCGCCAAAATAAACCACAGCATCGAAAATGAGATCACTGCCAATCCGAACCTGCGGCGTTTTTGTGCCCACCAGGCCCACATGCCCATGCCTGCCACGGCCAACGGTACATTTTCTTTTGTCATCATCGCCAGGATGGCGAAAATCAAAAAGGGCGTGTTACGATGCTCCTCCAAGAAGTCATAGGCGGCGAGAAGGAAAGGTGCGGCAAGTGACACAGCATGAAAATCATCGATCACTAACCAATGGATACCGATGCTAAGCAAGTAAACCGCCGCAAAAACGACCCCGGCGATCTCGCTAGCAAGGATGCGGCGAGACATGCGATAGGCAGGTAAAGCGCCAAGACCGACGATGACGACCTGAAGGATAAGCAATGCTCGCACATCATCCCAGAGCCAATAGAGTGGCGCCAGCAGAATATAGATGGGCTCCACGTGCATGGCGAGCCGTGAAGGCGCCTTAAACCAGTCATCCTTGCCCAGCCAATTGGTGAACTGTAACGGGCGACCCTGTGCTGTATTCCACAAGGCTTGGTCGGCGTTACCAAGATCATAGCCCTGTGTGAACCAAGCGTTGTGATACGAGACGGCTAGATTCCCAAACCAAATAACAAATAGCAGGATGCCGATAAGGGTGAGAACTAGACCCCAGCGGCCGGTCAATGCAGACCAAGGTGTTGGCGATGATGTTTTGATGGTGGCGGGTTCGCTCATAACAAACCTTGCCGAATCGGTTTGACATAGACAGCAAAGCGCTGGCTGCGATCGCCGATCATCTGGCGGATACCCTGGGGTGTGGGTTGATACGCCATCTCTGTCCAGAAACGAACGCGCTCGCGGTTGCTCAGCAAGACGGCAGTGCGGATCTCAGTCATATCTGTACCAATGCGCAACCATTCCTCTAGAATCCGTACCGACCAGGCTTCGATATCCTCTCTCAGATCGGTTGACCGATCGCTGAGGGTTAACGCCCCAAACCAAACCACGCCATATACAGGATGATGGAAGCGTAAATCGAAACTCCCCACCAACGTGTTAGCCTCCCACCAAATGCCTAACAACACTCGATCGCCACTATCCAGCACATTCTTGTAGTCCATCGCCGCCTGGTCAGGCGCCGCAGGCGATCCACTATGCGCCACAAAATAGCCATCGCTCTCCTCATACAACACCTGCAACAATGGCAGTGATTCAGCACTTACCTGGCGAAGGGTAATGGGTGGAGGCATGGTGACAAGGTGATGGGGTGGCAAGGTGAATGGGTGACAAGGTGGCGCTGCGACCACGCGACTAACCGACCACGCGACTAACCGACCACGCGACTAACCGACCACGCGACTAACCGAGATCTCGATCGTTTGGCGTAGTTTGATGATCGAGTCAGATGGATAGTAACCTTTGGGTAGGGAGGTGTTGGCATAGACCAGGGTTCGAGGTCCAAGCAATACGCCTGGGTTTAGGACAGTGTTGCAGCCGGTTTGAGCACTATCGCCAATGATGGCTCCGAATTTAGCGAGGTCGGTGTCGTAAAGCTGGCCGTCAATCGTCAGGTGAATGGTGGGGCGTTTGCCGGTCTTGGGGTCTTTGGCGCTTAGTACAGTGAGGTTTGAGAGCTTGGTCCCTGCGCCCAGATTCACATCACATCCGAGAATGCTATCGCCAACATAATTGAAGTGAGGTGCGCCTGCGCCAGATAGCAGGACGGCGTTTTTTATCTCGCTACTGTGCCCAACCACACAGCCATCGCCGATCAGGGCATTGCCACGGATGTATGCGCCCTGGCGGATCTGGCAATGGGCGCCGATAAACGCCGGGCCGGCGATGTAAGCGCCCGGCTCAATCACGGTTCCAGGTCCAATGACGACATCCCCTTCTGCGATAAATGCCCCGTCCATGACCGTAGCTTCAATTCGATGGCCGGCGCCGCCGATCTTATTTTTAAGATATGAATCGATCTGTGCGATAGCTTGCCAGACGAATTCAAGTCCGTCGAAGAGATCGGCGAACTGGCAGTCGCCGAGGTCGAAAAAGGCGGTTGGGGTAAGATCTCTGGTCATAGTTCAAATAGATGTTGAAAGAGATGTGGATGGAATATGTATACGCATTGTACACGTCTTCGGATCGGCCTTCCAAGCTGAGAGATCACTCACTTTTGGATCCCTCAGCTTCACGTAAGACCGTCCAAACAAATCTGGGCAAATCCAATTGCCGCCGCCAGCGCCAGGGTTGTGTCAGCAGCCGCCATAGCCACTCCAGGTTCAGGCGTATGAGCCAGGTGGGGGCTCGACGGCGGACGCCGGATACATGGTCGAAAGCGCCGCCAACGCCGATGCTGACCGGTACGCCCAACGCCACTTTGTGTCTATTGATCCATAGATCTTGTTTTGGGGCACCGTAAGCTACGAGCAGGATGTCGGGACGAGCACGATGGATGAGTTTAGTGATCATATCGAGTTCATCCTCTGCGGGTGAACCGGCATAGGTTCCTGCGATTTGTAGCCGGGGATAGCGACCTGAAAGAATGGTGGCTGTCGCATCTGCGATGCCGGGGCCGGCGCCCAGTAAAAAGAGTCGCCACCCCTCCCGTGCTGCCCGCTCGCACAAATGGTAGATTCCATCCGACCCGGTCACTCGCTGCGGTAGTGGCCGGCCCAAGCGCTCAGCGGCCCACAACAAACCAACTCCGTCAGGTAATACAAGATCAGCCTTCTGTAAAACCTCCAAGAACTGCGGTGTTCGTCTGGCCGTCATCACGAATTCGGGATTCGCCGTACAAATCTGTCGAGGCTGCGCCTCGCGCACAAAGTCTCCGGCCACATCCAGAAACTGATCGTAGGTCAGTGGATGGACAGGGACTCCTAGTATCATCACCGGCTCGGGAATTATCGTATTACTCATCGGAAATCCAGAAATGCATTCTGAGGTTGGTCAAGCCCGTTGTGGAAGCACCACGTCGAGCATAATACGCCGTTCGTGGGGCAGGGGCTGATCGTCGTTCCCATAGGTCTCCTTTAGCCAGCGCTCCCATTCCAAGAGCGCCTTTGCAAATACATCATCCGCTATCTGCCAGGTTGACGACCATTGCCGCAGGCGAAAGCGTTCCACCAACGTCGAGAGTGGCTCTTTGCTTGCCCAGATCGCAACTTCGATTGTCTGAGACTGCCATCCCTGCCTTTGCCCGAAATCGATCAGTGTCTGCCGATCTCGCACGCCAGGTCGTTCCGTGCCGCCGCCATGGGCACGCACCAGCTCGAAAAACTTGCTGATGATCACCTGCCCGGCACTCTCTGAATTATGCTCTTGCCAGCAATGAAGGAGTTTGCCTCCTGGTTTTAATACGCGCTGCACTTCATATAAAGCTCGTTCCCAGCCGGCAATGAGATGCAGCACGTGCGACAAGATCACGGCATGGGCGGACTCGGCCCTGAAGGGAAGCTGCGTTGCATTGGCTTGAGCCACGGTTGCGTCAGGCTGCTTAGCGCGCATCACTCTCATCATGGGCAAGCTCATATCAACCCCGATGACGTTAATTCCACGACGCAACAGGGGGATGGTGATCCGACCCGTGCCAACGCCGACCTCCAAAACTCGCATCATCTCAGACAACGCACCTTGCTCGATAAGCATGTTCGTGAGGGCGGTTGCGATTTCGGGGGATTCTGTTCGAGTGCGGTCATAGTAGGATGCAGCCCGATCAAAAACGACAGACGGATCGTGAGTTGTTGTATGACTCATGTACAAGGCTCCAGGGGGCGTTTGCAAGCAGCCAGGACCTGCATGACTGACAGATCGGCCAAACAGGCGCGTTCAGGGCAGCCATGGCGCCAGGCCACAGCATGCTTTACATAAGCACAGGGTGAGCATGATACGCCCAAGCGGACGACCTCGGAGGGGCTGTACGGCGTCCACGGCGCCCAGGCCAGGTGATTGGTGGGGCCGAAAATGGCGACCAGGGGCGCACGGGCCGCCGCCGCCAAATGCATGACCCCACTATCCGCGCCAACAAACAGACTACAGCGCCTCAGTAATGCAGCTAGCTGTCCAAGATTGGTGCGGCCACTTAAATCAATCAAACTGTGTGAGCCCGCCTCGAGCACCTCCTGAACGCCATCCGCAGAGCTGCCAACCAAAATGGAGGGGAGTGCAAATTTCTCGTGCAGCTCTCTTGCCACTGTGGCGAATTTGGGCGCATCCCAACGGCGCGCCACAGAAAACCCCCCCGATCCAGGATGCAATACCGCAAAAGCTTGCTCGCGCAATCCGACATCGGCCAGCAGTTGGTCGGCAGCCTGCTGGTCGGCCGGAGATAGCGGAAGAGCCAGGGAGATGTCGGAACTGCTCGCTCCCAGTCGTTGAGCCAGAGCCAACCAGTACTCGACTTCCTGTCGCGCGCCAAAGCCATCATCCTGTACCTGATGTGTGAGCCAGCCCCCATGCCCGTTGTCCAAGCCTACGGTGGTTCTGGCTCCGGTGGCATGGATCAACAGACGCTGTTTGAAGCGGCCCAGAGGCGTAGTCAGGTGATGAAAATTGATAACTGTGTCGTACTTTCGTTTGCGCAGGGCCCGCAGGTGGCGAATTAAGGGGCCCCACGATTTTGGTGATGCTGCGGCCAACCCTTCATAGCGGCTTTTTGGGAAGGCGATGATCTCGTCTGCCAGCCCTGTGGGCTCTACTAAAGCCCTTGTGTGAGGATTCAGCAGTACATCTAGCTGAGCCTCGGGGAATGTGTGTCGTAGGGCGCGCAAGCTCGGAGTGATGTTGAGCACATCGCCAAGATCCGCCAGTTTGATGGCTAGAATTCGCTTGGGGGTGGAAGTCAAGAGTGAAAGGCAAAAGGGAGAATGTAAAGTTCAAAAGGCAAAAGGAGCGAACGTCTGCGCGGGTAGCATGAAGTCAGATGAATATGTACCTCATGTATTTCAGAGAAACAGTGCGACTCACGCAATACGCAACACGCTGGCGCCATTGTAAGTTGCGCTGTGCCTTGAAGCAAAGTCGCCGTACGGCGCTTGCTGCACCTTCGTGCTTTCGGGAGTGGCCGTGTATAATCCTAACATGGCAGATGACATCAAACTGACTCGCCGAGAATATGAGATCCTTACACTGATGGCGGAAGGGTTGATTAACGACGAGATCGCCGCTCGTCTCACCATTAGCCCCAACACCGTCAAAGTGCATGGGCGTAACATCTTCGAAAAGATGGGAGTGCAGTCCAGGACCGAAGCGACCATGGATGCTGTGAGGCGTGGCTGGATCGATGTGCCGGGGATGGAGCAGACAGGGCCCGAAGAAGAGCAGGTCCCTGATCCACCAACGTGGCAGCCCCTTGTAGTATCCAGCCGTCCATGGCAGGCGGTGGCGCTGGTGATCGCTATGGCGGCCTTTGCGCTGGTGCTTTTTTGGCCGCAGACAGGGCCCTCCGTGTCGATTGCGAGCGTGTCCGATTTCACAACAGATTTGGGCATACCGCCGATTACACTACCACCCCGCCAGGAAGTGCCTCGCTGGACGCAACGCTCCTCCATGCCTACGGCCCGCGCCAGAGCCGCTGCCGGTCTCATCGATGGCCGGCTATACATCGTTGGGGGTGAGACTACAGCCGGTGATAGCGACGTACTTGAGGTTTTCGACCCGACTCTTGATGTCTGGCAAACGCTACCCTCACGCCCTATTGCAGCACGAGCAGCGGGCGCGGCAGCTTTCGATGAGCAGCTTTATGTTGTGGGGGGCTGTGCCAGACAGGAAGCGCTTCGCCAGGTCGATCGCTTTGATCCTGCAACCGGAACCTGGCAATCTCTTGCACCCCTGCCGGAGCGGCGTTGCGGTCTGGCAATCGTCTCATTAAATGGTCGGATTTATGCGGCTGGGGGCTGGGATGGTTCAAGCGTTACCGATACTCTATTCATTTATGACCCTGAGGTTGACAGATGGGAAGAGGGTCGGCGTTTGCCGGCGCCCAGAGCGTTTGCTGCTTCGGCGCCGGTGCGAGGACAGATGTACATTGTAGGCGGGCACGACGGGCAGCAACAACGGCCTGAAATGTGGATATACGATCCTGCAGCCGATACCTGGTCTCAACAAGCGCCTGCACTCGCCGAACCACGGGCAGGCCTGGCGGCTGCTGTCTCAGGCAACGACATCTACGTTATCGGTGGCGGCGAAGGTGAACAACCTCATCTACACGAGCGATTTGATCTAATGGCACAAGCCTGGTCCACTTTCGATTCGCCTCGCAGCGGCCCCTGGCGGAATGCCGTCGCCACAATCATCGGGCCAAACCTTTATGTAATCGGCGGCTGGGGCGGTGATTACCTATCTGCTAACGAAGCCTACAAAGCCTACGAACTGCTCTTCTTACCCCTGGGTGCGCGCGAAGCAGATTAGACTATCTCCAAAGGGCAGCGACCAGTCGAGCGATCAATGACCCGTTCTGATAAATGTTTACAAGCCCGGACTGGCCAACGTCTTTATTTTTTCGAATGTCTCTCGCCAGGTGATGGGACTGAGACCTAGTTTTTTGCGCAGTGCCTCAGGCGGGGTGCCAAATCGATAAGAACGTACAGCAGATGTCCAGCGCATGGTCTCAAACGAGAGGCCATTTTTGATATCAGCCAGCGCTGCTGTGTCGCTCAACACATATTCGAGATTGCGGGCTGTGCATTCGAAGACACGCTCGCTGGGTTGATAAGCACGCAAGTATTGATTGTAAACAGGTAGAAACACCGGCCCAAGAAAGAGTTTACGTTCTTTATGCGCATATTTGGGGTCTGCATAACGCACTAGCAGCACTGGTTCACGAGGATTGGAAGTGTCAACATCCTCCAATGCTAGATTTACCACTTCACTTTTCTTGAGAGCGGTTTGCATAAGCATGACGACGATCAGGTACGGGCGAGCATCCGGTTTGGAGGGCGACCAGAGCAGATCTCGGGAGATTCGTGTCAATCGATCTATTTCATCATCAAATAAGATGCGAGGTAGTGGCGCCCGTACACTTTCCTGGATGACAGGAGCCGCAGGATCTACGTTGAGCACTTCTTCGGCATACAACCAACCAAAAAACGACTTTAAGGTGGTGACGCGTCGTGCATATGATTTTGGACTGCAAGGGATGATGTCACCGTTCTTGTTCGTGCGTTCGTAGCGCAGCCAGTGCAAAAAGTGGTTGAGTTCCTTTGTCCCGATCTCTCCTAACGCTGGATTCAATTCCCTTTGTTTGAAGTATCTGTCGAGCAACCGTACATCACCCATAAAGGCCTTGATAGTGTTTTCGGATAGTCCTTCACCCCGCATATACGCCTGATAGGGGGCCATCGCTGCGGAAAGCTTACTTTCTGATGTTAGTTGAAGTGGAACCTCCGCTACTGGATGTGTAGATTTTCCAGGATCAATCGGTTCGTTGACTTCGCTAAAAAGATTGCTAGTAGACATATTCTCCCCTTTCGTATAGTAAAGAATGGTTCTAATCTTATCTCTTCTTAGCCAGTCTGTCAAGCAAAGTGACAGTCAGAAAAGCGAGATGGAAGTGGAACTTATCACATGTTTTTGACGTATCATGTTGGCCAATCAGGAAAGGTTTGTGAATCGGTCGTATAGTCTAAATGAAATGGCGGTCTGCGGGCGAAGCGGTGGGGCCGCCATGAAAAATACTGACCATAAATCGTGTTGGCCCTTTCGGAACTTGCGTGGCCCCTACTAGAAAGGCGTGGTTCATTAGCACAACCATCACGCAACACGTCTACCTGCTAACTCGTTCGGAGCGGCTACGTCTGCTACGGCGCTGAGATGGTTTGCTCTCGCCTGTGTCGGCTGGCGTTTCCTGCGATTTCTGGCGCTGCATCTTGATCCAGGCCGTGCAGTTCTCGTCATGTCCCATGAGCATGTCTCCGGCACGAATACCTTGCATGATCTCTTGCGCCAGAGGGTTGGTGATGGCGCAGGGCATCCCGGCGGCAATGGCCATACTCACGAAATGGGCGTTGACGCTGGCGCGATTGGGCAAGCCAAACGAGATATTAGAAGCACCGCAGGTGGTATTGCAGCCCAACTCTTCGCGCACCCGGCGTACGATCTCGAATACCTGGGCGCCGGCATCTGCCACCGCTCCGGCCGGCATGGCCAGAGGATCGATGATCACATCTTCTCTTGGGATTCCATACGACACTGCCCGTTCGACAATGCGTTTGGCAACCTCGAAACGCACTTTCGGATCATAGGAGATGCCACTCTCATCGTTGGAGATGGCAATGACAACAGCGCCATGTTCGGCCACCAGGGGTAAAATCGCTTCGAGGCGCTCATCTTCCCCTGTGACTGAGTTTACGATGGGTTTGCCCCAGGCGGTTTCGAGCCCGGCCTTGAGCGCAGGCACGACTGACGAATCGATGCAAATGGGTACATCGACAACCTCTTGTACGATTCTGATCGCTTCGGATAGTACTTCGGGTTCAACTTCATGGGGATTGGCCACGCCGAGGCCGGCGTTGACGTCCAAAATATGGGCGCCTGCTTCTATCTGGGCGACGGCATCTTTGCGTACTCGGCTGAAATCGCCGTCGCGCATTTCTGCGGCCAGCTTCTTGCGTCCGGTGGGATTAATACGTTCGCCAATGATAACGAAGGGGTGGTTGGGACCGATGATGACGGTTTTCGCTGGGGAAGTGACAAGTGTTTCGATAGACATGGTCAGACTGGTCTCTCAAAGAGTGGTGATCTTTTGGGCGTGTCACGAGGCGGCGCCGCCATTGACACGGATGGTTTGGCCTGTAAGGTAGCTGGCTGCTGGAGAAGCAAGCCAGATAACGGTATGGGCTATGTCTTGAGGTGTTCCCCAGCGTCGCAGTGGGATCTGTTGGCGAGTGCTTTCATAAAATGCACTGCTGACGGTTTCACCCCAACGGGTCTCGATCCAGCCTGGAGCGACGCAATTGACACGGACATTGGGGGCGGCGGCTTGAGCTAAGGCGCGAGTATACGCCATGATCCCACCCTTGACCAAGCTGAAAAGTTGCCCAGATTGGCTGCTGACACTCCCGACTTCAGCCTGATCCCATCCAATGTTGATGATATGGCCATTTCCCTGCGTTTGCATGCGCTCGTTGATCTGTTGGCCGCAGTATACAGTGCCGCGCAAATCGGTCTGTAGCAATCGTTCAAGCTTGCTTTCAAAGGGAAGGTTCCAATGCGCCCCACTAAGGATATCGGCGCCCGCATTGTTTACCCACAGGTCCACCCGACCCTGCCAGGTCCAGGCTTGCTCTACGAAACCAGGGATGGCGCTCGCATCTGAAACATCGGCCGGGAGATAAATGGCGTTTGCACCCTGGGCCTCGACAGCAGCAAGGGCGATGTCAGCTTTCGGGCCGGCATGGCGACTATTGAGGATGATATCACTGCCGGCAGTTGCCAACGCCAGGGCCGTGGCGCGGCCGATTCCGGCCGTGCTGCCGGTGATCACCGAGACGAATGGTTGGGGAAGGGTGTGTTGGGCAATCATGAGTACCAGGAATTTTACTACACGTCATCGGTAGTCGGAAGCGCCAAAGGATCGTTCAAAACCACTTCATGGTTAAGACGAAGAATCGAGGTAAGGGCGTGGTTCAGTGCTGTCATCTTAAACTCGATATTCGTCGGCGCACCCTTTGACCCCACCTACGATCTGGTTGCCGATGGCTTTGTCGATATGTCCGATATCTTCGCCTTCGTCCTTCATTTCGGCGAGCCCTGCCCTTGACATACCCCACCAAAGCAGAAGCCAGCATGAAGCATTGGCCGGCTTCTACTGCAATGCGATTATTATTCGATTTTAGCCAAAAAAGCTCATCAAACGGCTGGCTAGCATAATATCACCGGTGACCTTGATCTTACCTGACATAAAGGCCTGCATGGCGTCGAGGCGTCCGGACATCATCTCGACATAATCATCGGCGTCCATGGTGATAGTCATGGTAGGATTGTCAGCTTCACCCTCTTCGATGGTGATTTCACCATTGGCTATGCGAGAATTCCATACGCTGCCACTGCCACCGTCGCTGGTGAGATTGTACTGGATGAGGGCATCGACGCCCGTTGCCTTTGCAGGATTAAAAGCATTTGGCATATCGGCCATCATTTTGCGGATTTTTGAATCGGTGTCAGACATGGTGGGGTTGTGCTCCTGGGTGGGGTTCGTGGTGGTCCATCGTGCGGCGATATTGGCGTCGTGCACATGGTCATCAGCATGGACAGGGTGGTACGTGTGGTTACTTTAATTCTTTCCTCGTATATCCCAAAATCCGGCGGGCGACGATAAGAGTGTTGATCTGGCCGGTACCTTCGAAGATGTCGTTGATCTTGGCATCTCGCATCCATTTCTCTACAAGAAATTCATGGCTATAGCCCAGAGGCCCTAGAAGCTCGACACATTTTTGGGTGATATCGTTCACCGCTTTGCCTGCCTTTACTTTGCCCATGGACGCTTCCAAATTGTTTGGCTTTCCGGCGTCGAGCAAGGCGGCGGAGCGTATTGTTAGCAACCAGGCGGCTTTGAGATCCATCTCCATTTGCATCAGGTCTCGCTGCACGGCCGAAAGCTTGTGCAATGGTGCTGATTCTGGAATAGTGATGCCTTGGGCAGCCAGGGTGTCGCGCGTGAACTCGAAGGCGGCTCTGGCAATACCAACGGCCCCGGCTGCCACGTAAGGTCGAGAGGCATCGAAGGTCTTCATCGCCCCTTTGAAACCTTTCCCCCCCTGTTCATCAGGTTTGACCACATCAGGACTGCCGAGGATGTTGTCGTACGGGATGCGGCAGTCGTCAAAATAGAGGGTGGCCGTGTCGCTAGCGCGAATGCCCAATTTCTCTTCCAGCTTTGAGACGGTCATGCCGGGCGTGCCTGATTCCACCACAAAGGGGCGCATGCCTGCCCGGCCGATGCTGCGATCAAGCGTCGCCCATACGACAATGATGCCCGGACTCTCACGTCCCGCCAGGCTGCCATTGGTGACGAAAATCTTTTCTCCGTTGAGTATCCACTCTTTGGTGTCAGGATCCAGGGTGGCCGAGGTGCGGATATTGCTGGTATCCGATCCAGCCTGGGACTCGGTCATGGCCATGGCCCCCCATTTGGGATTGCCTTCGGTGAAACGGGTAAGGAAACGCTCTTTCTGATCCGCTGTCCCCACAGCATTGACAGCAGCCCCAGCCAGGGCGCTGGAGGGTGTGCTGAGGTACAATCCGGCGTCTCCCCAGGAAAGCGCCTCGATCATGTGGATCATGCGGATCATGCCGGTAGAGGCCCGTTTCTTCTTTGGCCCAGATGCAGTCTCGCCATTTTTACTGATCGAATGTCTTAAATCCGATTTCTCGATCTGCTGGATGAAAGGCCAGATCACATTGATGTATTCCCAGGGTCGTTCATGTTCCTGTTCGTCGTAATGCCGGGAGATACTGCGCATGACTTGTTCGGCCAGCATTTTTGTCATACCGATCTGATTGGCGACGTGTTCGGGGAGTTCAAAACTGATTGGCATTGTGCTAGCTCCTTAGACGATAACTGCGCCCAGAAGGGAGGTGATACCTCGGGCATTGCGTAGCCAGAGTTCTACAGGATGTTCGCGAATATAGCCGTGTCCACCCAGTATCTGGACTGCGCTATCAGTTATTTTAAGCGCCATGTCGGCGGCATATTGTGCAGCCAGATAGGCGTCGTGCGTGGCCTCTTTCTCTTCATCGAGCTTCCAGGCAGCCTCCCAGATGAGAAGGCGGGCGGCGTCGATCTCAATGGCCATGTCGGCCAACATGAAAGCGATGGACTGGCGATAGGCAATGGGTTCGCCAAAGGCCTTTCGATCCTTCGCATAGTCTTTTGCGTATTCATAGGCGCCACGAGCCAGACCCACTGCCAAAGCGCCAGTCGCTATCCGGCTACTATTGAGGATTTTTTGTAAGTTGATACCATTTTTACCACCTAGCTTGTTCTCTTTGGGGACGGATACACCCTCGAATTCTACTGAGTAGGTTTGCAAGGCGTTAAACCCCATCCATTGCTCCCGACGATCGACCACCACACGAGGATCATTTGCGTCTACCAGAAAGGCCTGAGTCTGCCCTGCCCGCCCTTCGCGAGCATAGACGAGAATGAGGTCTGCACCTTCGGCGTTGATGACCATAGTTTTTTGTCCCCAGAGAATGTAGCTATCCCCCTGGAGACGGGCGCTAGTGTTCAGATCGGTGGGGTCATAGCAAATGTTTGGCTCTAAAAACGCCGCTGTCGCTCGGGGGTGCTCAGCGTCACAAAAGAGGGGTAGATAGGTCTCTTTTTGCCTCTTGTTTCCGCACTGCAGCACAGGGATAGCAACCAGATTCGGGCTCAGTAAATCCAGGGCTATAGCGATATCGCCATAGCCCAATTCTTCTGCGTAGAGTACGCCATTCAGAATAGAGTAGTCGCCAAATCCGCCAAAAGCTTCGGGTAATGAGGCAGGCAGCAATCCTAACTCCCATCCGGCGTCGATGATCTCTGGTGAAATCGATCGTCGTTCTTCAGCCTGACGATAGACTGGGCGAAGACTGCGCCTGGCAAAGCGGTTGACAGCATCCGTCAGCATCCGTTGCTCATCGTTCAGATCAAATGAATACATGGCTACCTCTTGTCACTATTACTGCAGGTTCTCGAATATGCCGGCTGCGCCCATGCCACCGCCGATACACATCGTCACCATGCCATAGCGGCTATTGCGGCGCTTCATTTCATCGAGCAATTGTACGGTTAGTTTTGCACCTGTGGCGCCCAATGGGTGGCCGAGGGCGATAGCGCCACCATTGACATTTGTAATGGCAGGATCGAGTTCCAGCTTTCGCATAACGGCCAGACTCTGGGCGGCGAATGCCTCGTTGAGTTCGATAAGATCGATATCTTGCAACGTCAGTCCCGCCAGTTTGAGCGCTTTAGGCACGGCCGCCACAGGACCGATACCCATTACTTCAGGGGGGACACCTGCCACCGCGAAGGACACGAATCTGGCCAGAGGTTTGAGGCCGTTTTCTTCTGCAGCTTTGCGGGACATGACCATGACGGCGGCAGCTCCATCGCTGACTTGGCTGCTGTTACCGGCTGTTACAGTGCCTCCTGCTTTGAAAACAGGGCGGAGCCGGGCGAGTGCCTCGAGGTTTGTATCGTACCGAACACCTTCATCCTGATCGAAGGCCATCTCTCGGCTCTCGGCTGTGCCTGAGTCTCCCACACGCGTTTCGACGACAGGTACCGGCACGATCTCATCAGTAAACTTGCCGCCCAGGATTGCCGCTGCCGCCCGTTGGTGCGATTGTAGGGCAAATGCATCTTGATCGCCTCGATTGACATCATATTGTTCCGCCACGTTCTCTGCTGTCAGGCCCATGCCGATGTAAACGCCCGGATTCTCCGCTGCCAGCTTGGGGTCGGCTGAAAACACGAGCCCGCCCATGGGTACCGAACTCATACTCTCGATACCTCCTGCCAGTATCACGTCCCCAAATCCCGCCATAATCCGTTCTGCTGCCAACGCCACCGTCTGTAGGCCAGAGGAACAGAAGCGGTTGACGGTCTGGCCTGGTACGCTCACGGGTAAGCCGGCGGCAAGCACAGCCATACGGCCAAGTTGCATGCCCTGTTTGCCTTCAGGAAATGCGCAGCCGATGATCACATCCTCGACAAGCTCGGGATCGAGGTCCCCGGCACGCTTGATGGTCTCCTGGATGATGATCGCGCCTAGCTCTTCGGGCCGGGTGTTGCGCAATGTGCCACGCGGCGCTTTGCCGATGGCAGTGCGAGCGGCTGATACGATTACGGCTTCATGGGGCATGGAGTTCTCCTGATGGATAGTTGCGGTCGAGCAGAGAATGCGATACTTGCGAGCATTGGATGTGGGATGCCGATTCTGAACCACGCCCGAAAATCTAAGCAGACGATATCTATCGGTCAGTTCCTCAGCGGTTTGCCGGTTTGAAGCGTGTGCCAAAGACGGGCCTGGGTGAGGGGTTCGCCGGCCAGCGAGAGCAACGCTTCCCGTTCGAGATCGAGGAAGTATTGCTCGTCGACCCATTGCGGTTGGCTCAACTCGCCGCCGCAGACCACGTAGGCGACTTTGTTGGCGACTTTGGCATCATGATCAGAGATATAGCCTGCCTGCAATTGCAGATCGATATAGACCTTGAGCGTCGCCAAAGAATCCCGTCCGGCCGCATAGCAGTTCTTAGCAGCGAAGGTCGGACGGTAAGCGCTTGATGCCATTGCCAGCACCTCGGCCTTGGCTTCGGCCAGCAAATGGTCTTTGTTCATGACAACGCGATCACATGGTGTCATGAATCCAAGATCTCTGGCTTCGAAAGCACTGCTGGAGATCTTGGCCATGGCGATAGTCAATGATATGTTCTGGATATAGCTATCGATGCCGGGATGTTCGATTTTTGCAGCCGGGGATACGACACGGCGAACCAGTTCCTTGGTGCCACCACCCGCCGGCAGGATGCCCACACCAACTTCGGGCAGACCCATGTAGGTCTCAGCGGCGGCCACGACGCGATCACAAGCCATCGCCACCTCGGTGCCGCCGCCCAAGGTCATGTAAAAGGGGGCGGCCACAACCGGTCTACTGAGACCTGTGAACAGCTTTCGCATATTCTGAAGCTTCTGCGAGAGATCGTCTAATGCCTCCCAGTTCCCCTGTTGGGCACTCACGGCAATGAGGAAAATGTTAGCACCGGCAGAGAAGTGTTCGCCCTGATTGCCGACCACAAGACCGGCAAAATCCCCTTCCACTCGTGCGGCAGACTCCTCGACAATTGAGAGAATGTCCAGATCTAGCATGTTCATCACCCGGCCATTTGGGGTGGTGGCATGGAATTCCAGAAGGGCAACGTCATCTCCGATGTCCACCAGGGAGGCGCTGATATTGGATGTAATGAGGCGACGTTCATCCTTTTTCCAGTCGGAAAGGAGGATCATCTTGGGGTCAGTCTGGATATTGACATAACCTTGTTCGATCAGCCAGCGCTGCCTTCTCCCCTCCTGGGTCCGATAAAAGCTGGTTGCCCCCCTTTCAAGCATCTCCTTGACCCAGTTTGGCACAACCATCCCCTCATCTTCCATTCGTCTGCCGATATCTTCGACTCCCAACATATCCCAGATCTCAAAAGGGCCTGCCTCCCACATGAATCCCCACTTCATGACATTATCGATGGCGACCGGATCAGTAGTGACCTCGGGCATGATGGTGGCAGCATAATTGAGCGTGTGGGAGATCGCGAACCAAACCAGTTCAGCAGCCCTGTCATCCTCGGCAAGCATGCATTTCAGACGTTCGGGTAAGGGTTTGGTGCGATGCGCGCCCACGCTGTCATAGCGAGGTTTTTGCATTGCTTCATGCTCGAAGGTATTGAAATCGAGTTGCAGGTACTCCTTCTGGCCATCAGCCCCCCTTACCTGTTTCGAAAAACCGACCTTGGTTTTGTTTCCCAGCCAATTGCGATCCACCATTCCATTTAGCACATCCGTCAGTTCCGCTGCCTTGAGCACCTCTCGCTCAGGATCGTCTGGTAACAGATCGTAGAGATTGTTAGCGATATAGGTGAGCACATCAATGCCGACTAAATCCGCCAGCCGGAAAGTGCCTGTCTTGGGTCGCCCGATCAGGGGGCCGGTCAACATATCGACTTCAGGAATGGTATAACCATGCTTGATTGCGAATTGCATCGTCTGCGAGGAGCCGATAAAGGCCAGCCTGTTGCCAATGAAATTGGGTGTATCGTTGGCAATGACTACAC
>JAAENG010000341.1 GCA_024224665.1 Chloroflexota bacterium | reverse complement strand
CAAGGGCTCGTCTCTGCCTCATTGTCAAAACAACCCCCTAGAGATGTATGCAAACAACTTCACTCTCAGGAGTATACCCCATGACCGACGATTGGTTCGAACAACAGCGACAGGAAGAAGAACGAAGGCTTAGAGAACAAGAACATCGCCAAAGACGCGAAGAACAAAGTCGACTCGAACGAGAGGAACAAGAACGTCAAGAGCGAGAACAGCTACAACGTGAAGAAGAGGCATTGCGACGTCAACAGGAAAGGACCAAAGGGCTGTAAAACAAAGGAATGGCAATGGGATTTCTCAATGGGAAGGGCCCTGCCCGAAAGGGCGCCTAGAAAAAGGGTCGATTACCAAGCATATCCCGTTGAATGGGTATCCGAAGCCAAAATGCCGTCACTGAGCGCTTGATTCGTATCCTTAGAACGCTGACCCAGCCCAGGAGAGACGCGAATAATCCCCAAGCCACCGGACTTCTTCCCGTACGCTCAGCCGAGCAACTGTTGGCCCAAGGAGCACGCCCGACGCTGCTGCGGCAAATCGATCGCTTACTCAGTTTTCCGACCGCTCAGCTGGAGACGTTGTTCCGCAGCGCAATAATCGAATACGCCCGGTTAGTACAACAGTAACCGTTCACGGGGTATAGAGCACAAATTTTATCAGAGAAGGAAACGAGCGTTAGCTATTGCAACCGCATAAGCAGAGGAATAATTGGAAAGTATGTGGTAGCAGTTAATCGCCGAAATTCAAGGAAGATAGCCGCCCTTGATTGTTGGTGGGTGGACGTATCGTCATGTAAAACCTGGAAGCAAAGAGGGGGCGGGTTTATCGTAAAAATAGGCATGCACGGCCTGCAGAATGAAATTGTAGGCAGAGCGTCCTTGCAGTGCGCATGTTCCTATGACCGTCCATAGCCGCTCATTGGCCTGGCGGCCTTTGAGGCTTCTTGTGCCCTGAGTGACATAGCGGTCGATGACGATGAAGCGAATGGCCTGTTCGGCCACATTGTTGGTTGGATCCATGCCTGGGGTGGTAATGAAACGGAAGTAGGCCTCGCCATGGCGGCGAAAGCGGTTCGCCATATTTTGGGCTTCGTTCAGTTCTTGCTTTCCATTTTCGTTGATGCGGCTTGGAACGTCATTGATGGCGATGCGCAGGATATTGGCTTTGGCTTGTTCCATCGCCGATTGAAACTCAGTCGGTGACATGGGCTCAGCGTCATGAATGCACTTGAACATGCGCTTGACGGCCCGAAGCAGTTTTTTGCCATAGGCCCGGGTCTGCTCATCGGGCAGCGTGGTCAGGAACTTGATGTCGCGAATCAGATGAGCGATGCAAAACTGCACCAGCACATTGAAGTCCTTCATGTACTTGCGATAGGCCGAGAAGTAGTCACAGCCAATGGTGCCCTCGAACTCCCGTCCCAACATCTCGATGAGGACCTGGGAACCGCGCGATTTATCGATGCGAAAGAGTACATACAAATCCGCCTTGAAGACCCATGTCCAGAACAGATCGCCGTTCTCCTTATGGCCCGTCTCATCGACATTCAGGGTGGTCTCCAAGGGCAGGCGATTGAGTAGTTGCTCATAAGAGGGCGCCAGCGCCTGGCTGACCTTCTGAATCAACTTCGCCAGGTAACCCCGGCTGACGGTCACCCCGATGACATCGCGCAGGAATTTGCGGATGGTGGAGAACGAGGCATGGCAGCCGTTTTTCATATACGCCACCAACGCGGTGAGTCGCGCT
>JAAENG010000340.1 GCA_024224665.1 Chloroflexota bacterium | reverse complement strand
GCAATTCGTTCATCGCGCCCGTGCCGGATTCATTTATGCTGACTGGGCTTCTCGAGGCGCTTCGAAATCGAGTACTAACGCATCTGCCTGACGATTCGCTCCGATGGACGACTCGTTGAACCTTGATATCCGCGATGGACTGGTGTTTGAACTGACTCAAATGGTTCGGTTGTGGTTTTTACACCGCACGGGACCATCTCCCTACGCAAAGGCCGCTATCAAAACGGCTGCCAAAAACACCAGGACAAAAGCGCCAATCATCCCGCCGAGCGCAGTCGAATAGTTCCTGGGCTCAACCTGGCCTTCTCGATCCATCTTACAGGCCAGCGGGAAGAGCCGCCAGAAGAAAGATGCAATCGAAATAACCAATGCAACGCCCGCCAGGATCAAAGTCTGATCATCAGCCACGTAGAGGATGACGATCAGCAACAGGATGAAAATCAGCTTCGTTCCCGCCACCCAATTGACCAGATACTTCACAAAATCGTGCATTTCCGGATCGGCTTTCGATTTATCCCAGGCTTTGAAAACGCCCACGCCGTTGGCGTATGTTGATCCGGGAAAGAAGTAGAGCGTGACGACGTTAGTCGCTTCTAGTATCAGAAAGCCGATGCTGACAATGGTGAGTAGATTCATGCGGGCGAGTTACTTCTCCCTGCTCGAGACAGTATGTAGGACATCCAGCGTGGCCCGGAGAATTTGCTGTTGTAGCGATGCCCGACTGGTCCTACCCTTTTCATACGCTGTTCCATATCATACCCCCGCTGAGGCCGGATTCATCCCCGCCCTGCCATGTGACGTGATCAAGTTCTCGCTGACTTCCCAAAGACGGCGGCAAAAATCCAGGTCATAGGTGATTTTTGCAGATGGAACCGACTTCTTCTTGACGAAATATCTGCCAGTCACCCCTCTCACTTCTGGCGATGTCGCCAGATAGATGATCGTTTGCGCCCCTTGTTCGGGCGTCAAGCCCGCGATCTTATCGACCAGCCCCTTGATTTTGGCTGCGACGCCGCCGGCGCTCTCTCCTACATTGGTCGCCACCAAACCGGGGTTCATGGCGTTGACGGTAACTTGCTGACTTGAGAAACGCCGGGCGGCCAATTCATAGGTGAAAGCGATGTTCGCCAGCTTTGAGCGTCGGTAAGCTTTTGAACGGGCGTAGCCATGCTTGAAGGGGATATCGTCAAAATCGAGCTTTCCCAGCTTATGAAGGCTGGAAGAGACGTTGATCACCCGCGCCGGCGCACTCGCTACCAGGATATCGCTCAACAGATCGGTCAGAAGAAAGTAGCCCAGATGATTGAGCGCGAAGGTCATCTCAATGCCGTCGACGCTTTCCAGCCGTTCGCCGAAAGTTGCTCCGGCATTGTTGACCAGCACGTCCAGCCGATCATATTTGTCGAGGAATTGCTGTGCCAGAGCCCGAATATCCTGTTGCGAAGATAGGTCAGCCAGTAGGTATTCAATGGCCAGGTTGCCCGTTTTTTCCTTGATCATCTGAAGCGAGTACTCGTTTTTCGCGGGATTACGGCCAACGCCGACCACAGTAGCGCCCTGTTCCGCCAATAACTTCGCAGTCGCCTGGCCGATCCCCGCGGTGGCGCCGGTGACCAGGCAAACTTTGCCTTGCATGCTGTTGCTTTGTTTTATCGTCGTCATGTTGTTTGAATTCGCCGAAAATGGCGGTTGTCACCACCTACCCTAGTTCAGGATAGTTTATGGTATTGTGAGGTGAGTGTGTTTTGAAATGATTGATTTCTTGTTGGGCATTTAAGCCCGATAGGCTGTGGATAACATTTGCAGCGCAGCGGCAATTTGATCCAACTGCTGCTCGCTAAGTTCTGGCGGGATCGCTTCTACCCAGTTTTTTCGAGCAGCAATACTCTGCTTGACGAAACTCTCTCCTTGCTCTGAGAGGATGACATGTCGCACCCGCCGGTCTCCGGGGTCGGCAATTCGCTCCACCAGATTCTGTTTCTTCAACCGGTCAATCATCTGGCTGGCTGCCGGAACGGATACCGTCATGTGCTCACAGATCTCAGATATCTTACTGGGGCCATTGTGATAGATGTGGGTGAGCACATAGGCTTGCTTCATAGAGACATCAGTGGATTTCAGAAATCCGAAATACTCAACCAACGAGCGGTACAAATAGACATTCGTCCAGTTTTCCATCGCGACGATAAAGTTTTCTTGGGATGACATGAGCCCCTTCCGTTCAGTGCAGAACTGGGTGAAACGTGGTATCTGTCAGTTGGTAATAGTGACCGCTTTACTGACCCACGCGTTTTCTTCCACTTCTTTCAGAACAAGGTCAGCTACATCGGCGCGGGCAATCCGTGATGTTTTGGCGGAGATATGCCCCCCCACATCATAGACGCCTGTTCGAGGCGTGTCGGTCAAGCCGCTAGGCCGGACGATGGTCCAATCCAATCCGCTTTCTTTCACAGCGGCCTCTTGTGTCTCGTGGTCATTGCGGCTGTTTTTCAACAAGGTGGCAAAGAAGAATTTGTTAACCAGTGAGAGCGTATTCCAGCTATCACCCACACCCATTGCAGTAACGGCCAGTAACCGTTTAACGTCATGCTCTTTCATACCAAGGATGATATTGATCGTACCGGTAGTGCGGATCGTCGTTTTCTTCAGAGAGGAGCCTGCTCCCAATGCGCAGATGGCCGCATCTTGTCCCTGGATGGCCTGGGAGACGGCGGCGGCGTCAAGGACATCCCCAGTAACTAAGCCTAAACGGTCATCTTCAATGGCCAGACGGGTTGGGTCGCGCACGAAAGCGGTGACTGCATGTCCCTGATCAAGGGCCTGTTTTACAAGTTCGATACCCGTTTTACCGGTTGCGCCGAATATCGCCAACTTCATTTGAATGATCTCCAACGTTTTTGGGTGTGTGCTTGAATGTTATTGCCTCAAATAGGGATGAGGTTTTTTCAGGAGGGTGGCGAGGTGATAATGAAAACCACTTTGGATAATACAAGTTAATACTTAATGTAGACTAAGTATATTCGGGGCTGGGCTTTTTGTCAATGTTTTGGTGCATGAATCCAAAAGCCCCACAAGCGCAGGATATACGCCTTGCGGGCGTGCTGGCGACTTCGCTCATCCGTGCTGATTTGGGTGCTCGCTGTTGTTGAATTACGGGCATCATGCTGCTATGCTCCCGACTTCATATCTCCAAAGCGGGAGTCTCAGCAATATGCATTCAGCCCTTCATAAACTCTATCGTCGATTCTCCAACGCCGTTCAAACTCACATCAAATGTTGGCTCAAACCCAGCAACCTTTCCTTGGCGAGTGGTTCAGCCATCGACTTAACCCGCAGCAGGACTGCTCTCATCGCTGAGAATGCTTTTCTGCGGCAACAACTCATTATCCTCCATCAACATAGCAAACGCCCCAAGCTCACAAACTTTCTTCGTATCAAACTCCTGTTGCTGGCAAGAGCCACACCTAACTGGAAGCAGGCTTTGCTCATCGTTCAGCCTGACACGCTTCTGCGCTGGCATCGTGAACTCTTTTGCATCATCTGGCGACGACAATCCAAACCAAAACCAGCGGAACCAAGGATTTCAACCGAAGCGATAGCGCTCATCCGCCAGATGGCGTCAGACAATCGGACCTGAGGTGCTGAGCGCATTCGGGGCGAACTCCTCAAACTGGGCATCAAAGTCAGTAACGCTCAATGTCATAGATGCCATTTACAACGCTTTCCTCGGCCAGCCTTTCATGCCTTCGACCGCAGCTCGAGGTCATCCTTAGTAGTTACAGAAAACCTGTTGACATTGTGTTGAACAAAACATCATTACCTAGCGTCCAACAACCGCAATATCTCCACCACCATCTCCCAGTCCAGCACCCTCCACTCTACGTGGACGGGTTTGTTCCTCCCGGGTTATTGAGAAGATACCATTGTCCTACAGTGTCTTAGTAGTTACGTTCAGAGTTTAAAAACAGGCTCACGGATCGACACATATTGACACGGATAATTTCGTTGGCATCATGATCTTCCAGAATCGATTTGATTCTGCTCAGGATAATACCGAGAGTCTGTACGGCTGAAAATCCCCCACCGTCCTATTGGAATGACTGAACCAATGTACAGGTCTTTGACTTTTGTACATAGCTATGTTACGGTGTTTACATTCTGATGAGTTAAAGATATTCATGTGTGGGCGATAGCGCTTCGTGCATGATTCATGGTAGGGAGGCTTTGTCATGCCAGCAGCAAGCATGCGAGCTGTCGTCTATCTGGAACCGGGCGTCATCGCACTGCGCCAGGTTCCCATCCCAAATATCGAGTCGGGGGATCTGTTGGTGCGAGTGCGTACGGCGCTCACGTGTGGCACTGATGTCAAGACCTACAAGCGGGGCCACCCTAAATATGATCCGCCGACGATGTTTGGGCACGAATTTGCGGGGGATATCGTGGCTGTTGGGGAGGCGGTAACGGAGTTCGAGCCAGGCATGCGCGTGGTGGCGGGCAATACCGCTCCCTGCAACGCTTGCTACTATTGCAAACGGGGTCAGCATAATCTTTGCGATGATCTGTTGGTCAATCTGGGTGCATTTGCCGAATACATTCGTGTCCCCGCCCGCCTCGTCCAACAAAACACTTTCATTCTGCCCGACCATCTCAGCTATCGCCAGGCGGCCATCATCGAGCCGCTCGCTTGTGTGCTTCACGGACAAGATTTGGTGCAGATTCAAACGGGTGAAAGCGTCGCCATCATCGGCGCCGGCGGCCCCATTGGTCTGATGCACACGCAACTCGCCTTACACCAAGGCGCCGCGCCCGTTTTCGCCATCGACATGAACGACATGCGCCTGGGCATCGCCAGACAACTGGGCGCGAGCCGGACGATCAATCTCAAGCATGAGGATCCAGCAACCATCGTTCGAGAGATGACCGCAGGTCGGGGCGCGGATGTCGTCATCGAATGTGCGGGCGCGAAGGCGGCCTGGCTGTCGGCGCTGCAGCTCGTCCGCAAAGGCGGGCGCGTGCTCTGGTTCGGCGGCCTACCCGGCGGCACGCAGGTCGAGATCGATGCCACACACGTCCACTACGATGAGATCAGCATCTTCGGTGTTTATCACCTGACGCCGCAGACATTGGAACGGGCGTTCCATCTGGTCGGCGAAGGCGTGATCGATGCAAAGGCGCTGATCACACACGAAGTCCCGCTCGAGAGATTGGAGGACGGCTTGCGCATGATGATGGCGGGCGAGAGCTTGAAAGTGGCAGTTGTGCCGTAGCGTATTGCGTGTTGCGTACCGGGCCCGATCTCACCACGGGATGCCTCGACGTAGTACGCAGTACGAAACACGCACGTATTTACCAAACTTACCAACCTCCAACCTGCCATTCGGTACAGTGACTCACCATGAAAGCAGCGATTTACTACAACAACAAGGACGTTCGTCTGGAAGACTGCCCAGATCCCGATGCCGGGCCGGGCGACATCGTCGTCAAGATCGACTCGTGCGGATTGTGCGGCGGCGACACCATGGAATGGTATCTTGTGCATAAAGCGCCAATTATCCTCGGGCACGAGCCCACCGGCATCGTGTGCGAGGTGGGCGAGGGCGTGACAAAATTCAAGCCGGGTGACCGGGTGTTCGTGCATCATCACCTCGGCTGCATGTCGTGCCATGAGTGCCGCCGTGGCTCTTACACACTGTGCGAGAATTTCCGCAAATCGCACATCTACCCCTGCGCCTTTGCCGAATACATCCGGGTTCCTGCCGAAAATGTGCAGCACGACGTACATCTCCTGCCCGACTCGATGTCATTTGAAGAAGGAACGTTGATTGAACCGATGGCCTGCGTGGTCAAGGCCCTGAAGATCGCCGGCATCCAGCCCGGCGACACGGTCGCAATCGTCGGTTGCGGTTTCATCGGGCTGGGATTCATCCAATTGGCGCGAGTTTGGGGGGCGGGAAAAGTAGTCGCTTTCGATCTGAACGATTGGCGGTTGCAGCAAGGCGCAGCGCTGGGGGCCGATGCGACCATCAATTCGGGCAAATCCGATGGGTTAGCGGCCTTGCAGGACGTGAATGAGGGCCGGGGAGCAGATGTGGTCATCGTCACACCGAATGGGATCAAACCGATTGAGTTCGGGCTGAAGATCGCCGGGAAAGGGGCCACGGTGCTTTTCTTTGCCCCGCCTCATCCCGACGAAACCCTCACCCTATCCCCAACCCTCGATCTGTTCTGGCGGGAGATCGCCTTGAAAACAACCTATTCTTGCAATCACATCGACACCGTGCAGGCGTTGCGTTTCATCGAAACCGGCCGCATCGATGCCCCAGCCATGATCACGCACCGTTTCGGTCTGCATCAGGTGGCCGACGGGATCGCTCTGATCGAGAAGGCCGGCGAATCGATCAAATCGGTGATTAAACCAGCCCTGACACCGGGCATCGGCGAGGTGGTGTGATCAAGGTACGGCGCTTACCCTTTAACTAGTTGGCATAATGAACAGAAACATCGCACGACTCTCGTTCTTCCCCCTTGGCTCTAGCTACTACCCACCCCTCCACACGCCTGACGAGTGGGTGCAGGATGTGGCGCGCATGGCCGAAGCCGGGCTGAACGCCATTCGCACCGCCGAGTTGATCGCCAGTTGGGAGTGGATCGAGCCGAAAAAGGGCGAGTTCGACTTTGGCTGGGTGGACCAGATTTTTGAGCTATCGCAGGCGCATGGGATCAGGATCATGCTCGGCACGGGGGCCGGCAGTCCGCCCATCTGGCTGCTGGATGCCTATCCCGATGTCCAAATTATCTCGCAGAATGGCGCACCCTATCCCACCGGCACGATGTGGGGATGGGCCTGCATCCATCATCCCGGCTTTTGTACTGAATCCGACCGCTATCTGCGCGTCCTGCTGGATCGCTATCGCAGCCATCCGGCTCTGTTCGCCTGGCAGATTCACAACGAACCGGGGCATCCCCACATCCAACGCCGGACAGGTGTGGTGGAATATCACTGCTACTGCTGCCACTGCGCCGAGGCTTTCCGAAAATGGCTGCAAACGAAGTATGCGGATGTGCAGTCGTTGAGCGAGGCCTGGGCCTGCACGCCCACCCACCATCGCTACCACGACTGGTCACAGCTGCAGCCGCCTCGCAGCGCCCCCGCGGCCTGGGGGTCGCCGGGCGCCTGGCTTGATTGGCGCACGTTTGTCGATCACGGCTTCGCCCGATTCATCGCCTGGCAGAACGACATCATCAAGGAAATGGACGGCGAGCATCCCACCACGACCAATCTGGTGCATCTGTTGGATGTCGACTTGGGCGTGGTGCGGGGCATCGACGCCTGGCAGTATCCAGAAACCTGCGATGCCCTCGGGTTTGACTTGTATCCGCTCAACCGTTTTGTCGCCGAACCCTTTTTCTCATCCCTGCAATTGGACTATGCCCGTTCACCCGCTGTTCATGCCGATAAACCCTTCTGGATTCCCGAAATCGAGAGCGGCGCCATCGGCGAGTGGGTATTGGGCCCGACCCACGCCACCACCGCCCGCGACATCCGCCGTTACGACCTGGATTGTATCGCACACGGCGCTAAATTGATCCTCTACCAGGGTTATCGGGAGTGGGAGCCACTGCCATTGCACTGGGGGGCGTTGGTCGATCTCAAGGGCGAGCCCACCGAGCGCTACCATGAGGCGGCGAACATCAATCGGGTGGTGCAGGCGCACGAGGCGTTGTTCCTCGATGCGCAGCCGCTACGGGCACAGATCGGCATTCTGGTCGACCCGAAAAACAACATCGCCTGCGTGGGCATGGGCGCCGCCGATATGCTGCTCAAGGCCATCAAGGGCGTCTACGCCGCCTGCTGGTCGCAGCACTATGCGGTCGAGTTCATCACGCCGGAGCTGCTGGCCGCGGGTAAGGGCGAGCACTATCGCTTGCTGCTGATGCCGTTCAACATGCTGGTGACGCCGTCATGCGCTCAGGCCGTAACCGAGTTTGTGGCCGGGGGCGGCACGGTGGTCGGGTTCGGCAAATGCGGGATGTTGAACGAGAAATCGTGGTATTGGCGGGAACGGCCGGGCGGGTTGACAGAGTTGTTCGGCGTCAAGGAAACGGGGATCAAAAAAGAAGAAGCGCCTGTGCTACGTCCTGAGCCGGGAAACAACGTGTTTGCGGGCGTGTCGGGTTCGTTACACGGCCACTGGCATCGGCAGGATTTCGAAGTGCTCGAGGGCACAGAAGTTGTCGCCCGCTACCAGGATGGCAGAGCGGCGGTGACTTCCAGAAAGTCTGGCGCCGGGCGGGCGATCCTGTTCGGCACGCATTTTGATGTGGCGGCTCTGGGGGATGGGGCCGATCGGCATCGCCAGGTCTTTGCCAATCTCGCCGGGCTTGCCGGCGTCGTCCCTCCCTTCACCATCAAAGGTGATGGGCGCTTGGATGGGCATTTGCTGACTGCCGGGGATCAGCATATTTTTATTATGATCAACCACGGTCCGCAGCGCGCCACCGCTGCCGTCCACATCCCCACTCTGCCACCGAACACGACCCTCTGCGATCTGTTCTCCGACCATCCGCCTGTCACCCGGCCCTCCGCCTCCACCCTCCGTTTCGACGTGACGCTCGATGGCTACGATAGCACCGCTCTTCTTCTCACACACTGACATGAAACGACTCAAGATCGGCAACATTTTGACATGGCGATTCATATCAAGTACAGTAACATAAGCCACATTATGATAATCATGCTTATGCTACCTGTATTTGAAGGGGATAATCGTGAATCGTTTTATTAACCGTGAAGAGGAACTGGCGGCGCTGGAAGAAATGTGGGCCAGACGAGGCGCTCAATTCCTGGCCGTTTACGGCCGCCGGCGTACGGGTAAAACCACCCTTCTCCTGCATTTTGCCAGAGATCGTCCATATCTCTACTGGGTGGCCAGCCGACTATCCTCGGATGCTTTGCTGCGCAGCTTCTCCCGTGCCGTGCATAACTGGGCTTATCCTGAGACACCAGCCGGCCCCGATTTCACTTACGGCGACTGGGAGACAGCCCTGCGACAGACTGCCTCAATCGCTCGCGACCAACGGCTACTAATCATCCTTGATGAGTATCCTTATGCCGCCGACGCCGAATCCGCACTCTCCTCGATCCTGCAAAACGTTTGGGACCACTACCTCAAGAACACTCAAATCTTCCTGGCACTTGCCGGCAGTCACGTGGGCATGATGGAGCGAGAGATCGGTAGCTACCAGGCCCCCCTCTATGGTCGGGCCACGGGGCGTCTGTTGCTGAATCCGCTCAAGTTCCCAGCAGTGCGTCAGTTACTCCACCGCTATAGCGCCGTGCAACAGGTGGAGACCTACGCCATCCTGGGCGGCATTCCTAGTTACCTGGAACTGTGGGACGATCAGATTCCGGTGATGGGCAACGTAGAGCGCATGCTGAGTTCAACCAGTTTGTTTCTCTTCGATCCCCCGTACCTGCTCGGTGACGAACTTAGCAAGCCCCGGAACTACGCGGCCATACTCATGGCCATCGCCAGCGGGAAACGCACTCCTACAGCTATTGGTCAAGCCGCAGGCATCGATGGGCAGGTGTCGAGCTATCTCAACACATTACGCTCGCTCCGCCTGGTGGATCGACAGGTTCCCGTAACCGAAGCCCAACCCGAGACCAGCCGTCGTGGGCGCTATATCATCGCCGATCCCTACCTGCGCTTTTATTTCCGCTTCCTGGCTACCAACCTGGAACTGATCGAGCAGGGCCGAACCGGCCTCGTTCTGGAGGAGATCGAACGCAACTTGCCCGCCTTCGTGGGACAGACGGCATTCGAAGACCTATGTCGAGCCTGGGTGATAGCCAAGGGTGATGCTGACCAACTCCCCTTTGTCCCCCGCCGTGTAGGCCGCTGGTGGGACCGGCAAGCCGAAGTGGACGTCGTAGCAATCAACGAGCGGGACCAGGCGATCCTCTTGGGCGAGGCCAAGTGGACTTCACGCCCCATGAGCGTCGAGAACCTGGAGGCTCTGAACGCCAAAGCAACTCGGGTTGTCCCAGATCCAAACTGGGCCGTGCACTATACCCTTTTCAGTCGTAGTGGTTTCACCGCAGGTCTGCAGAAACGGGCTGCCGACGCCAACGTTTTACTGGTTGATCTGGCTTCGGTGGTGGACCTTTGACTGGCAGTGATGTGAACAGCATGAAACGACTCAAGATCGGTTTAGTCAGCGCCTACTTTCCCAATTTCGATGCCGTCAAATTGGGCGTGATCGAGCGCTCGAGGATCGAGTTGAAGACGCTGGCCGCTGAATTTGATTTTGAACTGATTGCACTCGAAAAGGGTGTGCAGTCGCGTGAAGAAGCTGAGGTCGCCGCCCGTCACATGAGCGCCGAGGGCGTCGATTTCCTACTCATCCAGGCCAGTTCCTTTGCCCTGGGCGATGTAGTGCTGCCGCTGGCGGATGTTGACGCCCGCCTGGGGCTGTGGTTCCTACCTGAGCCTTCGTTCGAGGGCGATATCCCCCTTAACTCGCTCACCGGTTTCAATCTATTTGCCTCCATCATTCGCCTGCATCTGAAGGAGCGGAACCTGCCGTACAAGTGGCTCTACGGCCATGCCCCTTCGCCACAGTTCCGGCGACGACTGGCCATCACCGTGCGGGCTTTGAGCGCCTTGAAGAATCTGAGCCAAACGAAAGTTGGCCTGATCGGCGGGGCGGCGCCAACGTTTCTGAACCTGGATTATGACGCCGAAGCTATCGCCGAGCGCCTGGGCGTGCAGATCGAGCAGCAGGCGATGGGCGAGGTCTTTGCTCGGGTGGGTCACTACGGAGAGAGGGAAGTGGCGGAGGTCGTACAAGCGATCACAGGTCGGGCCACAGATGTGCAGGTATCGGACAAGTGGATGGAGCAGACTGCCCGGATCTATCTGGCATTGCGGGAGTTAGCCACAGAGGGCGGGTACAGCTCGCTGGGCGTGCGCTGCTGGCCGGAATTTCAGAGCGAGTTGGGCGGCGTTGCCCCCTGCGTCGCTATCAGTTGGCTCAACGAAACTGGCCTACCCGCATCCTGCGAAGGCGATGTTCTCGGCGCCATCAGCATGTTGGCATCCTATTTTGTCAGCCGCCAGCCGGTGACGCTGATGGATCTGGTGGCGCTGGCCGACGAACCGGAACTGATCCAGATGTGGCACTGCGGGCCGTCGCCGGCCAGTTGGGCCGATGAGCAGGGCCAATCGATTGTCTTTCATGTGACGCTGGACCGGGCCAACCCACCCGAGGCGCCCAAACATGGGGCTTCATCCGACCTGGTTTTTGCACCCGGCCCGGTGACGGTGGCCCGTTTTTCCCAGGCGGCAGACACACTGTTGCTGATGTCCGCCGATGTGGTCGAAGGCCCGACCCGTGGCTATGCCGGCAGCCGCGGCTGGCTGGCCAATCTGCGCATGAAGGACCAGCCGTTATCCAATGCCGACTTGTTCGAGACCATCGCTTTTTATGGTCTTGAACATCATTATCCGCTGGCGCGAGGCGACTGGACGGATGTCTTCGCCGAACTGGCTGCATGGACCAATATCCATGTGCTGCCCAAGATTTCATATCGAGATCACCTGATCAACCCCATAGCAATCGCCTGACACAACCACAGCGTAAGGAGGAGGAGTATGCCCAATGTCTGAATTCCCAATCTCTCACTATCGTTCCGTTTTCCACTCACACTTGCTAAATCAGGAGGCAAACTGATGAATCGTAAAATCTATCTGTTTTTTGGATTGGTTTTAGTACTGACTATGTTATTGGCAGCATGTGTAGCGCCAGCGGCGCCGCCAGCAGCACCGGTGGCCGAGGAACCCGCCGCAGAGGAGCCAGCAGTTGAAGAACCCGCGGCCGAACCCGCGGATTCGCTTGGTTTAACCGGCAGATTGGAGGGCATGTCATGGGATGACATCGTCGCCGCTGCCGACGGACAGGATGTCAACTGGTGGATGTGGGGCGGCTCCGATACCATCAATGCCTGGGTGAATGGCTGGCTGGCCGATCAGCTCAAAGAGCAGTACAACATCACTATGAAACAAGTGCCCGTGGCCGGCCCCACCGAGTTCATCAACCAGACGCTTGGCGAAAAAGAAGCCGGTGTCGATGACGCCGGCGCTGTGGACATCATGTGGATCAACGGCGAGAACTTCCGCACCATGAAAGGCGCCGATCTGCTCTACGGTCCCTGGTCCGAAGCCGTGCCTTCGGGGGCGTTCTATGACTGGAATGACGCCAGCGTTGCCTTCGATTTCGGCTTCCCGGTTGACGGCTACGAAATCCCCTGGGGCGGCGCTCAGGTCGTCCTCCAGTATGATTCCGCCGTGATCGATGAGCCGCCCACGGATATGGCCGCCCTGATGCAGTGGATCAAGGACAATCCAGGCCTGTTCACTTACCCGGCCCCGCCCGACTTCACGGGCAGCGTCTGGGTGCGGATGATGTGCTACTACGCCGCCGGTGGCTATGAAGAGTTCCTCGGTGAATTCGATCAAGCCAAATTCGACGAACTCACGCCTGCCTGCTGGGACCTATTCAACGAGATCGATCCTTATCTGTGGCGGGAGGGCCAGACCTATCCCGATACCCAGCAGGCGCACATCGACCTCTTTGCCAATGGCGAAGTGCAATTCCGCATGACCTATGGCCCCGGCGATGCTCAGAACCGCATCGATAACGGGACCTATCCCGAAACCGTGCGCACCTTTGTGGTCTCTGATGGCACCATCGCCAACACCAACTACATCGCAACCGCCTACAACGCCGCCAATCTGCCTGCGGCCATCGTCACCGCCAACTTCCTCGCTGGGCTGGATGCACAGCTTGATCGGATCGAAAACCACAACTGGATCGCCCCGCTCAATGTCTCAATCCTGCCGCAAGAGGCCCTGGATCGCCTTGCCGCTGTTGAGCGAGGTCCCGCTGTTCTGGCTCCCGCCGTTCTGTCAGCGAACAAAGCGCCGGAGTTGCAGTCCGACTGGTTGACGGCTCTCGAACAAGGCTGGATCGAGAACGTCCTCAAGAAGTAGACCGCATCCTCAACCCGAACCTGTGGGACGGGAGCTTATCTGTCCCGCAGGTCTCGGTTGCACCCAACAGATGAGATAAACAATGCTCGCGAACTTAAAAGAACGGATGCAAGTCCCCCTCCTCTTGCTGCCTGCCATGTCGGTTGTGTTCGTTTTGTTTATGGGCGGGCTGATCATGGGCTTCATGCAATCGCTGGGCTACATGCCCATCATCGGCAAAACCGACATCACTTTTGACGCCTATATCAACATTTTCACGGACGAGGATTTTCTGCGATCCCTGCTGCTCACCGCTTGGATTGGTTTTGCCGCCACCATTTTTTCTACGATCCTGGCCGTTATCTTCGCCCTGGTGTTGCGGCAAAATCTCAGAGGGAAGCGTATCACCACATTTATTTTTCAGTTGAATGTGGCTGTGCCGCACATCGTCGGCGCTATTGGCGTTATCTTTCTCTTTTCCCAGAGCGGCCTGATCTCTCGCTTGACGCAGGCGATAGGCCTTACGTCTGTACAGTCCGAATTTCCGGCGCTGGTTCACGACAAATATGCCATCGGCATCATTCTCGAATATCTTTGGAAAATGACCTTTTTTACGGGCGTGATCCTGCTGGCGGTGCTGCAATCCATTGGCGATGATTACGAGGACGCGGCCCGCTCGTTGGGCGCCAACGCCTGGCAGCGCTTCCGTTTCGTGATCATGCCCCTGATCATGCCCGGCATCCTGCGCGCCTCCATCCTCGTATTCGCCTTTGCTTTTGGCGCCTTCGAGATACCATTTTTGCTGGGTCAGCGTTATCCGCGAGCATTGCCTGTGCTCAGCTTCGAATACTACCACAACGTCGATCTGGGTTTCCGGCGCGAGGCCATGGCCACCAGCATGATCATCGCCGCACTGATCACGATCTTGATCTTGGTGTACATGAAACTGACAGAGACCTACGTGCGATCGGACTGAGGAGGATGAATCATGTTACGGAGATTTGAACGATCTGAAGCAAAAGAGCAGCCCGTCCTTGTGGATTCGAACGAACCGGCAGGACGGGAACGTGTGTGGCGTGGGCTCAGTTACGGCGCCATGATCCTCATCATCGTCACCATTTTACTGCCCATCATCCCCATCGTGTTATGGTCATTCAGCGGGCGTTGGTTTTATCCGGATCTGCTGCCCGAAGAACTGAGCCTGCGAGCCTGGTCGTATGTGGCCTCGCCTGCTTCCAAGGCCGGTGAAGCGGCGCTCCAGGGCGGCATCATCGCCATCATCGCCACAATTCTGTCATTGGCTGTCGGCATCCCCGCCGGTCGAGCCCTGGGACTGCACAAATTCCGGGGTAAACGCATCGTCCAATTTCTTATCCTGGCCCCGGTCATCGTTCCCGGTCTGGCCGTGGTTATGGGCATCCACGTCGCCTTCATCCGCCTGGGACTGGCGGGCAAACTAAGCGGCGTCACACTGGCCCACTTGATCGGCACAACGCCATACGTCGTCCTGGTGATGGCCAGCGTCTTTTCGAACTACAATCCCGAATTTGAGGAACAGGCGCGTACACTGGGGGCGAACGCCATCCGCACATTTATCCACGTCACATTTCCCACGATTCTCCCCGGCGTGCTTGTGGCGGCGATGTTTGCCTTTATCATATCCTGGGGTCAGTACATCGTCACCCTTTTGATCAGCGGCGGACGTGTGATTACCGTGCCCCTGTTGTTGGTCAATTTCGCCAATGCTAACGATAACCCGGTGACGGCGGCGCTGAGCCTCGTTTTCCTGGCCCCCTCGATTCTCATCATCATTATCACCTCGAAATACCTTACAGGCGAAAGCGCCGCCTTGGGAGGATTTGGAGCATGACGGAAGTCACCCTGCAAGGCCTCAACAAGATTTTCCAGGGCAGAGATACCGTTCACGCCGTCCAAGATCTGGATCTGACCATCACTTCCGGCCAGATCACCGCCCTGCTTGGCCCCTCCGGCTGTGGCAAAACCACCACCCTCAAAATGATCGCCGGGTTGCTGCACCCCACCTCCGGCGACATCCGCTTTGATGAGCGCTCGGTGATGCGCATTCCGCCTGAGAAACGGGGCGCGGCCATGGTCTTTCAGAATTATCTGCTGTTTCCGTACATGTCGGTCGGCGAAAACGTCGGTTTCGGCTTACGTATGCGGCATGTGGACAAGCTCATCACCGACAAGAAAGTGGCCGATATCCTCGAGCTAGTCAAACTACCCGGGATGCAGGACAGAAGGCCGAAACAGCTATCGGGCGGGCAGCAACAGCGGGTGGCGTTGGCGCGGGCGCTGGTGATCGAGCCGGAGGTCTTGCTGCTCGACGAACCGCTCTCAAATCTTGACGCCCATCTGCGGGATGAGATGCGCGAACTGATCCTCAGCATTCAGCGCCAGCTTGCCATCACCACGGTCTTTGTCACCCACGATCAGGAGGAGGCCGTGGTTCTGGCTGACACAATCGCCCTTATGTTCGAAGGCAAACTCACACAGTTCGATCAGCCCAATGCCTTTTACGAGCGACCTGTCAACGTGCGCACCGCCCGTTTCTTTGGCGGTGTCAATTTCGTGGCGGGCGAGAAGAGGGGCGCTGTGGTGGAGACCGCCCTCGGCCTATTCGACGTGAATCCCGACCATTTCGCCGATGGCCCGGCCGTGATCACCATCCGACCAGAAAACCTTCGCTTGGGCGAGTCCGGGAAAAACAGCATCCAGGCGCGCATTCGCGGCCATGTCTATGTCGGCACCCACGCACGCTTCAAGGTGGAAGCGGGAGATCAGCTGTTAGAGGTCGTCACCGACGCCGCCAGTGTGCAGCAGTTCCACGACGGAGAAACCGTGCAACTGGGCTTCCCACGCCACCACATCTGGCTGGTAGAACCGGAAGAGGCTTGAACATGCCCGGCGAACATCAACTGAGTGAGACCGTACTCTTCGACAAGATCTTCGCCTCTATGCTGGCAGGCGCTATTGGCGATGCTATGGGCGGTCCGGTCGAGGGATGGCACTGGCAGCGTATCGCCGAGACGCATGGCGTGGTTGATACTTTGCTACCCTACGACCAGCCCCCTGACTTTCACTCACACTTTGATCTGGCCCCCGGCAGCTACACAGACGACACCCGCCTCAAACACCTCCTCTGCCGTACTATCCTCGACCATGATTCTCTCCCCACCCGCGGCGACTTCGTGAAGACGCTATCCGACGCCTACTATGCTGCAGAAGACGACCTGGAACGAGGATTCCTGGAAGAATATGCCCTGGCTGGGATACACGGCAACGGCAAGCTGATCTGGGGCGGGCAGCCAACGAACGGCTTTATCATGGCCAACTCGGCCCTCGGCCTCATCTGCCCTTGCGATCCTGAGACAGCCTTCAATCTTTCGTTTGATTTGGATTTTATCAGCATGGGCTACGCCCGTTACTCCTCTGCCATCGCCGCTACCGCCGTCGCCGCCGCCATGCAGCCCGATGCCACGGCCACCTCCATCATCGACGAGGCTTTGGCCACTTGCGGGAAGCATCGTCGCGAGGGCGAACTCAGCCGGCAGTGGGGCTGGTACGAGCACGTGTTCCAACTCAACGAGCGCCTGGTCGATACCGCCGTCAGCATTGCTTCTAGGCATCGAGATGTGTTTGCCGTACGACAAGCTTTCTACGAGCAACTACAAGTCAGCCCGCTCGGTTCTGAGGCCGCGCAAACCCTGGCTGTGGCTCTGGGCATGCTCGTGGCCGCCGATGGCGATCTGGCGCAGACCATTATCGGCTGCGTGAATTATGGCCGGGATAACGACAGCTACGCCAGCGTGGCCGGGGCGATCGCCGGGGCCATGCACGGGCGCGACGCCATTCCCGACGACTGGCGGCAAACGCTGGAGGCTGCGAACCCGGAACCGGACATGCGCTATCTCGCCGAGGGTTTGACAGCCGTCGCCTCCAGACGCCAGCAGAAAATGCAGGCCGTGACTCAGGCTGTTGATGTTCTTCTTCGGCCTCATTTGCTTCAGTAGCTTCACTACGGTAGAGAATCTTTAGTCTTCAATCTTTAATCATCACATTTTCCCTCATTTCCCCGCAAAAAGCTGCCAACCATGTCCAAGAAAGTGATCTGCGACTGCGACAACACCCTGGGCGCGCCCGACCGGCCCATCGACGACGGGCAGACCCTGCTTTATCTGCTTGGCCGGGAAGATATCGATCTGGTCGGGATCACGACCACCTTTGGTAACGGAACCATCGAGGAGGTACAGGGTGGCACCGAGTGGTTTGTTCGGGCGGTGGGGTGCAGCGATATCCCCTTGATCCACGGCGTCGGAGAGCGCCAGCAACCGCCCACCGAGGCCGCTCATTTTTTGGCCGACACCGCCGCACGCTATCCCGGCGAGGTCAGCGTGCTGGCCATTGGCCCTCTTGGTAACCTGCGCGGGGCATACGAGCTTGATTCAGACTTCTTCAAAAACGTACGTGAGATTGCGATCATGGGCGGCTATCTCCAAGCCTTACCCATTCCCGGCTGGGAGCATGTGCCCGAACGCAATCTCTCCTCTGACCCCGAAGCCGCCCAACTGGTGCTCGATGCCGAATGTCCGGTCACGCTCATGAACGCTCAGATCTGCCTGGAAGCGCCCTTTGGCCTGGATGAATTGGCTAAAATGAAGTGCTGGCAGGGCACGGAGATTTACGAGGCCATGCACGATTGGCTTCGGCGATGTATCGTCCATCACGGCAGCTCGACCGAATACTTGTGGGACCTCCTTCCCGCCATCTACCTCTCCCGACCTGACTTATTTGACAACCGACGCGCACGATTGCGCGCCAGCGTGGCCGACATGGAAACGGGCGCTCTGGTATCAAGTGAGGAGGCCGGAGCCCCCACCATCAACATGCCAGCCCACATCCTTGACCTCGACGGCTTTTACCAGACACTGTACGATGCCTGGGAACACGCAGCCGCACACTATGCACGCTATGAACCGTGACGATCTGCTCGCCCGCGTGGCCTGGCTGTACTACGTCGAAAGCTTGACTCATCAGGAAATCGGCGAACGGCTGAATCTACCGCGGGTCAAGGTCACGCGTTTGCTCAAGGAAGCGCGTGACGAAGGCATCATCGAATTTCGCATCGCCAAATCTACGACGCACCTGGAACTGGAGGGTGAGCTAAGGCAACAGTTGGGTCTGAAGGATGCCTGGTTGGCGTCAACACCGTTGGATGCATCAAAGCTGCGGCGCACCCTGGGCGAAGCGGCCGCTCGCTATCTGGACACCCTCTTCCGCCCCGGTATGGTGGTGGGTCTGGGCATGGGCCGCACACTGGCTATGATCCCCCGTTTTGTCGAACGCAATCGCACCACTAAATGCACTTTTGTGGAAATGGTGGGCGGGGCGTCAGATTCTGATCTGGGTGTGGACACCTACAACGTGAGTTGGCGTCTGGCCGAGCTTTGCGGCGGCGAGGCCGAGCATGTCTTTTCGCCCCTCATGGTCAAGAGCGCAGTCGGCCGAGATGCTCTCATGCAAGACCCTCAGATTGCTTCGGCTTTGAAGCGGGCGGCTGCCTGCGATGTGGCCCTGGTGGGCATCGGCAATGTCGCCGACGATATGCTCATGCGCAAGCTGGGCTACTATGACGAGGCAACCGTGTTGCACTTGCGACCACAGGGTGCCGTAGGTGATGTTCTTGGACACTTCTTCGACGGCGAAGGTAAGCCGGTCGTGACGGAACTGGACGAACGTCTCATCGCCCTCAGCTTGGATCAACTTGCTGCCATTCCTACGGTCATCGCCATTGCTGGTGGAGCAGACAAGGTCCGTGCCATTTTCGGCGCCATTCGCGGCGGATACATCAACGTTTTTGTCAGCGATACCGCCACCGCCCAGGCGCTACTAAGGGCAAGCCAACGCTCAAATCAACATCGATCCGCCGGAGGAGAATAATTATGAGCCAGATGGATGCTGTGGTTGTGCGCGACGGCCGCGAATTTCGCCTCGAACGAATCGAAAAACCGGCACCTGGGCCGAACGAGATAGTCATTCAGGTCGAAGCTGCCGGAATCTGCGCCGCTGACCGCAAGATATTCAGCGGCAACCATCCCTGGCAGTTGCCCGATCCTTACGTTCCTGGCCACGAATATGTGGGTAAAATCGTAGAAATGGGCGCACAAGTCAAACTAAAGAGAGACCTCGAGGAAGGTGAGCGCATCACCGCCGAGATCCTCGTTCCCTGCCGTACCTGCTGGTTCTGCCATCGCGGGCTGTATCAGCACTGCGACCGCCCCGGCGTCTGTGTCGGGGCCTGGGCGGACTACCTAAAGATCCCGGCGGGCGCTATCATCCACCGCGTACCATCGGCGCTTGCGCCCGAACAAGTCGTTCTGATCGAACCACTTTCCTGCTCCATCCACGCCGTGCAGTTAGCCGACATCCAGTTGGGTGACACCGTGGTAGTGGCCGGTCTGGGCGCTATCGGCATGGGTGCACTCCAGGTTGCCCGATTGAAAACGCCCTTCACCCTGATCGGTGTCGACATCGACGATGGCCTGCTCGAAATCGCCGGACAGCTCGGGGCCGACCACGTCCTCAACCCCACCCAGGTCGATGTCCCGGACGCCGTTCGTTCTCTCAGCGATGGCCGTGGCTGTGACATCTACATCGAGGTTTCCGGCAGCCCGCAATCAATCACGACCGGCCTCGACGCCCTGCGCAAGGCTGGTCGCATGGTCATATTCGGCGTGTACGGCCAGGAAGCGACCGTGGACTTCAATATCGTGAGCGAGTTCAAAGAGCTGGAATTGGCCGGCGGCCATCTCAGTCCCAACACCTATGCGCTGGCCATCAAATATCTGGCCGAGGGCCTGGTCGATTGGCAGGTGATGGTCACACACACCTTCCCCCTTGCCTCTTACGAGGACGCGATCAACGTCAAATTCCAGGCTGGCGTCACCAGCATCAAAACACTTTTGATCCCCTGATTTCCATCATTTGCCATGACTCTAATCATACCCTCCCCTCTAATCAACGCCGCCTGGTTGCACGATCATGTCGCTCACCCTGACCTGCGCATCCTCGATTGTACGATGCGCATTCTTGCCGAGGAACATGGTAAGCGCATCGAAAGTGGTCGGGATCAGTGGGAGCTGGGGCATATCCCCGGCAGCACATTCGCCGATCTCGATCATGAACTGTCGGAACCAAACACATCGATGCGATTTTCCTGGCCCTCAGCCGCACGCTTTGCCGCCGGTATGGCCGCACACGGGGTTGGGGAGGGGGCTTGCGTCATCCTGTACGACAGCGACATGAACGTGTGGGCGGCGCGTCTGTGGTGGATGCTGCGCGCCTTCGGTTTTGACAACGCCGCCGTGTTAAATGGCGGTTGGCGCGCCTGGCAGAACGAGCAGTATCCCATCTCGACCACTGTGACGGTTCCTGCACCTGCCTCCTTCATCTCCCGCCCCCGCCCGCATCTCGTCGCCCACAAAGCGGATGTGATAGCCGCCCAAGATAGTCCGGCATGTCAGATCAACGCCCTTAGCGCCGAGAACTATGCCGCTGCCCGCATCCCAGGTAGCATCCACATCAGCGCCCGCACCCTGGTCGATCCCGACACCCATGTGTTTCTGCCCCGCTCAGTCCTGCGCCGCTGGTTTGAAAACGCAGGGGCGTTGCCGGATAATCAGGTAATCACATACTGCGGGGCGGGCATCGTCGCCAGCAGCGATGCCCTGATCCTGACGTTGTTGGGCTACGACGATGTCAGCATGTATGACGGTTCGCTGGAAGAATGGCTGGCGGATCCGACTCTCTCTGTTGAAGCGGACGTATGAACGGCGACCTGGCCTTGACCATCGACGTGGGCACCGGAAGCAGCCGTGCCTGTGTTTATTCCATTGCTGAAGATCGGGTGTTGGGTGTGGCTGCAAGCGTCTGTCCCATCCATCATCCCCAACCCGACCGGGCTGAGTTTGATCCCGATGTCTGGTGGCAGCACATCGTTGGGGTGATAGCAGAGGTCGTGAAACAGGTTGGGAGGCCGGGCGCAGATTATCTGGGCGTCACGGCCACCTCGCTGCGGCAAGGTTTTGTGCTGCTGGATCGAAGCGGCATCCCCCTGGCTCCCGGCGTGCTCAACTACGACCGGCGGGGGGCCTCAGCCAATGCCCGCATCGAGGCGCAGTTGGGGATCGGCGAACTCTACCGGCTTAGCGGCCATTGGCTTGCGCCCGAGCTTACATTGCCCAAACTTTTGTGGTTTCAGGCTGAGCAGCCCGACGTTTGGCGCCGTGTTGCAGTCATGCTCTTCATCCACGACTGGGTGCTCTACCGGCTCAGCGGCCGCCAAGCCACCAACGCCACACTCATCTGCGCAGGACAGATGGCCGATGTGCGAAATCGCACTTGGGCGTATGATCTCCTGCGTGAATTTGATATAAGAAAATCATTGTTGCCGCCCGCGCTCGAAAGTGGGGAGCAGTTGGGCGGAATGGACGCTAACATCGCTCGTGCTGTCGGCTTGCCACCCGGCTTGCCTGTGCATGTCGGTGGCGGCGACACACAATTTGGCTGTCTTGGTGTCGGCGGCATGGGGAACGAACAGGTGGTGATCGTCGGCGGATCGACCACGCCCATCCTACTGACGCTGAACCGGCCGATGTTCGATCCGTTGCGCTACCCCTGGGTGAGCACGCATCTGGCGCCCGAATTCTGGGCACTGGAGACCAATGCCGGGCTCACGGGCATGCTTTATAAGTGGTTCCGAGACACATTTGGGCAGGCGCAGGTGGCCGAGGCTCGCCGTCGGGGGTTGGGCGAGTACGAGGTGTTGAACGAAATCGCAGCGCAGGCGTCAATTGGTGCGGAAGGATTGCTGGTCGTGGCCGCCAGCCCACGATGGGCGCAGGACACCTGGCAGCGCAAGGCCCCGTATGTCATTCATAATTTCAACGTCAACCATCAGATCGGCCATGTCGCCCGCAGCATCCTCGAAAGTGTCTGTTACGGCGTGCGGGGTAACCTGGAACAGTTGGAGCGGGTGCTGGACAAGCGCTTTGGCCGGGTGCTGTTCAGCGGCGGATCGGCCAATGTGCCGTTGTGGGCGCAGATGATGGCCGATGTTCTCGACCGCCCGCTGCTGGCGCCGCAGGTGGTCGAGCCAGCAGCAGCGGCCGGGGCGCAGATCGTGCTGTGGGGAACTGGCAGCGCCGAACGGCTGCCGCCCCCGCCCGAAATCCTGTACGAACCCGATCCAGGCCGAAATTCAGCCTACGAGCCGCATTACCAGGCGTATGTCACTCTCTTCGAGAAGATGCAGGAGCACTTTTCGGCAGGAGCGGATTAGATGACGAAGCGAGCGATGGTTCTATCTGAATTTGACGCCGACGCCATTCCAGGCCTGGAGAAGTTGGGTTACGAGGTCGTGCTCGGCGGTTGGGGACAGACGCGACACACCTTGAGCGAGGAGGCGCTGATCGATCTTGTCGGTGATGTCGCGCTTTTGGTGGTCGAAGTCGAACAGGTGACGGCGAAGGTGATCGCTGCCGCCCCGCAGTTGAAGTACATCGCCGTATGTCGCGGCGTTCCGGTCAATGTGGATGTGGCGGCGGCGACGGCGCGGGGGATCCCTGTTTTGAACACACCCGCCCGCAACGCTGATTCGGTGGCTGATTTCGCTCTGGGATTGATTTTGGTTCTGGGCAGGAATATCTGCCGGGCTGACCGCCATGTACGCGAATACGGCTGGCATGTCGATGGTGAGATCCCCTATTTCCACTTTCGGGGGCCGGAGTTGGCCGGGAAGACATTGGGCTTAGTTGGGTGCGGCGCTATTGGCCGGGGATTGGCCCGGCGGGCGCGGGCGTTGGGCATGATCGTCGCGATCTACGATCCCTATCTCAGCCAGGAAGCACTGGGCGATCTCGGCCAGTTGACTTCCCTCGACCCTGTTCTCTCCCAATCCGATTTCATCTCTTTGCACGTACCTGTCACGCCGGAGACCCGTGGCATGATCGGAGGGGCCGAATTGCGCCGCATGAAACGCAGCGCCTACCTGATCAATACCGCTCGTGCTGCCATAATCGATGAGCAAGCACTATTTGCGGCTCTGCAGGAAGAGCAAATCGCCGGCGCAGCTCTCGACGTTTTTTGGCAGGAGCCGCTGCCTCCCGATAGTCCCTGGCGCGAACTCGACAATGTGCTCCTGACCCCGCATCTTGCGGGCGCCTCGGACGATGTGAAAGTGCATCACTCAGCGATGATCGTCGAGAATGTGCGGGCGCTTCAACAAGGTTCGAGACCCAGCCGCATCGTCAATCCGGAAGTGCTCTACTAAGGCTGTTCCAGGGTAACAATAATGCAAAACTCGTGAAACGTGATGCGTGATGCGTGATGATTTTACGCCTAAATCCTCACGTTTTACGTTTCACGAAGAACTAAGTTTTTGGGAGCATTTTAATTCTGGAACTGTAATGGTCAAGGTTTGTTTGAGTATATGGGACGCGGATGAACGCGGCAAAAATCGTGCTCTGTTTTTTTGGCGACGGCGCTGCGAACACCGGGCCTTTCCACGAGGTATTGAACATGGCCGCTATCTGCACCTTGCCGGTGGTTTAGGTGTGCGAGAACAACCAGTATGCCATGTCATTTTCACCCAAAAGAGCATTCAACATCCAGCGCATCTCGGACCGGGCCACTAGCTATGGGATATCTCGACCAGGCTATGCCTGAGCCAGGATTTTCTAGATAGCTGTGGCTATCCAAGATCGTATCATCGGGCGCCAGCAAGCGCACGCTGTCGCCGCTGTTGTTCAGTCCAAAGGCCCGGATCGCCAGGTAGAACCCTCCAGCGGGGATAACACTCCCTGATCCCAAGCGATAGGGGCTGCTGCCACCGGCGATGTCATCGATCTGCCAGTCACTGAGGTCGACATCGAAGGGGTTGCTGTTGAACAGTTCGACGTATTCGCTTGCACCACCGGCCGGAGCAGCAAGATACTCGTTGGAATACCTTCAGAAGTAATACTTATGCGCCGCTTGATCTTCTGGCGATATTGGTACCTGAGGTAGAAACTCGATTCCAGTCATGAAAGCAGTGTCAAAACAGACCATGTGAACATGTAACTCAGAAGTCAAACACCATTGGCGACGTATCTTGGATAATCAGACTCTTGCTGATTGTATGAAACTGTATCTGACGCATGCCGTTTGTATGCTCGGAAAGCCTCCATTAGTATGTACCGTGAACGAGTCCAATAGGTGCTGCTAAGTAACAGCGTCCTTTTGCCTGTTGCTTTCGGTACGAAGTGCCCGTAGGGGCATTGGCGCTACTGACAACTTACAGCTTGCTACTCGAGATATTTCTCCAAGCCACTAGTGCGAAGCTTATCAATAAGCACCTTCACTTCTTGCGCCCGGTCGGCAGGCATGACGAGTATACAGTCATCAGTGTCCACGACGATCATATCGTGCAGTCCGATGGTTGCGATCATGCGTTCAGAGCTATAGGCGAGTATGTTACTACTGTCATGCTGAAGATGCGAGGCTTGGTTGACATTGCCGAATTCATCCTTGGGCAATACTTCCAGAAGTGCAGCCCACGAGCCGATATCGTCCCAGCCTAGGTCAACCGGAAAAACAGCCACAGAGTTAGCCCCCTCCATCACACCATAATCAATGGTGATGTTACCCTGTAGCGGCATCCAATGGTCGAGGAAAGCCTGTGCTTCACCTGCTGTGCCCAAAGCCGGTCCAAGCTGTTGCAAAGCTGTATAAAGTTGTGGCATTTGGCGCTGGAATTCGGCCATTATGTCATCGACACGCCAGATAAACATTCCGCTATTCCACGCATAGTTTCCCGCCTCTACGAATGCTTCGGCGGTCTGCTGATCAGGTTTTTCTCGGAAGCGTCTGACGCGGCGGGCAGAGCGATGATTATAGTCGCCTAAAGTATCGCCCATTTCGATGTAACCATAGCCGGTCTCGGGGTAACTCGGTTCGATACCCAGCGTGATGAGCTCACCCTCCTGCGCGAGTTGGGAAGCGCCAATGATCACATTGCGCAAGGCTTGCGGTTTGCGAATGAGATGGTCTGCAGTTAGTACGGCCATGACAGCATCGGGATCTCGCTTTTGTAAGTGAATGGCGGCGAGTCCTATGGCGGCTGCAGACCCACGAGCCGCGGGTTCGCCCACGATATTGGCCGGAGGTAAGTCTGGCAATTGGGCGCTGACCGTTTCCATGTATTCGGCATTCGTGATCACGTAGATGTGATCGGCAGGGACCAGAGGCGTCATGCGTTCATAGGCCTCTTGCAGCATGCTGAGATCGGCGCCGGTCAGGTTCAAGAATTGTTTGGGCGTGCTTTTGCGGCTACGCGGCCAGAGACGGCTACCTACACCACCAGCGAGAATGACAGGGTAGATTGATGTTATCATGAGATGTATGGCAGTTCCTTACGAGATAAGATGACAATAGGTTTACAACCCGGATGGAGACCAATCCAGGGTGTTGAGTTGAGTTGTACTGAGGACGAATACCAGAGGAGGTACATTGGTGATGTTTGCCGTGGGGACAGGAGCCGAAAGGGTAGCGAATTCAACCGTAATCTACCCCAAATTACTGAGATGATACGTATTGATGATTTATTCTGGCCTAGAAACATGTTGCTTTAGAACTTCATCTAATGCCTTCAAAGTCACTGGTTTGCTCAAATAGTCGTCCATTCCTGCTGCGAGGCATTTTTCTCGGTCTTCCTTCAGAGCTTGGGCTGTCACAGCAATAATCGGAATGTGATGACCTGTGTTACGTTCCTGCTGCCTGATCGCACGTGTTGCCTCTAGTCCATCCATTTCCGGCATTTGCACATCCATCATAATCGCCAGAAAAACATCAGGATCTTCTTGAATTGCTTTAATTACTTCGATTCCATTGGACGCGATATGTGCGCCATAACCCAGGCGTTTGAGCTGTCTGCGTATCACAATCTGGTTTGTGGCTTTGTCCTCAGCAACCAGAATTAGCCCATTTACCATGTTCTGATCCGACCCGTTCTCGACTCGACCGACTGAATCCAGAGCAGAAGACGAAGGATGGGCGCCATAGCTGGGTATGTACGCGGCTGTCTGCATAATTGCATCAAGCAAGTCAGATTGTCGTAACGGTTTGCTTAATGATACAGAGAAGCCTGAATCTACAATGCGTTTGTCCTGACCTCGCAGATCGTAAGCGGTTATCAGGATCAGTTGAATATGTTTAATATCTAGATCAGATTTGACGGCGCGCGCCAGCTCAAAGCCGTCCATGCCTGGCATGACCATGTCCACGATCGCCAGATTATAGGGGTCATCTGAGGTGGCTGCCTGATGCATTTTGTCCACAGCAATCTCGCCGCTCAGAACATAGTCATTGCGAATACCCCAGGAATCGAGATAACGATGGATGATTTCCTGATGCGAGATGTTATCGTCCACGACCAGAACTCGCAGCTTTGTGAGATCAATGGTCTCGGGAGGGCTCGACGGTGTCTGTTGATCGGTTGAAAGCTCGAATGGGATGGTGAACCAAAAGCGGGCGCCTCGACCCTTCTCACTTTCAATCATGAGTTCCCCACCCATCAATTTCACCAAACCTTGCGAGATCGGTAATCCCAGGCCGGTGCCCCCGTACTTTCGTGTGATTGAACTATCTGCCTGAGTAAAAGGCTGGAACGCTTGCACTCGTTTGAGTTCTTCACTCGACATGCCGATACCGTTGTCAACGATTTCGAACGTGATAAATGCTTGAGTGTCCGCAATTTCGTCGAGGGTGACCGAGACCACAATTTCGCCAGCCTTCGTAAATTTTACCGCATTGCCGACCAGATTTAACAGTATCTGACGCACTCTTCCACCATCCCCCAGCAGAGGTGCTGGGATATCAGGGTCTATGTAAGCCATAAGAGCGGTCTGATGTTCGTTCGCCTTAATGGCCATGACTTCCACCACGCGTTCAACCAACGATGTGAGTGTAAGTTCGACGCTTTCAAGAAGCACCTGGCCGGCCTCGATCTTTGAGAAGTCGAGGATGGCATTGATGATCGCTAGCAAATGATGAGCCTCGTCCAAAACGATCTGAGCGAATTCTTGTTGCTCGCCATCCAGTGATGAGTCTAGGAGCAGTTCCGTCATACCGATAACTCCGTTCATCGGCGTGCGGATTTCGTGACTCATGGTGGCCAGGAACTCCGATTTGAGTCGGGATGAAGCCAACGCCTCGGTGTACAGACGAGCATTCTGGATAGCGACGGCAGCCTGATTGGCCATACCGACCATCAAGGCGACGTCCCGCTCAGTGAAATTGGGTTGATCGGGTCGATTAATGGCTGTCATCGTTCCCAATGTCTCGTCACGATAGTGTACGGGCACAACCAGTACGGCCCCACAATTAGTTTCGACCCGCCGCTGCTGCACTACCAAACTTTCTCGAGGATCCGCTTGATCCTTTGGCGAGAGGGCAGGCTTGAGCTCATGTAGGACCCAACCTGTCAAGCCGTCCATTAGTTCAGGGTAGGATGTCTCGATGACGTGCTCGGCGCCTGGGCCGCTTTTAACAAAGCCAGTGATGAGTCGCTCATCCGAGTCGAAGGTGATTAGCGTTACCCGGTCAGCGGGTAGGGTCTCGGATACACCGTCTGCTACAGCTTGAAGAACATCTGGAAGATTTTCCAGTGCGATCAAGCTCTGGCTTGCGCGATACAGAGCCTGGGTTTCGGCCAAAGCAGTCTCAGTCTGCTCAAACAACTCGCGATAGCGCGCTTCACTATCACGTATTTCATTCTCCGCACGCATACGTTCACTAATATCGAGCTGTGCAGCAACATACCCAGTGATCTGGTCAGACATATCCCGTACTGGGGCTATGGTCTCGTCGACATAGTACAGGGAGCCATCTTTGCGCCGGTTTGTAAAAGTTCCGCGCCACACCTCACCCCTTGTTACAGTCTCCCACATGTCTCGGTAAAATGAGTCGTCATGCTTACCGCTCTTTAAGATGTTTGGTGTTTGGCCAAGTGCATCCTGGCGCGAAAAGCCGGTAAGGCGTTCAAACGCAGGATTAACATCTACGATATTGCCTGTGGTATCGGTAATGACGATGGCTTCTTCGGTAGATTTGAGGGCGGTAGCCAATCGAGTGGTTTCGAGCTCTGCTTGTTTGCGCTCGCTGATATCGCGTAGATAGGCGGTAAAGAGTGTCCGTTCTCCTTGCTTGATGGGTGTGATTGAGAGTTCGATAGGAAATTCTGAGCCGTCAGCCCGCATGCCCGTGATTTCAATTCGTTTGCCCAGAACGGGACCGTGACCTGTGGCGAAATATCGCTTCATGCCCTGTGAATGAGCTTTGCGCAAAGATGGCGGCACGATATAGTCCGATATGGGTTGTCCTATTATCTCGTCTTTTGCATAGCCGAATGTAGATTCTGCTGCCGGATTAAATTCGATGGCTCTCCCCTCATGGTCAATGGTAATGACACAATCCAGAGCCGATGCTAGCATCGCGGTCTTCAATACCTCGCTAGCCTGGAGTTCATTTTGAGCTATCCTGCGTTCAGTGGTGTCTCGACCGTAGACATTTACATAGCCTGCCGACACAATAGGGGTGAATGTACAGGTAAAAAATCGATCTTCAGCTTCTATATCACTCAGTATCGACTCAGCTGTATCCAATGCCTCATTAATTATACTCTGCCATGAACTCGGTACTTGTCCGTCATGTGGGCCACCCATCAGCTGTATTAACCGGGCTCCTGCTTGATTGTAGTAAACGATTTTGCCGCTATCCAGTACCCTGATAACAGGATTAGGATTTTCTTCGGGAAACCGGGCTAACAGCTTGATCTCCTCCGTGCGTTCTCGCACACGCAGTTCCAACGTATCGCGCTCTCCTTTGAGTGCGGCGTTGAGTTCGGCATTCTGAAGGGCCTGAGCAGCCAAAACGGCAAAGCGCTGACCGAGCAAAACGTGACGCTTCGAGAAGAATCCTCGGACTGAATGCGTGCAGACTAGCATGGCCCTCCGTTTCCCCGTTGCCAGAGGTATGTGTAAGGCAGAAACCACCATTTCACGTAATGAGCCTGGCTGTTCAAGCCACTCCGGAATCTGTGTCACATCAAAGACTGCTACCGGCCTGCCTGCCAATACCCTCTGAAAAAAGGCTTGCGGATACCAAGTTGTACCTTCTAATCTTGGCAAGGTAGTGTGAATAACCTGCAAATGGTTGCCATCACCAGGTATGAGGATGAAGGCGTGTTCAAATTCCAGAACGCCTTTTAGAACATCGAGCATGCCCTCAAAGATCTGCTCGACGTTAAGGGCATTGTTAAGCACGTGCAGCCCCTCGAGGAGGCTTTCGTCCTCCTTAAGCCGCGCTTCGGTCTCCTCTCTGGCTTGCACGAGGTCAAGATATAATTCGTTTAGCTTTTCTTCCGCGCTTAGCCTATTCCGCTCGGCCGCTCGCGCTTGCTTGAGCGTAGCAGTCAGTTCAGCCGTACGCTCTGCAACTCGTCGCTCCAATTCCTCGGTTCGGATGGACTGCATCCGAGCATACTTGGCCTGTTCACGCATCAAGCGTAAGGCATAGACCAGATGATTATTACAGAGATACTCCAACAGCTCCAGGTTGTGATCATCTGTCGTTGCTACGAAATTGACCGCCCCCAAATACTCGTCTCCAGTATGTTGGCGGATGGAGACAATGCTCTTGATGTTCAGAAATTTGTTTATGGCAGTGCCCACAGGGCGGGGAATCTCGGAACGGAAGTCAGATACATGGTTGAAGACTTCAGTTGCTGGCGTAGCGAGCGCGACAACGGGATCGTTAGAAAACTGATAACCCAGCAGTGAGAAACCGGTAAGCTTCTCGACTGCAGTCAGAACTTGTTTTGGTGCATGAACAGCAGTCACCCTCATACTTTGACCATCGGGTTCTATTTCGGCCAACAAAGCATACACATAGCCGGCCGATTCGCCGATGATCTGTAAGAGACGCTGCCGAACGTCGTCATGCACACTGACATCAATGAGATCGGCCAGCACAATATTGATTTGCCGAATGGCCTCTGTACGCCGCCTTGTGTTTTCTGTTTCGGCGGCACGCTCTTGAGCCCAAGTCATGAGTTCTGCTTGTGAGTCCGATGGGTTGTCCACTGACGATGTCATAGGCTTGCCTGGTGAGGGACGTTTACCCCCATCCCTGGTCATCTGGGAAAATATTGGCATACTTAATGCTGCTGCGTGGCTCAGCCATCATATCTGCGACTGTGTCGCGCCAGGTTTTGTAGTGTGCTGTCTCTTTATGCCGGGCAGGGTCATCTGTGGTTCGGTACACTTCCACTAGCAAAAATCGCGTAGGGTCATCGAGCTGCTGTATCACGTCAAAACGCGCGATCCCCGGTTCCTGGACGCTATTGCGGGCATTTTGCAGCGTTGCCGACTTAAACGCGTCGGCTGATTCTGGTTTTACATGGACAAATACATGGACGATAAACATTTGGAACCTCCAAGGTGTGCAAAAACGTTGGATTGTCACTATTCCATAATAAGGTTAAGAGCGAGTGATGATTGATCATTGTTCGAAAACAACCACTGAGATCATTAAATTCCCATGGCGGTTCTCGCCACCAATGAAACAGCCTTGTTCGCCGAAGGTAAACGTGCCGATAAAAGGCATACCCCCGAGCGCATTTTGAACTTCTTCTGCTACTTCATCCATTCTATCCTGTACTGTCAACATGCAGCCGGCACAGTAAATGACCAGCGCTCCAGCGATCTGATCTGCCGAGATCCTGCCAGCGTTCAAGGCTGCCTTGGCTACGCGACCGGCGCGGGATACGAGACTGGCGCGGGTGCCCGCCATGAGAATGATTTTCTCTCCTTTCTCGATGTTGGCGAAGAGTGTTAGCGCCCCATCTGATGTTACCGTATCAGGATGCGACAGGCGATGATAAGGCATCTCACCTACAGTTCCTACGACGCGGCCGAGCGGGTAGAGTGTAGTGGCGCTCAAAACATTTCCGCCATCAAGGTAGTCGGTGATCACCCCTTCTGTCCATTCGTTATACACCAAAGCCGCCGGTCTACCATCGATCTCGTAAAGCGTCCGCCCTTCGGCACGTGTAACGATGCCTGTAGTCTCTGTGGTCGTATAGCCACTGTGAAAGGCCAGGTGAGTCATGGTCGAGGGATACATGGCCGTGACCACTACTGCATCGCTGTAGATCTTTCCATTGGCGAACTGGTGCCAATATCCCTCGACGGTGTTATCTGCTGTACTTCCGCCTGCAATGGGCACGCCTGCACCGATCACATCTTGTATGCCAAGTAGTACGTCTTCTTCGTAGCCCGGCACGCCGCTCAGCCAGACCAGTTCGGGTGGTTCACCCAGGCGGCCCGCGTTCTCAATCGCTTGTTGTACAGCCATAGCACCTGCAGCGCGCGCGTCTCCCTTGATCGAGGCCGCACCTACACCGTAATCACCATCAGGGTCGCTGATGCCGAACAGACCCATTCCTACACCATCTGCAGAGTGGAAACCCGCGGCAGTCATCACGCCCCGGCAAGATGTCCCTCCTTGAATTGATAGGTTGGGTGCCGATTTTGCTATCTCTGCAAAAAGTGCCTGGGAGTCATGAGTCACGGTTGCATACAACACAAGCAGATCGGGTCTCACTCCAAGTTCGTCCTCTAGATTTCGATAGGCCGTACGCGCCGCTTCCGTCGTGTCTGGTACGAGATTAAAAGCCGTGGCGATTTTCATAAAACTATGTTACCTCCAAGAATGAATGTTGCTCGATTGTCATCATAGTAAATCATCGGGAAATGTCCGAAAAAGTGGTGTCATAACTGGGTTTCTTACAGCTAGGGTGTGGTGCCCGGCTGGATGGCGAAGGAGAAGACCCCTACCCGGTCGGATGAAGATGCAGGTTCATCAGCCGCGTTCAACGGTACGACGACGTAGTAGGCATTGGTACCGGGAGTGCCCGTCGGACCGGTGTCGACGTAAGGTGATGAGGGCGCATCATGACTGTCGTAAGCGTCAGGATCATCCAGATTGAAGTATGGATCGCTGCTTTGTCGGACCTGATAATGCGTATACACTGGCTCATGAGTCCAATCCAACTGCACATCGCCGCCGTTCACGATGGTAGGAGAGACCGGCATGTGTTTTCCCCAGACAAAGAGGTTCCCATCGAAGTCACCTGCAACGACCTCAAGTGCCGGATCGTTATCGAGATTCGCTAATGCGGGTTTCCCCTTAACCGATACATTCGTTGGATTTGGCCAACCATTTGCTGTAAGGCCATCGTGATGCCAAACGTAGACACGAGCATCATCCGAACCAACAATCACTTCCAGGTCTCCGTCACCATCAATGTCCCCTGCAGCAGGCGAAGAGAAAACGTCGGCCCCAGTCTGCCGGGGCCAACCATCGACCCACGATCCGTCATGGTGCCAGGCCCACATACGGTCGTCATCGCCACCAACCAGGATCTCGAGATCACCGTTACCGTCTATATCCACGACCAGTGGTGATGAACGCACTGTCCACGTGGTTCTCCCCTCGTTGCCTTGCCATAGGCTATTACCATTTTTGTCCAAAAGATAGACGTAGCCATCTCCCGAACCAACGGCCGTTTCCAAACCTGGTATGTTCAGGTCGATATCGGTAATCGCTGGTGTAGACATCACGACATCGCCAGTGGTGAAAGGCCAACCGTCTTTTAGACTGCCATCGTTGTTAAATGCGTAAACCTTGTTGGAGTATGAGCCACCCACGACGATATCGAGACTGCCATCTCCGTCGATATCGGCGATAACCGGCGAGCTGTTGATTACCTGGTTACCAAAAGTATCACTTGCATCGCCAATACTGACAGGCCAACCTGTTTTCGCTGTACCATCGGCATTGAAGGCGTAGAGGCGACCATCAGCCAAGGGAATGATGATATCCAACACAGCATCGTCGTCCAGATGGGCGACGGCAGGCGTGGCCAGGATGCGATAGTTAGTTTCGCTGTCGGTACCAACCCGTACGGGCCAACCACTTACCGTCGAACCATCGTGATGAAAAGCGTAGAGATGGCCGTCGGCAGCACCTATGATAATCTCCAGGTCGTTGTTAGCGTCGAGGTCGGCCGTCGCCGCGGCTGCTTTTACATTGCCGCCAACGGCTTGCGGCCAGTTGGCGAGCATTTGGCCTGATGAGTTGTACACCTCTACCTGATTACCGATTTGGTTGCCCATGATGATCTCTTGCGTACCATCACCGTCCAGGTCAACGACAGTTGGGCTGGCAAAGTAGCGCGTGGTAACGTTTTCTGTAGAGATCAGCCCAAATCTCGCGCTTGGTGGTGGGCCAAAAAGCCAAAGGTATTGCGTATCGGCGTTGGCTGAGTCAAACCAATCCAGGTTGGTCGTGCCGCCGCTATCGGTGAAGTCGACATAGTCGGGGTAACCGTGCCAGATGCCGTTATATTCGCTGGGCCAATGCCAATCGGGATTAAAGGTCTGAGCCAGTGGTAAGTCATAGCCGAGTAAGGGTGTAGTCGGATCGTAGGTACCGTTAACTGATTGCATGTTGTCCAGGTGGCCGGGAATCACCAAGTGCACTTCCTCACCGGTATCATAGACGTACATGTAGGGATCCCAGGGCAGAGGGGGTAGGAAAAAGGTGGGGTTCTGACCTGGATCGTCGAGTACGACTGTCAGTTCGGCGATGAATCCCTGGATGTAGTAGCCTTGCTCCATTTCGGTGTTTGTTGCGAAAAAGCCATCATCGGGAGGCAATGCTTGCTTGGTGTGGTCGAAAATCGTAAAAACGACGTCTGTTGCGAAGTTGGCGCTGCGTTGTTCGACCAGGCTCTGATCGGCATTCTGTACGATAAGCTCATAATGACCTCCTCCAAAAATTGGTAATTCATGAATAAATGCATGATCGTAATCGGCTCCTCGAGAAAGAGCTTCGTAAGTGATGTGCAGGACAGCCAATTCATTGTTGGTATTCAGACCTTTGTCAACATCAATACGCACCGTCATGTCGTTATAGTCCCAATCGCTCCAGCCCGTATTTTTCAGGTCCTCGTAGGCAACAAACGTGCTTTCCGATTCCCAAGTTAGTGGGCCATACACAGTGGCGGAAGCCCAATCATCGTGATCGATGTCAGAGGGTATTCGACTGCTGTTATCGGCAGGGATCGGTACGCCTCGGCTATCAACACCGGTCGCGCTGACCGAATTGACATAACCAATTCCAGGATCGGCGCTGATAACGTCGGCCCGGAAACTCAACTGGTGGGTGTCCTCACCTGTGAGATCGGGCAGGGTCCATTGACCGTTAATCGGATCGGCTAATGGTAAGCCGTTTAGCACGCCGGAACCACTTATGTAGCTCATATTGCCTGGTAGTTCATCGTGTAGGGTCAATCCTGTTGCCAGACCCGCACCCACATTTGCCAGCGTAATACTATAGGTGATTTCATCGCCGGCGTTAATCACGGCCGCGCCGGCTTGCTTTTCGACGACCAGGGCTGGCGCAACCACCGTCAGGGCAACTGCATTGCTAGTTTGTTGATCACTATTGGTATAGTAGTAGTCGGCCTGGTTACTGATCACATCACCATCTTGGGCGCTGCTGGTCTCGGGCAACAATGCTTCGACTACGACAATACGTTGCTCATAGGGTGGGATGCTGGTAAAGCTGGCATTCACCTGGTTAGCGTTATGAGTGCCATTGGTCACACCGGTGACCTGCAACCGGCTGTCAACCAGGTCGCTGATGACGACATCATACATGGTTGCATCGATCGGAGTGGAGGGTATTGTCAAAGTATAGACCAAAGCACTGCCGAATGTTAGTTCCTCGGAGGCAATCATATCTTTTTGCAGACTGCCTTCCGAGGTGCTTAAATTGAGAGCGACCACCGGACCACTGTAGAGGCGTTCATCCGCCAGGCCATCGCCGTTGCTATCCGGCGGCGTACCGGTTTTGGAACTATACGTGTTCACTCGGGCCTGATTCTGAAGATTAAGGCTGGCGGAGATCCCTGCATCGACCTGGGTCGTATAGGTAATGTGCCAGCGGGCGCCGACGTGGAGTATATCCAGCTCGTAAGTCAGATCGCCTGCACCTGCGACGTTGGTATCGGTCATCACGGTCTGTACAGGTGGAAAAGCAGGCGGATAGGAGAGGGTCATATCTGAAGTACCCAGAAAGGCAAGATCGGCGGGCAGGGTATCGGTCAAGACAATGCCGTGAGCCTCACTGTTGCCAAGGTTGGCAACTTGGAGTGTAAAAGTCACCGTGTCATCTGCGCCGATCAACGTTCCGCCGGCCGATTTGTACAATTCCAGGTAGGGCTGACGTATGAAGACATCGTAGTCTGCCTGGGGGCTGCGATGATCGACATTATTAACAATGAAACCATCAAAAGCGTACCCCTGGTTGTTGTAGCCACTGAGGCTATCATACCAACCGATAAAAGCGTCGTTGTCAGCTTTCAACAAGTTACGGTGATTAAGATAATACTGGGTGGCTGTATCCGTGCCTTTTACACCCGTCACCAGGGTATCAAATTCAAGGATGAATTCGTAGTCGGTAGAGCTGGCACTGTTGTCGATGGTTTGCAAGAACCACCGCAAATCTTTGTCATCGTTGTCCAAGGGATTAAGGGCGTGGTTATCCGTATCCAGGGCAACACCGCTCAGTATGGTACTCCCCGTCACATAATCAAAGCCGTCGGGCAAATTGTTTTCTTCCAGCACCGGCCAGTAGGCGATGACGCTGGCTGGCACGGTTCCAGTGATGATCCAGTGTACGTTATCGCCGATAGTCACATTCTTTGGTATTGCCCCTTTTCTCAGGCTGACACCTCGCACGTAGACTGTCATTTCATCGGTGTTATCGTCATTTATATCGATAGTGGCCGGCCACTGATGGCCAGTATTATCTGCGCGGCTATTATAGGCCACGCTTGCCAGGTTGGTCATCTGCGCACCAGCTGGCAACCCGGCGGGAATGGTGGCGTCATACTTAAAAGTCTGGCTCTCACCTGGCGCCAGGCTGAGCACGTTGCTCCAGAGCAGGACGCCTCCGTTTCCGTTAGCCGGGTCGCCGCTGACGGCGGTGTATGTGCTTGGGTTTGGAGCGCCAAGTCCCCCCGTGGTCGAAACCAGTAGATCGGCCGGGATGGCATCAGTTACGACCAGGTTATATGCCGTCGCTTCACCGGCGTTGGTGACAGTAATGGTATAGCTCACCACATCGTTAGCGACCAGGCCGGTCGCCGGAGTAGCGTCTTTATCAAGCACCAATCTGGGCGCCAAATAACCGACATTGGCGATATCACGCAGAGAGTAAGCGTCGCCGTATGTGTTTTGGCCGCTGAGCTTGCCGAAGTTAGCGACAATCCAACCCGGCTGCACATTGGGAATATCTTGGACTATGGCGTCCAATTCTACCTGCCAGCTACTGGCCTGGGCTACATTGCACAACCGCCATTCCAGGTACTGCAGACCATTGAGAGAGCCGAGAGTGGGAACTTGCGGCGCGCTGTTACAGCCGGGACCGTCGCTGAAAATGCCGTTGACATTATAGGTATCGCTATTTGTAACGAAAACCATGCCGCGGGGTAAGAAATCGCGAATGACAATCGCCTTGGCATCTACATCGGCTGCACCGGTGTATGTGAGCCGAAAACGCATGGTATCGCCGGTGAAGCCTGCAGCTCGGTCAGCCCAGGTACTGCTCTCCTGATCCCAAACATCCTTGCCAAAGGTAGGCATACGTGTGCGTACTGTGTCCGAAGAGCTGTCAGGGATCACCGTACCAAAGCGATCAGGATCGATGGCATCCTGCCAGTCATCAGTAATTGTCACCTGATTCGTCAGGCTATCCCCGGAAACGACAGGCTCGCCAGTATAGGGCGCCGCTTCGTAGGTGGCGTCTACAGTAGCCTCGAAAGTGATAGTGCCACTGCTTCCAGGTGTTGTGCTGCTGCTAGGCATGTTCCAGGTGATTGTGGTTTGTCCGGTACCTGGCGTGTCCAATTCGACCAGATCCGGTACCTGGCTGGCACTGTTTTCCACATAGGTCATGCCATCAGGTAGGATGTCTGTCAACACCACATCGGTCATGGTGTAATATTCTGCTACGTAAAAATCAATGTCGAAAGTGACTGTGCTGCCGATGCCAACGGTTTTGGGGCTCGCCGATTTGCTGACCGTCAGATAGTCGGCTGTCACTTGATCCGGGAGATCATCCCCAGGTGTAGACTGGGTGCCATCGCTGGAGGGCGCGCTATCATACGAGCCGTCAGCCTCGTAATTGACAGACATCACGGTGTCTTCAGGGATAATGGCGCCACTCATGGGGCCGGCATATGGGCCACTGATCGCATCGGTGTCATCTCCGGTTCGGTATCGATAGGGAATCGCGGCACTGAATGTGATGAGAATCGGATCGTTGTATTGGGCAACCGTCAGCGTCCCCAGGTTCCATGCCAGTTCTAACGAACCATTGGGCTTAAGATCGATGGCCGGGGTGGTGGAACTAGCGTTGGGGTTTGGAGTGATGGAAACGTCGCCTGAATAAGCGACACCGGGAGGCAATAGGGTCGTGGCTACCACATTATTGGTGCTTCCCACCTTGTTGTTTTGAACGGAGATGCTATATTGATAAGGCCAATCGGCGTCAGGGCCACGGCCGGGCGCGAGGATATCATATTCGCCTGCACCTGGGGCCTGTTCATCAGCCGTCGATTGCAGTGAATTCATCTCGATATCGATGACCTGCGGGCCGGCCTGCAGGTGATGGGAAGTTGAGAGCCAGCTGCCGCTGTTATCAGGGATGGTATTGACGGCTGCCGTTATCAGATTGTCAAATGTATCGGTTGGGGTCAGGCTATCTTGCAGGCTGGCTACGACACTTAGTCTTAGATCTTCGTTGACTTCGATGTCGGCGATATTGTCCCAGTTTATTATGGTTGCGCCATCGGGTTGTTCGACGATTGAGGTCGGTGCAGGACTGGCGCTCACGAAATCCAGCCCGATTGGCAAGGTGTCGGTGATTGTGAGATTGTAACCTTTGTCAGAAACCGGGATAGCTCCGCTGTTGTAAATAGTGACGGCATAAGTCACCTCACTCCCTAGCAGCGGTTCCTGACTAACAGCCTGGCTAACAGAAAGTATAGGAGCATTAGGAATGAAGAGATTTTCTGATCTGGCATTGACAAGTTGTGCGGGGCTTGCCGGCACTGTCGCCCCAAGTAATATGGCGACGAGCAATCGCTTGAAAGTAGCCGAATACCACATGGATCTTTTTCTTAGATTTATCACAGGTTTAGTTATGCTGTTCATAAACTGATTCCGCGAATTTAAGGAGGGAGCACTCTTGCCAGGCCTACTCAGATCATCGGTACGGTATCTGGTCTAGGTTTGGCTCTGGGTGACAATCAATGAGTTGGTTATAGGCGAAGATTTGATATACTTCTCCTATCATGACACCGAACTTTGATTTGCACACCCCATATAGAACCAGTTTTGACCTAGATCATGATACAGGTTTGGGTGGCTCCCCACGCAACTGCGTAGGTGCTTTAATCGCAATACCCGTGAATGAAGAATTAGGCAGGTAGCACCTCCGGGCAAGTTTCTGGGGATGGGTATCTCCAGATGATTCGCAATTCCGGCATGGTTCATATCCATGCAAAAGCATCTTTACAATTGAATGAACAGATTGTCTAATGGGAGACAGGCGAAGTCGGTCGGTCAAGACAACCGACGAGGATAGAGAAGTATGTGAAATC
>JAAENG010000339.1 GCA_024224665.1 Chloroflexota bacterium | reverse complement strand
GGTTTTGCTCGTTCGCACCTGTGTAAACGGGGGTAACAAATAGCTCAAAAAAGTTTTCCAGAGTTCTCAGGATTATTATGACCGCAACCTGTTACATTCGAGATACTGCTTGGTTTATCTTGATGTAAGAAAAGAAGAAGTCGCCACGTTTGTCCGTCGTGTACTGCGTCATCATAAGCTAAACACGAAAGCTAAACGGATGGGAACCGTAATTCGCGTGTCGCATAGAGGTCTGTCAATCTGGAATGTCCACGCTGAAACTGAGGGAATTCTCGATTGGGAATGATGACCCAACTTTTGGCGGTTCCAGATATATTGCAGCCTGTGTGCGTCTACCTATAGATTGAATATTTGAGTTCCGTGATACAACTATAGATCAAGCGTCATCGCCACAAAGGAGAGTGGAGGTAACTGAACTGTGGCCTGGTTGGGTACAACATGGGTGTTGTCGAATGGAATTGATGCAATTTGGTCTGGTTGTTCGAAGGAGTTAGCCTGTTTTGGGTCAGAACCTGTTAGGATTTCGGCGTTGTCTAAGCCTATGAATTCATCATCCGTCAGTTGAATCTGTACCTCAGCCGATTCGTCCAGGCTGCGATTGCTGAGAAAGAGGTGGAGCTTGCTCTCACCCAAAATGGCACTGGCGTCGATCATGTGCACCCGGCCATACGACTGGCTCTCATAGCTCGGTCCCTCGACCCTTGTCTGTAACGACACGCCTTCACGCCTGCGGCTGAACATCTCAAAGGGATAGAATATCGATTGCACGAGCAAGTCATCACCACGGGTAAGGATGGGAGCGATCACATTGGCGATCTGGGCGATGTTGGCGATCTTGAGCACATCGGCATGGCGTAAGAAACTGTGGAAAAAGCCTGCTATGACCAGGGCATCCTCCAGATTATACACCTCTTCGATCAGGTGCGGTGCGAATTTGCCCTCACCATCCATCTCCTGATTCTTATACCAGACATTCCACTCATCGAAGCACAGATAAGCCCGTTTCTTGCTTCTACGCTTGGCCTGAATGAAACGGCAGACCGCGTCCATCTCCTCGATCTGCCGGTCGATGGAATTGGTGATGGCCAGGTAATTGGCGGTGTCATTCTCGTGGTTGCCCACATAGCGATGCAAGCTGACATAGTCGGTGTAGTCGCCAAGATAGTCCAGAACCTCGTGATCCCAGGCCATGTACGTGTCCATATCGATGGTGCAAGAACCACAGGCCACCAACTCGATGCTGCGGTCGGTGTCTTTCATCATCTTAGCTGCCTGTTGCGCCCGGATGGCGTATTGGCCGGCGGGGACATGGCCCAGTTGCCAAGGGCCGTCCATCTCATTGCCCAAGCACCACAGTTTGACAGCGTGGGGCGCTATGCTGCCGTTGGCTGCGCGCATATCGGCATACCTGGTCCCTGGCGGCGCGTTGCAATACTCGACCCAATTTCTGGCCTCTTCCGGCGTCCCTGTCCCCAGGTTGGCGGTGAGCATCGGTGTCCAGCCCATCGATCTGCAAAGTTGGATGTACTCATCGGTCCCGAACTGGTTGGGTTCGATACTCTGCCAGGCCAGGTCACGCACGGTCGGGCGCTGCTGCTTTGGCCCGATGCCATCCATCCAGTGGTAGCCCGAGGCGAAATTGCCGCCGGGATAACGCATGGCCGTCATTTGCAGTCGCTTCAGTGCGGTCAGGCTATCGCTGCGAAAGCCATTTTCGTCGGCATGGGCGCTGTCTGAGTGATAGACGCCTTCATAAACGCAACGGCCCATGTGCTCAAGGAAACCGCCGAATATGCGTGGATCCACCTGGCCGATCTGGAATTTCGTGTGAAGTGATAGAGTTGTAGGTTTCATAGTTTCACCTGGATTTCGCGTGGTTGATACTGTTTCATCAGATCCTCTCAAGAAATGCTCAGTTCAGCCCATGCGCGTCTGTGCATGGGCGATACCGGCACGCCCTGCAGCAATGGATCCCTTGTGTCAACCATCCACATCTTTAGCCGTTCCAGCAAGTCAAGGCGCACATCTGCATAGCCGGGATAATCGGCCAGGTTTGTAAACTCCAGCGGGTCGGTCTCGAGATCATAGAGTTCGACTGAGGGATGGTAGGCATAGGCAGGTCGGTCGGGTTTCACCGTCACACATTTGGGTCGCCATGATTGGCTGGGATCCATAAAAAAGGGCGCCGCCGTAAAGTTGAGGATCAATTTATGGCGCTCTGTGCGAATACAGCGGCGAGGATCGTAGTAGTCATGATAGGTTAGCTCAGCAAAAATCTCAGTGCGTGGCTGGTAGGGTTCAGCTCGCAGCAGATTGGCAAATGAGCGCCCTTGTACGTTGTCGGGCGTTGAGAGGCCCAGCAGGTCGAGAAGGGTGGGCACATAGTCTACATTGCTGATCATGGCATCGAAAATCCTTCCCCCCATCCACTCAGCACCTTTCTGCCAGAATATGAGTGGCACTTCCAGGCCGGGATCGTAGAGAGAGCACTTGGCGCGTGGGAAAGGGATGCCATGATCTGCTGTGAAAACAACCAAGGTATTTTCACCCAGCCCCGCCTCTTCCAAACCCTGCATGATTCGTCCCACCGCCTGATCAAGCGAGCGAATAGCGCCCTGAAATTCGGCGAAATCCTCACGCGAGCTATGTTCATCCAAGATGTAGGGAGGTACTGTGACGCCATTCTCATAATCGGGCGCCGAACCATAGCCCACGGGCAGGCGATGCGGCTCGAAGAATTCGATCTCCACGAAAAAGGGTTGCTCGTTGTCCTGCCAGCGCTTGAAGAAATCGACGACCGCATCAGCACGGCTGTCGCAGTAATCCCCCGGCAGAATCTCATCAAACCGGGCGAGGTGTTTCTGTTGTTGGTCTTCGTGGCCACTGGCGGTTAATACTGAATAATAGCCGGCATCCTGCAAAAGTTCGGCAAGATGACGCTCCTTTGCATTGAGTTCCCAAGCGAAATCACCGTGAGTGAGACCCATGACGCCATTGCTATGGGGATAGCGGCCGCTGAAGAGGGTGGCACGGCTGGGACTGCACTGGGGCGCCGCACAAAAACTTCTGCTAAAGCGCACACCTGCGGCGGCCAGGCGGTCGATATGTTCAGAATGTACGGTGTCGATACCATAGCAGCCTAAATGCTGGCCGAGATCGTGGGGTACGAATACGACGAGGTTAGCTTGTTGCACGTAATTCCTCCCAGTCTGGATTCGACTGCGGTATTTTGGCTTCGACTGATAGTCGCCATTCGGCGAGAAGCTGCTTCATATGGGCGGTTCGATCAGGTTCGGCCTCAGCCAGATTCGTCTTTTCACCGAGATCGACACGCAGATTGTATAATTCGACCCGATCCTCCTCGAAAAACTCGATCAGCTTGTAATCGCCCAAGCGCACCGAGGAACCGGGGGTACCTCCTTGATTGCCGTAGTGCGGGTAGTGCCAGAATATCGGCCCCCGTTCGAAGTTCTCGTCACCTTGCAAGAGCGCTAAAAAACTGACGCCGTCGCAGTGTTGGTCCGGCATAAGTGCCAGTTCGGCCGCCTGCAAGAGTGTAGGATAAAAGTCGGGGCTGGTGATGGGGGTCGAGCACATGCTTCCTGCTGGGATGATGCCAGGCCATTTGATAAGAAGTGGTTCGCGTGTACCACCCTCGTACATCCAACCTTTACCTTCTGCCAATGGCGCGTTGCAGGTGGGCGACCCCGCCGCTGTAGCCAGACCACCATTATCTGAAGTGAAGATCACCAGCGTGTTTTCCAACTGTCCGGCTGTGTCGATGGCCGCAAGCAAGCGCCCGATGTTTTCATCCAGGCTTTCGATCATGGCAGCATAAACGGGGTCTGACTGCACCACACGGCGAAGGATGCGATCATCCGCCGTATTCTCGGTGGGAAACTTGTCACCTACGACACACGCCTGCACTTTGTCCAGTCCCATAGCCCTGGCTCTAGCTTCGTATTTCGCTATTTTATCGGCTTTGGCTTCGATCGGGGTGTGGACGGTGTAATACCATAAGTTGAGGAAGAAAGGGCCATCCTCGTGTTTGCTGACGAGGTCGATGGCTTGGTCGGTGAGATAATCGGTGAGGTAAGTGCCATCAGGGATATCGACATCGGCCAGTGCCGGGATCGTCCAGGGACTGAAATAGCCGCCGGCGCCAGGATCGCCCATGTGACAACCACCGATATTGACATCGAAGCCATGATCTTGCGGTGACGCCCCCTCGCCGCCAAGATGCCATTTGCCCACGTGCCAAGTCGCGTAGCCCCCCTCGCTCAGTGCCGCTGCCAATATAGTTTCGGAATTCGGCAGGTTTTTGAGATAGGGGACATCCACCAGTCGGCCCCGACAAGGATGCACGCCTCCCGTCCAGTCGATCCAGTCGGTGATGCCGACAGTGGCGGGGTATTTGCCGGTAAGGATGCTCGCCCTTGTAGGTGAACAAACCGGACAGGCTGCATAGGCGTTGGTGAAGCGCATTGATTGTTTCGCCAGCGCATCTAGATTGGGGGTTTCGTAAAAGCTGCTTCCATAGCAACCCAGATCAGCCCAGCCCAAGTCGTCGGTGAGAATGAAAAGGATGTTGGGGAGAGACATAATGGCTCCAGTACTTCAATCAGTGATGTGTAAAAATATTAGCTTGAGTCCAATTGGGCCGTTGCCGGAACGGCGCCCGGAACGTCGCACTTCTCTAGATCAAGGCTCTTCCCCCATCCATAAAATACACGGCGCCGGTGGCAAAGTCCATCTCGATCAAAAACACTACCGTTTTCGCTACATCCTCAGGTGAACCGACGCGTTTGAGCAAGGAGTTCTCTTCTGCCCATTGGCGCTTGGCTTCAGAGGCATTGTCCGGGAGCAATACGGTGCCGGGAGCGATGGCGTTCACGCGTATGCTTGGGGCCAGTTCGGCAGCCATCACCCGGGTGAGCGCTACCAGGCCGGCCTTACTGGCGGAGTGATGGGCGTAGTTCTTCCAGGTCTGATAAGCAGAGAGGTCTGTGATGTTGAGGATGACACCTTGCTGCTGGTGCAACATGTGGCGCGCAGCTGCCTGGGCGCAGAGGAAAGGTCCGGTGAGGTTGACATCCAGGGCCGTGCGCCACACTTCATAGGAGATATCTAGAAAGGGATCGGCCAGCCAAACGGAGGCGTTGTTCACCAAGACATCCAGCCTGCCAAAGTGTTCGGCGACTTTATCGACGACTTGCTGAGGTTGCTCGGGGTTCAGGACATTGAGTGGTAATGCCATTGCCTGAACGCCAGAGGCCTCGATATCGGCCAGGGTTTGTTGCCAGGGCTCCTCATCATCGAGGTAGGTGAAGGCGATCTGTGCGCCTTGCTTGGCCAGCTGCAAGGCGATGACGCGCCCGACGCGTTGCGCAGCGCCGGTAATGAGGATGACTCGGTCTTCGATGTTCATCGATATCTCCTGATTGTCACTCCTGCCTGCCTTAATAAATCTCTCGCCGCCTGCCTGCACTCGGCCAGCAATGCCATCTCATCCAACATCGTCACCCGGCCGTTGTCGAGTAACACCCGACCATCGACAATCACTGTGTGAACGTCAGGTCCGTTGCAGTTGTAAACGAGCGCGCTGTCTGGGTGATGGACGGGCATCACGTGAGGCTTATTGAGATCGATAAGGCTGATATCGGCTTTGTAGCCGGGCGCCAACATGCCGATGTCAGAACGATTTAGGATGCGAGCGCCCGCTGTGGTTGCCATGCGCAGCACGTCCATCGGCACGAGGGCAGTGGCATCGCCGCCCCCGGTTTTCGCCAGGAGGATGGCGGTCTTCATCGTTTCCAGCAGGTCTTGTGAATTGTGTGAGGCCGGGCCGTCAGTTCCCAGCGTCACGGGAACACCTCGCCGCAGCATGGCCGGGATGGGGGCGATGCCGGATGCCAGGTACATGTTGCTGGTCGGGCAGTGCACAACGGTCGCATCAGATTCTGCTATGAGATCGGTCTCTGTATCACTGACGTGGACGCAATGCACCAGTTGCATATCGGGGCCAAGCAGATGCAATGAGGCCAACCATTCGATGTGCCGCATACTGTTGCGTTCGAGCATGAGGTCGATCTCATCTTGCGCTTCGGCCACGTGGATGTGCGTGGGCACGCCCCAACTTCGGGCTAGCGCGATCGTGCGGCGCATGGTTTCGTCGGAACAGCGCCAGGGCGCCATCGGGCCATTGGAGATGGTAATGCGGCCATCGGCCGCACCCTGCCAATCTACGTGCAAGCGCTCCAATTCGGCCAGGATGACATGCGGCTGCTCGGCGGAAGCACCCAAATCCACCCATGAACGGGCAAGTTGGAAGCGTAATCCAACCTGTTCGGCGGCTTCCAGCGCCGCATCGGCGAAGGCGGGGCCAGGCAATTTATGATGCTGATTGGCCGCCGTCACCCCGCATTTAAGATTTTCAACTAGTCCCAAAAGACTGGCCAGGCGCATGTCTTCCGATGTCATCGCCGCCTGCAGGGGCCAAGCCACCTGTTTGAGCCACTGTAGCAGCGACTTATCGTCACCGAGGCCGCGCATAAAGGTCTGCGAGAGGTGTGTGTGGGCGTTGATCAGGCCGGGTACGACTGCCATGTGTGTGGCGTTGATGATTCG
>JAAENG010000338.1 GCA_024224665.1 Chloroflexota bacterium | reverse complement strand
GTAACAGTAGTAGTACCGTCACCCGCTACGTCGTTCATTTTGTTGGCGGCCTGCTTAATTAGCTCTGCACCAACGCTCTCACCCATTGTCTCTTCAGTTTCAGGCAACTCAATGCCCTTTGCGACAGTCACACCGTCGTGGGTCACAGTTGGACCACCGTAGCTCTTGTTAATAACCACGTTTCGCCCCTTAGGCCCCATAGTCACCTTTACTGCATTGTAAAGCTTCTCCGCCCCTGTTAAAACGCGCTTTCGTGCGTCATCGTCATAGAATACTTGCTTTGCCATCTTCGTATTTCCTCCTATTTACCGACTACGGCGAGAATTTCGCCTTCTTTTTCTAGATCTTCTGAATCAGTTGTTAGCACCAACAGCTCTTCCCCATCGACTTTGATAGATGAACCATAGGTCTTGTAGATAATCATGTCGCCGACCTTTACGTCCTTAACCTGTGGTCCTACCGCTAGAACCTCTGCCATTTCTGGAGCTTCTTTGGCATCCTCTGGCAGGTAAAAACCGCTCTTAGTTTTGCTTGTCTTCTCAACTTGTTTGGCCACAACACGGTGACCCAAAGGGGTAAGTTTTGACACTCTTTAGTCTCCTCTTCATTTGTATGAGCTAATTCTACTCAATTAGCAGTCATGGGTCAAGAGTGCTAATTAACTACACAGCGTTCTGGCTCAACAGGAGGCGGAGTGCCGTAGCGCTCTATAATGTTGTCCCCGTTGTGAATAATCAGGCCCTCAACAACAATCAAGAAATTGCCCGTAGATAGGTCGATGGGCTCCGGCAAGGATAGGACGTCACCGCCAGGCGCATCCGCTCGTTTAACAAACCTGTGATCAGTGCTAGTCAGCTCAAAGAAAAGTCCTTGCTGCTCGGGTGTGCCGCGAACAGAGGGGTCACGCGATCGGGCCGCCGGACCAGCTAATTCAACCCAGTACAGTACGTCTCTTTCATACTCTTCATTTGAGGGGTTTACCGGCCGATAGATGCGAATTTCTTCGGTAGATGCGCTAGCTATGGCTTCTCTTTCAGTAACTCTGAAAGATACAACATCACAGTCCACGCCAAACTGTGGTTCACGTGTAACAAAACTAAAGTCCTCACGGGATGTAGGCTCACCTTCGAGCATTTGATGAGCTAGAGTCATAACATCGTCTAAGTGGCCTATAACAGTTGGCCTGATAGCCTTTTCAATGTCTTTTACACTTTGTATTTCTGGCGATTCTGATTTATCCATGGTCCTTGATTATAGCAGATAAACCCTTCTCGTACACAATGTTTCTGAATCTTGTCAATGACAGGCTGACATCAATATGCTATCATGCACCTGTCACAACCGCACCCTAGCAGAAAGACCTGTCGCATGACAACAACAGGCACAACGACACCCAAGCTGCCCGCCTCCGTCAAGGTGGGTACGTGTCGGAAATACGGGGAGGGCTACACTGCGTGGCTCAATCTAGATGGGGGAGACCTCAATACCTCCCTGCTCCTTGCGGAGATCGTTCGACGGTTCGAAATCGTCGACAACATCTTCTGTGAGGAGTACTTCCGGGGAAGGCACCATCTCAACAGGGGCCAACCAATTCTCCGGTTGACGGACGGCGGAGGCGTGTACTTGTACATGCCTGGCATCGTCACGTGGAATACCGCCAAGCGGCGGGCTACGGACTTCGTGTCCGGGTATGAGGGAATCCTCAACGGTCGCAGGTTGTCGCAAGACGATCTGGACACAATCTGGGGCGAAGTCGACCCCGAGCGTGAAGACCTCGCGACGAGAGTGCTCAATAGCGCTATCGCATGCTCGCTAGAACACCGTGAGACACACGGAGAAGAATATCCCTGTGGAGCTTGGCGCGCCTGACGAGCGCGAGCGGGCGGAGTGACAGCCGAGTGGGCGCGGCCTGGAGGCCACGAAGAAGTGGCCGAAGGGTCGCGTCCGCTCGCGCTGGCGAGGTTGCAAAATAGTTATCTGCGAAGGATTTCCCTCCTTCGGTCCCAGAAACTCAGCAGCCTCGCCACCCGCACTAACAACGCCCAAGTTGGGGCGTTTTTTTACTTCTATAAGCTCGACAACTAATGAATATGTTATATTGTTTCTATCCACGACCAACGGAAGGGGAATGATATGGGGAACGCCCACCCACATATCGAGCGCTTCGACTGCACTGTGCAGTTTAAGCGAGAGAACAGAGGCTGGTTGCTATTCAGCCTGAACGGCCCGACAGCCATGATGATGTCAGCTATTAAGCATGTCACCCGTGAAAACCGATGGGGACTCGGCAGCTCCAAGAACGGCTTCAAAGTTCAGGATTGCACAGTGCATGAGTTGCTCGAGGCCATCAGGAGCTACGAGAAACACATCGGAAGCGGCGCAGGCGACCGCCTACCGCAAAAGAAGACGACTAGTCGACCAAGAGCCCGCATGTACAACTGATATCACACTGAGCGAGCGCACGAATCAACGTGCGGCCTGGCCCCCAGGCAAGGCGGAGCTTCGGCTCCACCGCGAAAGTGTATTCTCTTCCAATCTGTGTCTAATGGGCGAGTTGCTCGCAGCTCGCCCTGGATAAAATTATTCTGATTTTTTATCGGTGGACTGTAGTCGTCCTTTTTCTTGCAAGAGCTCAACTACTGCCTGTTTATCATTCCAGGGTTCATAACCATCGCCGACCTTAACGAAATCATAATCGCCCATGCCGGTAATCACGACTGTGTCGTCTTTTTTAGCGATGTCGAGGGCTTTTTTGATGCCGTTGCGGCGGCCATCCACCTCTGTTGTTTTACCTGTCCCCTTACCCTTTTTAATGCCCTTCATGACATCTTTGCGCAGCCAGGCTACGTCTTTGTCGTAGGGTTCGTCGTCGGTCAGGATAATGCGGTCGGCAAAGCGGGCTGCAATCTCGCCCATCATTGGACGTTCGCCATCGTCACGATTGCCAATGCCTCCGAATACTAGTATTAGACGACCATTGGTCATGTCTTTGAGCGTTTCTAAGACCTTTTCAAGGCCGTCGGGGGTGTGGGCGAAGTCGATGATCAGGTTGTAGGGGATATCGGCCCCAATCGGCTCCATGCGGCCTGGTACGGTCTGCATTTCGGCAATTCCTTTGACCACAGCCGACTTATCGATGTAGAACATGTAGGCGATAGTGGCAGCTGCAGCTGCATTGTAGACGTTAAACTGGCCGATGAGAGAGGATTTGAAATCCAGCTTAACTGTATGGTCGAGCGTGAGCGAGAAGTGGCTACCACTCGGGGTTAGCTTGATGTTGCTCAGATGTGCACTGGCATTCTTGCTCGTTCCATAGCTCATCTTCTGTTGAACTGGGATGTCGTTGTAGTAGTCGAACCACTCGTCATCTGCATTAAGGGCGACGAACTTCACATCGTTTTCAAACAGCTTGGCTTTGGCCGCTGCGTAGTTTTCCATGGTTTTGTGGTAATCCAAATGGTCTTGGGTCAGGTTAGTCATGACAGCGGCGTAGATGGGGACCCCCCAGAGTCGGTGTTGATCTAGAGCGTGTGATGTAACTTCTAGCACCACCCAGTCGACACGGGCCATGCGCATACGACGAAGTAACCAGAAGACCTTAAGCGGGTCGGCAACTGTGCGGTTCTCCTTGTTGTGATAGACCTTGTCGCCAATTTGCTGGTAGCTAGTTGTAGAAACGCCAACTTTATCGCCATTTGCTTGAAGGATAGAGGCAATGTAGCTAACGGTAGTGGTTTTGCCGTTAGTGCCGGTTACGGCAATGACTTTTAGTTTCCGCCCGGGGAAGCCAAAAAGTAGATTATAGAAAACCGACTGCGATTTATGGAACAGCGGCAATAGACGAGCAAACAGCCCGCTAGGAATTATCTTCTTGAGCACCCTCTTCACGCTTTTCATGGCTCTATAATACACTAGCCCTCCCCGTTAATCTTGCTTATTCTATTCCCGGGCAGCCCCACCCTAGCCACCAAGGGTGGGGGATGGCATTGTGGTGTAAAATCGCTTAGAAACAGATTAGAAATGAATTTCTAAGCCACTTCTAAGATCTGATAGGGCCGCTCCACCTATTATCTAAGGCAATATTATGCTTGATTATGCAAGACTTCCGTGCTATTCTCCGCACTGCACTTTGACAAGTAGGACTGGTTGTCTTTTTTCTTTTTGGGGCAGAATTTATCACTCTCGTTGTAGATTCTGCCCTGAAAGGGAGATCCAAGGACGCTGGGGGGGTTCCCTGCAGAATTGACTTCTGAATAGGGGAACCAAAACCCAAGGGCTTCGGCCCAATACGTCCATGGAGGACAACCACATGACAGACACCTCATCCATTGATATCGCTGCTGGCAAAGATCTTGGTGCGGCCATGCGCCTCCATCACGATCTGCTCGGCGATTTCACCAGCGCTCTGCTCGAGTTCATCCTCGGCGAGGACATGATCAAGCACTTCCAGGTGACGCTCGAGGCCAGCGGCTTCATCATCATCGAGAAGGGTTCGCACAGCTACAGCGTGACCGCATTCGGCCACCTCGACGTCGCCGAACTGGGCATCGCTCACTGCAAGGCCATCCTCGGCTACGAACATGGCGAGGCCACGATCTTCGTCTCCGAGGTCATCGAGAAGGCGCTCAAAGCGCTCGAATACACCGAGATCCACATCGACTACGGCCTCTTCGAGCACATCGTGCGCGAGGTGCCGGAGGGCATCACTTGGGGAGTCGGCCTCCAGCTGATCTACTTCATCGGAATCAAGCTGAACCCCGATACGAACCCCCAGGGGAACGGTCGCGGCGTGCTGCACGCACTCCCCGAGTGCCCCAGCAGCACCTTTGCTAGGCAGATTTGCGAGCATGCCATCGGAGAGGCTCGCGAGCTGATCGGCTGATCTGTTCACCACCCTCCCCTTCGACCATCAACTCGAAGAGACGTAGGCCTCGACTGCCATCAAGCGGTCGACGCTCAGCGCTGGGACAGTGGTGAACACGCCGCCAGAGCGTATCTGGCATACCCCGCAGCGGGTCCCGGTCTCAGTACCGGGACCCGCTGTCGGACTAAAGTCCTACTTGTCAGTTGAACGAATTACATATCGAGATATGT
>JAAENG010000337.1 GCA_024224665.1 Chloroflexota bacterium | reverse complement strand
AGATGCTTCGGCGGGCTCAGCATGACAGTTGCGCGTCGGCAAGTTATTCTGTGCTAAGTCCTTACCCCAGAAAGAGGCCCAATGGCACCGGGCCTTGATGCAGCGCGGCATCCACTTCATCCTCGACCAACCCGGCCGCTACCTGCTCCTTTCCCTCAGCCGTTTCGCCGACTATTTCGAATTCTGGCCCAGCGCCGGCTCCAGCCTTCTCTTCAACCTCGGCCGCCTCCTTTCCTTCACCCTCTTCCTCCCCTTCATGCTCTGCGGCCTCTACCTCTCGTTTCGCATCCCCGGTTTCTCCACCCGCAATTCCCTTCTCTATGGCTTCATCGGCTTCTACTCCCTCCTCCACATCTTCACCTGGGCCATGGACCCGCTACCGCCTGCCTGTAGACGCCCTCCTCCTCCTCCTCTTCGCCGCCCTGGCCCTGCTCGATCTATGGCAGCGTTGGCAAACAAGGCGTACACCCGACGAAAAAATGCTTTCGACGATATGAGGCATCGCAGAAATCAGGGTTTGCGGGTGGGCGATTTGATATTCGTTGACTGTTGACTGTTGCTTGTTGATTGTTGCTTCTCCATCTCCCTCCCACCCCCCATTGACCATTGAATCTCCTCTCCCCCCCTCCCTCCGACCTCTGATCTCCGACCTCCGTCCGCCGCCCGGACACACCGCATCAATGTGGTTGTCATCGCTGATGCTAGTCTTTCTTGTTCTGTCCAGGTATAATGGCGAGGTATGAACAGTAGAAAAGATGATCAAGCAAATGATTCTGGAGGCTGCATATGCTGAATAAGACCACATTGGATGATCTTGGCATGATCCGACCCTTTCCCAGGCTGAAAGTTCTGCCAGCTTCCATGCCGGTGGAGGGGGCAGTGCGAATAGAGATAGAAGAGGGCATTCCCGTCTTTCGCGTGGCCTCGTTGGTGCAAGACCGAATTGAGGATCTGCTTGGCAAGCAGCAAGAGGCGGGCCTTTCCAGCGCCGAGAACGAGGATCTGGATCGCTACGAGGAAATTGACGATTTTCTTAGCTTCGTCAATCGGCTCACCCGCAACACCATGATCGTTCAGGCCGAGAAGGCGCTTTGAGTGGGGTGTGGCGCCGCAAGATCCCATCCAGGATACAACACCTGACCCGCCAGCGGGCCCGTCAGCTTTGCGAGTACTGTCACACTGCCGAACAGTGGCAGTATGTTCGCTTCACCATCGATCACGTCATCCCACTCAGCCAGGGAGGATCGGATGATGCCGAAAACCTGGCCCTGGCCTGCTTTCACTGCAATCGGCGCAAAGCCGGCCATATGGCGGCCATTGATCCGGCTACAGGGGAAACAGGTGCGCTCTTCAATCCCCGCCGACAATCGTGCCTGATCATTTCGTTTGGTCTGCTGATGGCCTGCGAGTCGTCGGGATGACCCCAGAAGGCCGGACGACGGTGGATGCCCTGACCATGAATCGGGAGCGGATCCTGTCTATTCGGGCCGCGGATCGAGTCGTCGGACGCCATCCACCAGCAGGAGATTCCATGCTTGCACCGGAGGCAGAGTGAGCACGTCCCTCTGACCCCCGACCTCCCACTTGCCCCCTTCGAGTCATATTCGATACTGACTGGACGAGAGCTACTTCATGTACACCGAGGAGGTCGATCTCTGGCTCGTATGACATAGGTGGGTTGGGAGCTATGGTATGTGCCTACTGCCGTGGTCACGAACTTAAGCGGCGCCATTTGACTGCAACTGGCCGAGGAATTAATTGTACCTGCAACTTTTTCGCAGCAAATTCCAGTTGTACAGCAAATTCGGCGGCGAAAAGCGAGCCAATCGCTTCAAGACCTACCTGCGTCTGGCCTACTGGCCCCGCGCGGTTGTGGCCTGCCCTGTCTCAACGGTCAAACCATTCTGGGCGTCTCGCTCCCACACATACAAGCGCCTGCTGGCGGAATTGACATGAGACCCTTCGGGTTTCGTTTGCTGACAGTGTTTCGTAGCTGGCGGGGACAACCGTGTTGACAGCAAGGTCGTGATCGGCGGCGAAAAAACCCGAAGAGCCTGCCCTGAGCCTGCCGAAGGGGTCTGTCGCAAACGTGTCTTCTCAGTAACTTGGCCCTCCCGTATTCGTTGCTTTGCCGCCGCTGGTCTCTCGGCGTATAATGTGGCTACGTCATAGTTCTATAGGAATTTTTTATGTCAAACGTAGGATTCACGTCAGAAACCATGCCCCAGTCGGGTGAGGAATTGAAACAGGCGCTGCGAAAAGCGCTTGAACAAACAACACCATTGGATGATTTTATCCAGGTAATCAGGGACCTGGCCCAGTTAGAACTCCGCCACGGAATGAACTCTGAAAAGTTCTTTGCTCGGTTTGAGGCCGGGGAGATGGGTGATGAGATCGATTTGATACGTTGGGCTATCAAATACGAGGTCTACAAAGAGACAAAAGCTGAACTGGAACAGATGGTTGATCTGCTCGAGGCTTACGCTCTGCCGCTAATGGCTTGATGACTCATTTCCACCGCTATCTTGGCCGGCTCCAGGACACCATTGTATCCCGTCAAGAGATTGAGGTGGAAGAGATGGAAATCCTCGATCGCTCGGACAGACCTGGACAGACAAGCGAACTCTATGCTCGACTTTGTTTTCATGACAATTCACAACTTCAGATTGTGGAGAAACTGATTGTTGAGCGATACACGATCATCAAGGCTCGCTACGCCTATCATTATCAGAAAGCGGATGGCACTTTGGTTTTCCGTTATGACAACGTACCGCACCATCCTGAGATCAAGACCTACCCACATCACAAACATATCGGTGAAAAAATTGCGGCTACCCGGCCACCTGATCTGAGTGAAGTGTTGCGTGAAATCGATGGAATTCTCTATAATGCTTAGGCTTGGATCCATTATGCTGGAATGACTCAGGCTGGGGCGTATCTTGCTTAGCAAGCGTTCTTAAATTGAAATCAGGTTCATGGGGCGCAAACAAACAGTAAGTCATGAATTGGAGACCCTACGGGTTTCGTATGCTGACAGTGCTTCACAGTTGGCAGGCGGGGATAACCGTGTTGACAACGAGTCGTGAGCGACGACGAAAAACCCGAAGAGCCTGCCCTGAGCCTGCCGAAGGGGTCTGTCGCTCGACCCGTTTTGAATGCACACAATTGCCATCGCCATGAGCATGTTGTCAACCCTTCGCAGAAATCCACGTGCCATTCTGGCGCTGATCATCATTTTGGCCGTGCTGCTCCGTCTGGCCGTCGCCCTCTACGCTTACTTCATCCTCTACGGCGTCATGCTCATGACCGAGACCTTCTTTATCATCTGCGTGCTCTGGTCCCTGGAGCGCGCCCTCGCCCTGGCGCAGCGTATCAGGTCGGGGTTCAGGCTGAGGCTGAGGGATGGCATCTGGTTGGGTGTGGCTCTGGGCCTGGCCACCCTCTTCCGCCAATCGATCCTGCCCTGGGCGGGGGTCGTGTTCCTCTGGCTGCTGTGGGTCGACCTTCGCACAGCCCGCCCTGAGTTCAGCGAAGGGTTCAAACGCTTGAACCTGCAAATAGTGTTCCCTCT
>JAAENG010000336.1 GCA_024224665.1 Chloroflexota bacterium | reverse complement strand
CAAAACGAGCCGATAGCCGGATTGATCCGGCGCTGTTTGCTAGCCGGGAGATTCATCCCCCGGCGGACCTGGCAAGAAGACATTACCGAAATAAATAATTAACCTTCATAAAGGGGCTGATTTGATACCCTAAGTGTCACAAAACGAGCCGATAGCCGGATTGATCCGGCGCTGTTTGCTAGCCGGGAGATTCATCCCTCGGCGGACCTGGCAAGAAGACATTACCGAAATAAATAATTAACCTTCATAAATCAGGTTCCAGCGCGATTATTCCTCTTCAGGCTGACGCTTTGAACCACGTAGGCAAAATAATGGACATGGATGTTAGTACTTTACATAATAATGTATTAGATTATCGACAAGTTATAAGGAGGGGAGGGGACGAATCAGTCCTCCCGCTTTCCGCTCTTCTACAAACCAAAGTTGCTGGTCAAATGCTGGTGCAACAATCATTGCAAGTGCTTTCTGTAACAATAGGAAAATCACAAGCCAAGTTTACACGCGGACTTGAGCCAAGTTTACACGCGGACTTGAGCCAAGTTTACACGCGGACTTGAGCCAAGCAGTACTGGCTGGATTCTTCGCAGGATAACTTGTGGTGCTATCCAGTCTAAATAACTTTGATTTCAGTCCCAATTACTATGCGGCACAGTCTCGACATAACTGTTATATCCTATAGTTATGTCGAGTTATTCGCCAGAAACTAGCTCATGCTTGACATAACATCACTAGTGTGTAGTTATATTTCAAACTGCCACTTTACATAAATATCTAGGACTCGCTATTGTAAGTTCTTTTGACCCTACTGAAGACAAATGCTAAGACCTAGTTTCTGATGGATGAGTGCGGAGTGCGAAACAAATACCTACTCCGCCTTCCGCCTTCCGCATTCATCAACTCCTCGGCACAAGTGCAAAATCAAACTCCCCCACCTCATTTGAGTAGACGGTCGCCATTATGCAGTGTTGAGTGTAGCCACCTGCAAATAACGATGACAGACGGGTGATTCGCGAGTTCTTTAATGTCAGCGTTTCTATGTCGGTGCTAGCCGGGTGATGAAAGACGTTTAGCAACAGGCTTCAATCTGTCAGCAAGCGTCAGAAACGGTTGGGAACTCACTGGCGTCCGAATAATATAACCAGAAATGGGTTGACAGACCGGGCCCATCTCGATCATCTAGCTGCGACCCCACCGTCGGTGCTTCGCAAACGTTTGTTTGATGCCTACAACAGCTCTCCGCCGGTGCTTCGCAAACGTTTGTTTGATGCCTACAACAACTCTCCGCCCTGCCCTGAACGTCCTGATCCGACCGTCGAACCGCTGACATACACAGAGGCCGAACTCCTGGCCGATGCCGATACCTATCTCGATTTCCTACGAGATCGTTTCACTGAAGAGAACATGGAACCAGACATTGAGCGTCAGGTTCATGTCCTTCTCAACGATCTTCCGGCCATGCACGACCTTGTTCTCTCGCATCTGCGCTTCATGTGGGACGAGTTTCTGGCCGCCGAATGGGCCCGCGTCCGTGACATGCTACAATCTTGCGTGGACGCCAGTCTGCAAATTGATCTGGGCGGGCTTGACAGCTACGAAGTCGTGCAAAAAGTGACCGGACAATCGCTGGGCGAGAAGGCACGAGGGTTTTTGGAACAAGCTCGTCGAGTAGTGCTGGTACCCTCGGCGCACATGGGCCCCTATCTCACCAAGTTCACAGCCGATGACGTTGTCTGGGTCATCTTCCGGGCTCGCATGCCCGAGGGCGTGTCCCTCTACGCCCCCGAACTGGCTCGTTCCGATCTATTGGTGCGGCTCCAGGCTGTGGCCGACGACACCCGCCTGCGCATCCTTCGGTATGTTGCCGAACAAGGCGAACTGTGTTCACAGGATGTGATGGCCGCTCTCGATCTCAGCCAATCGGCGGCCTCCCGGCATCTCAAACAGCTCAGCGCCGCCGGTTATCTCATCGAACGACGCAAGGAAAGTGCAAAATGCTACCGACTCAACGCAGATTACATCGGCATCGTGTGTAACGCCTTCAAGCGCTACCTTCAGATCTAATTTACAGGAGATTGACATGATTTACCCAAACGCAGACTCAGCCCTTTACCTCGCCGAATCCAAAACGCAAGATCAGATACAACGCCAGAAAGTCGCCCGCAGCGATGCCGGTATCGACCGGCGCGGCGTTTTCGCCCGTTCATCCGCCCGAATACTGTACGTGTTCGGACACCAACTCGTTCGCCTGGGCCGCCACTTGGAAACCTACGACCTTACCGCCGTGACTACTGTACCGCAAATGCAAGGTCCCGCCATCCAGGCCCTTTGCGACTGAGACGGTACTGGGTAAGTCAAGCCATCGGGTTAGTAGTTATCGTTTGGGGGGCGTGGATGGTTGTAGGGACACCGCTTAAGCGGAAAAGGCGGCCAACGACATAAGTTTTTGCGTGGCAGTTTGCAAACTGCCACGCACTTTATCGAATCAAAGCTTCAGTATGCGGGCCGAGCGAGCTGCCAATGCAAGTGTAAGGGTTGATCGCGCAGAATCAGCCCGAGCGTTTCCCCACTGCGCAGGTTTCAAGCCGTTATGTTGAGTCCACAGATCTTCAGGCATGCGGTCTCCCCTGCTTCGGGCGGCAATATCCAGTTGCACCTCGACACGCCCATTTCCTGTATTAAACACAACCAATACACAACCCTCCTCCGTTGTTCTCAGAAATGCCAAAATGTTTTCCTGAGCGAACAGCGGCTTGAAATCGCCACGCCGCAGGATGAACTCCTCCTTTCGCATAGCAATTAACTGCTTGGTTATGTCAAGTGTTTCTTGGTCCCATCTTTTTACGTTCCAGGGGAAAGCCCGGCGGCAATCTGGGTCTGGCCCACCCTGCAAGCCGATCTCACTTCCGTAATAAATACAAGGTGCGCCGGGCAGTGTCATCTGCAATACCGTAGCGAGATGGAGCGCTGAACGCTCTCCCCCGGCCAAGGTCAGGAACCTGGGCATATCGTGGCTATCCAAAAGGTTGAGCTGAGAGCGCACGACGAGAGGATGGTAAGCTGTGTGCAGTCGCTGCAGTTCTGGGAGGGCGCTCTCCACGGCCAGGGGTTTGATCTCATACCCCCCGGGCCGATGCGACGTGTCAAGTGTTTCCGCCGCAAACAAGCCCAGCGAGATGAAGCTCAAGGGATAATTCATCAGGGCGTCAAATCGGTCACCCTGCAGCCATTCTTGGGCGACATGCCAGATCTCCCCCACCAGATAGGCTTCGGGGTTAGCCTGGCGGACACGGGTTCTAAAGGATTGCCAGAAATCAGCGTCGTCGATTTCGGTGGGCACGTCTAGACGCCAGCCGTCAGCGCCGAAGCGGATCCAGTATTCGGCCACATTCAGTAGATAGTCCCGTGTCTCGGGGTTTGCGACATTTAGTTTTGGCAGGGCCGGCAACCCCCACCAGGCATCGTAATTGGGACTGCGTCCACCGTCATAGGCGTGCAACGGAAAACCATGCACGGTAAACCAGTCCAGATAGGGTGATTTTGATCCTACTTCTAAAATATGGTGAAAGGGCCAGAACCCTCGGCTGGCGTGATTGAAGACGCCATCCAAAATGATGCGAATGTTCCGAGCGTGGGCAGCATCTAGCAGTTTTCGCAGCGCCTCATTGCCGCCCAGTAGTGGATCCACCTGATAATAGTCATATGTGTGGAAACGATGGTTGCTGGCAGAGCTGAAGATCGGATTCAGATAGATGGCGTTGATCCCCAACGCTTCCAGGTAATCCAGGTGCTCGACAATACCGAGCAGGTCTCCCCCTTTGAAGCCATGTGAAGTCGGTGCACTCCCCCACGGTTCGAGTTTGCCCGGTTTTGGCACACGCTTGCTGCTAGCAAATCGGTCTGGGAATATCTGATAAAAAACGGCGTCCGCCACCCAGGCGGGTGTATCTGGTTGCATCATTGTCGGCGACATCGGTTATTCAATGTAACATTATGTAAAGTATTTACAATGACTCAGACAGGCGCACATAGGGGAGAAAGCGCCCCGACAGCGTGGCGGGTAGGCGCCCGGCCAGCAAAGTCCCCTCCTGCTGATGTTCCTGACGCACAACGATGCCATAGTTATGGAAAAGATTGACCATTTCCCCATCGGCATAAGGTATCAACACCTCGACAGCTACCATTAGGTCGGTTAATAGCTCTTCGATGCGGTCCCGTAAAGTGTCCATACCGCTTCTGGTCAGTGCGGAAATGCTGACGGCATCTGGGAAACTCAAACGTATATCAAGAGGCAGCTGCCCGTCAGTCACCAGGTCTGTTTTGTTCAATGCCACCAGCACCGGTAATGAGTCGCCTCCCAGTTCTGCCATCACCTCAGTTACCGTTGCAGCTTGTTCCTCTACATTGGCGTGCGAAGCGTCGACAACGTGCAGGACCAAGTCTGCCTCCAGGATCTCTTCTAAGGTGGCACGAAAGGCTGCAACCAATTCGGTTGGGAGCTTCTGGATAAAGCCGACCGTATCCGACAGCAGCGCTTCTCGACCCGAGGGCAATGGTACTCGTCGCGTGGTAGGATCGAGTGTGGCAAATAGCTGGTCCACAGCCAGTACGTCGGCCGAGCTAAGGGCATTGAGCAATGTCGATTTACCGGCATTGGTGTATCCCACCAGGGCGATCAAAGGCATGTGAGAGGCCTTGCGCCGAATGCGATAATGTTCTCGGTGCGCCCGAACATCCTGCAGTTCACGTTTTAGAAATGCGATCTTGCGACCGATTTCCCGGCGATCGATCTCGAGCTGGGTTTCACCGGGCCCACGAACGCCAACGCCACCAGAAGCGCCACCTGCGCGCCCACCCGCTTGTCGAGCGAGATGGGTCCACGCCCGGGTCAGCCGAGGCAGCCGGTATTCGTACTGTGCCAACTCGACCTGGAGTGCGCCTTCTCGGGTATTGGCGTGTTGCGCAAAAATGTCCAGGATCAAGGCAGTTCTATCCAGCACCTTGATATCCTCGTTTGCGATAGCTTTCTCTATCTCACGTTGCTGGCGAGGGCTGAGTTCGTCGTCAAAAATTACGATGTCGATTTCGAGTTCTTTGACCAACGAGACCAGTTCATCGAGCTTGCCCGTACCGATAAAGGTGGCAGGGTTGGGCGACTGTATCGACTGGCTCATACGATCGATGACTGTAACACCAGCTGTTTCCGCCAGGCGCGCCAACTCCTGTAACGAGTCCTGCAGAGAGAATCGCCCCGGATTGTTTTTAATTTCAACGCCCACGAGCAAACCACGTTCGACGACGGGCTTGATTTGAATAAGATTAGTAATGATGAAACTCCTTGATATGTGTCTTCTGTCGAAACGCACATGGGATTAATGATCAAAGATTAAGGACGATCGGCAGAAGAATCTTATATCTTTAGTCATTGATATTTGGTTCTGTTCGCAATCGCAATCGCAAACTTGGATTTGTCAAGATGCAAACTCGGCAGCATGAACCATGCCGGGATCTGCTTGGCTCCGACTAGAAAAGCATGATTCGTTAGCACACGCAACACGCAACACGTCAAGGTGTCCCGGAAGGCTGTGCAACAGGCGTCTGAAGCTGTGGCAGGATTTCATGTAGCATTCCTTGCTCTAAGTATGCTTCGAGCACCCGGCCTACCCTGCTAAGACTTTCGGCGCTGAGTTTATCGCATGTGTCTTGCGCTGTATGCCAGAAAGGATAGTCGAAATCAATAATATCAATTGAAGGTACGCCTCGTTGGATAAATGCGACATGGTCGTCGACAATCGGCTGGCCGGGTTCATCGACGAAAACATCATCGAAACCTAACTCTTCGGCCAGAGTCCAGAGTTGCTCGTTAAGTATTGGGTTCGAATTGCCTTCTCTTGGAAACCGTTGGTCGGCATCGCCAACCATATCGACCAAGATCATGGCGGCGGGCAGATCATCTAGAGATTGGGCCAGCACATTGGAGCCGATTGCCCACTCCCACCCCTCGATACGGCCGTTGTCCTCGGCGTCGAAAAAGGTAAGCCAAACTTCTTGTTCGAAAGTGTCGGGGTCCAGGACGCGCGCCAGTTCGAGCAAGACGGCGACGCCACTGGCGCCATCATTCGCGCCTAACACCGGGACAGAATGTAAGGCTGGGTCTGGATCTTCATCCGCAACCAGGCGCGTATCATAATGAGCGCCGATCAGAATTGGTATACCCTCGCCAACACGAGCAATGATATTACGGCCAGGGGTCCCGTTCCAGTCGAAATCCTGCACATCCACTTCCCATCCGGCTTCTTCGAGCTGGCCGATAATCCAATCACCCGTCTGCCACCCGGCCGGCGATCCCATTGGGCGGGGTCCAAAATCGCATTGTGCTCGCGCAAGATCGAGTGCCGACTGGCCACTGAAAACGAGTTTGGCGATCGGTGTTGGCGTTGGCGCCGGCTCGGGCAACATCCCATATCCGAGCCAGCCCAAATAAGCCATGGCCGCTATCAGCACCAGCAAGGTACCTATCTGCGCAACTCCTAACGTGCTCCGGTTCAACGTTTCTTCTCCTCCTTCGGCTTACCCTTCAACTCCAGACGAAGGGGTGTGCCTTCGAAGGGATAACGTTCACGCAGGCGATTTTCCAGGAAGCGAAGATAAGTAAAATGAACGGTTTTTGGATCGTTGACAAAAAAGACAAAGGTTGGTGGATCTGAGTCAGCCTGTGTGACATAGTAGAAGCGAGCACGCCGGCCCCGCACTGATTTAGGGGGATGGGCCTGCACCGCTTGTCGCAATAATCGATTCAATTCAGCGGTGGGGATACGCATATGGCGTTCATCTCGTACCCGTAACACCGTTGGCATCACCTGATTTACCCGCTGGCGAGTCAGTGTCGAGATATAGAGAACGGGCACATAGTCGAGGAATTTTAGTTCCTGGCGCAATGTCCGGCTATATTCGGCCATTGTGTGGGTGTCTTTTTCCAGGGCATCCCACTTATTTACGACGATGGTCAGGCTGCGGTTTTCATCCAGGATGTAACCACCAATATGTGCATCTTGGGCGGTCACTCCCTCGGTGGCGTCGATCACCAACAGTACGACCTCAGCACGGCCCACTGCATTGAGAGCGCGCATCACACTGTACTTTTCGATGCCCCGTTCTATTCTGCCCTTGCGCCTGATGCCGGCGGTATCGATAAGGATGATGGGTTCGCCATCCCAGGTCAAGTAGGTATCGACGGGGTCGCGCGTGGTCCCGGCGATATCGCTGACAATGGCACGGTCATGGCCGAGCAAGGTGTTTAGCAGGGAGGATTTACCGACATTGGGGCGGCCTACAATTGCCACACGTAATGTCTCATCCTCATCATCGATGATCTCTTGCCGGGGTAAATGCTCGACAATGACATCGAGCAGGTCGCCGCTATCGTAACCGTGCTGGGCGGACACAGGTTGGGGATCGCCTAAACCCAGGGCGTAAAACTCCACGGCATTCAGGCGTCGTTCCGGATTATCGGCTTTGTTGGCAGCGATGATAACCGGTTTATTTATGGAGCGCAGAAGATCGGCGACCTCACCATCTGCGGAGGTCAATCCTTCGCTGGCATCGACAAGCAGCACCAGCACATCGGCTTCTTGAATGGCCTCTTCGGCTTGCTCCCGGATCTCTCTGATGAAGCCGGTAGAGGCAGTCGCCAGCGGGTCGGCCATGGGCTGTATTTTGCCGTGTCGTGTATCCAGCGCTTCGATGCCTCCGGTGTCGACCAGGATAAAGGGTACACCGTTCCATTCAGCTTCGGCATAAATCCGATCTCGCGTTGTACCTGGCAGGTCCTCTACAATTGCCTGGCGGCGGCCGATAAAGCGGTTGAATAAGGTTGATTTGCCGACGTTGGGCCGTCCTACGAGGGCTACAATCGGTTTGCGGGTTAGGTTAGACATGGGGAAAGTCGTTGATACGGGCAATGTCAACGTCAAGGAGTGTGGGTAGGTTCTTCAGTTGCTGGTAGGCCAAATCGCTCTAGGGTCGATGTGGCTGAGATGGGCGTTGGCTGGGGCGTAGGTGTGGGGAGGGTAAGTATCACGACCTGGACGGTTTCAGGCAAAACGGTCTGTACTGTAATCCCTTCAGGATAAACGAGGATGGGCGCCAATTCATGGCTGCCCTCTTCCAATCCGGTGAGATCAAGGACAGCTTGTATGTTTTCATCTGCCGTCAATGTCTCCAGCTTGGGAACAGGGCCGTGCAAGATCAATTCAATCGTCTCAGGTTCATAGCCCTCAACCTGTAAGTCAGGGCCTAATCCTTGGACAATGGGCCGTAGCGTCACGGTGAGACTACTCTCGACCGCTTCGATGCCAATCATGACATTGACGGACTGAGCGGCTATGACTGATACGGTTTCTGGTACAATAAGGGGTACTCGTTCTGCGATGTCCTCAGTAGCACCACGAATATCGATGGGTATGGTTTCTACAAAGGGCGGCATCTTTGCCAACACATCAGGATCACCAAACACTGTGACGGTTGCCGGGTCTGCGGTAACGCCCGTAACCAGATAGTTCCGGGCGGGCTGGCCTTCTACTCGGGGTAGGACCGATTTTTCGGCGAATCCCTGTTGTTGCTCGATAGGAACCATTACGGAGACGGTACGAGGATCTACATCCAAACCGGTGACAATAGAGCCATTGCGGTCTCGTAACGTAATAAAGTCGCTCACACGAACATCCTCACGTGCATCGAGTAGGCGTACAGGCACTTCGGCTCTGCGCACAGTATCCACGACAGATTGGGCGCCACCGATCAGAACGATAGTCGGTGTGATGATGGCTGAGCTGGCAATGTATCCGGTTGGCGGCGAGTCGACGACAATGGCATGCACGGGGATCTCTTTCTGCACACGCTGTTCGAGTCGTACGATCACAGATTCTGGGAAATATCCCTGTATATCGACACCTGTCACATTTGGGTCGATGATGATTGCCATCTCCTGGCGACCGGGTTGGGCATCCGCTAAATCCAAAACGACATCGAAATCACGAGGCGTGAGGTTATCTAGTATACTACGAGGTGCACGAACCCTGACTTCGACGGGTGAGAATGTAGAAGAACCGGCGAAGATCAAGTCTTCAGGAAGATTCTGCACGCTAATAGGCACCGGACTAATCGTAGCGGTCTCGAATGGATTACCTTGTTGCACAGATACGACCCATACGATTACGGCCAGGATGAGCGCCAACGCCAATGTGCCCAACCTATCTAGCGTGCGGCGAGAGGCAGAAAAACTCATTCGGAGTCGTCAGCTCCCTCGACGTCGATATCAAATAGCTGGCCTCTCGATTCATAAAAACGCTCGAGAATACGGCGCAAACGTCTTTCGTCTAACCTCCGCGTCAGGCGACCATTTCGAGCTGCGGAGATATTGCCGGTTTCCTCACTGACAACCAGCGAAAGCGCATCCGAATCTTCGGTAATGCCGATGGCAGCACGATGGCGCGTACCCAGACTTGTGTCGACTAGTGTACGTTGTGTTAAGGGTAGCACAACCGAAGCAGCCACGATCTGTTCATCGCGAATCACCACGGCGCCGTCATGCAGGGGTGCTGTGGGGTTAAAGATAGAGAGAAGTAATTCAGTGTTGATCGATGCATTGATGCGCACACCTGATTCTACGTAGTCTTCAAGGCCGGTCTGATCCTCAAGGATGATGATGGCGCCATTCCGCAGTTGAGACAGGCGGGAACAGGTGCTGATCAAGTCGCTGATAAGCTTTGATGTACCGGTAGAACGGCGGGTTCGAGCCAGGAGAACGCCCGTGCGACCCACGCGTTCGAGTGCACGCCGAATCTCCGGCTGAAAAATGACGGGGATCGCAATAAGAATCGCTACACCCCCACTCCTTATCAACCAAGTGAAAGCTTTTAAGTCGGTAAAGGTACTTGCCAAAGCGCCAATGAGGACGATGACCAGGATCCCTCGAATGAGTTGTACAGCTTGTGTTCCTGCAAAAAAGCGCAAAATGACATAGAAAATAACCGCCACCAAAAAGATGTCGATGGCGCTCGTCAAGGAAAACTGGCTTAATATCAGTTGCAGGTCTTCCACAGGATTTACCAAGCAGCGGGATACATGTCAGAGCAACGTGCAGATTTGGCAATGCACGTAGTTGCCTTCCCAGATTTGAGATCAAAACTAGAGAATGGATAGAGAGGGGCCACCACTAGAAGCTTGTCGGAAAAGTTATCAGGACACAGATTTTCGAGGATAATCCTTGGGTTTCACAGTGAAAATCATGTGAATCCGCCCTGATCCGTGTCCTTAAAGCCTTGAGAACGACTTTTCCGACAGACTCCTAGGACGCCAATTGAGTACAAAAAGTTTCTCTACCGGACACTTTTCATTTGTGTCACCCTGAGCGAGTCAAACACACAACTCGCACGGCGATAAGCGGCCAGCGAAGGGTCTTCGCCAGCGAAGGGTCTCGCGGTAGTTGCTACGCTAGATTCCTTCGAGTTCCTAAGGACAAGCCTTCGCTGGTATTGGTCTTTCGATTGTGTCACCCTGAGCGAGTCAAACACACAACTCGCACGGCGATAAGCAGCCAGCGAAGGGTCTTCGCCAGCGAAGGGTCTCGCGGTAGCTGCTACGCTAGATTCAT
>JAAENG010000335.1 GCA_024224665.1 Chloroflexota bacterium | reverse complement strand
TGGTTTCCCGGTCTACTGGTTTCCCGGTCTACTGGTTTCCCGGCCTACTGGTTTCCCGGTCTACTGGTTTCCCGGTCTACTGGTTTCCCGGTCTACTGGTTTCCTGGTCTACTGGTTTCCCGGCCTACTGGTTTCCCGGTCTACTGGTTTCCCGGTCTACTGGTTTCCCGGTCTACTGGTTTCTCGCTTGGTCGGGTGGTCGTAGCTGCCAATCATGGTTTGATCGTCTTGTACATGGTTACGCCGTCATTCTGGTAGATGACTTCAGCTTCGCCCAGGTCAGCCAATACATGGAATTTACTGAGTTGGGCTTCATCGAAGAGGGTGCGCTCGAGTTGGCCGATATAGATCAGGTCTACATTCAATTCATCGATAAGCTGACGCAGCCGGGCGATATCGGTGGTTTCCCAGAACTCTCGCCCGAGCTGTTCACGTGGCCCGGTCTGGTGGCCGAAACGTTGCTCACCTTGGTGCTGGCCAATAAACGTGGGCAAACCGGTCAATGACGAAGCTCGCAATCCACCTGCCCGGTAGTAATCGTAGCCAGTATTCTGACCGTCCACCATGTACCATGAAGCAGGCGCTTCTGCCAGTACAGGTGTGCCAGTGACGTTGTCCTGCAGCCAGCGGATGGCGTCGTAATCATACGTCAATTCGATGGGATTGGTATGTACCGGCCAGGTGTAGGTACCCACAGACATAAAGGCCATACCATCCAAAGTGTTTCTGGCCGGGCGCTCGCCAGGGAAGCGATCATCGACACGGCTGGCCGTGCCCATAATGGGGAAGACAAGGCCAAAAATGATGAGGACAACGAGCAGCGCCAACCACAAAATCCGCCATCCCCGATGCCAGGTACTGATCCTATCTATCAAAGCGGGAAGAGAAGCAGCCGCGGCGATGCCTAACATCACCCACACCTGGATGTAAAACTTGAACAGGGTGTTCATGCGATAGTTATTGCCATGCTGTCGGTCGAACAAGCCCTCGCCACACCCACATAAAAAGTCCTTCAAATAGAATACCTCAACGCCCAATAATACCAGTAGACCGGTGAAGAACAAGAGCGTACGGAACTGAGCATCGGCAGAAGTGCTGCGACGGAACAGGAAAAAGGTGGCGAAGGTAAGCAACGGTAAAATCAGGGCAATCACCGTAAAATCTGCAATTGCGAGGAGGATGCTGGCAAATAACATCAAGCCGATCACGATCCACCCAAAGGAGAAGTCCCAGCCGCTGTGGACCATAACTCGGACGTGATCCAGATATCGGGCAGCGTCATCCAGGTGGTTGATGATGCCTGAAATCCAACGGAGGACAGTGACATCGCCGGGTTTGTAGCGAAGTGTGACCAACACCCAACTCGTGGCGATGAAGATGAAGAAACCCCATATGCGCAGCCATGCACCCGGGTCTGTCTTCTCGAAGGTGAGCCCGACACCCGTATTGAACACCGTCGTATAATTACTGTAAAAGGGCAGGTAGAGCAGATAGGCCAGCGCGCCCAAACCCACCGTGAAAACCAGGGTTGCCGCAATACGGATTCTACCAAAGCTCTTCCATTCTCGGATCAGCCAAGCCACGATACCCAGGCCAAAATAGGTGGGCAGGTCCCAGGTATTGATCGCCCCTATGGCTCCAAGCACGAGTGGTAGCGCCGCTAAGGACATGGCGCCTTGTAGCTTACCCTCGGCATCCCAACGCCTTCCGTACCCGGCCACCAGATTGTAGGACAGGGCCAGGAAGAGTACTGTGAAGGGGATACCCATCATATGAGGATGGAGATCGGCAAAGAGGAATGACCAGAAGGGGAACTCATTGATGGTGTCTGGTATAACACGGGAGGGTGTCCAATAGTTGTAGGCCGGAACATTGAGCTGGCCGGAAAGGACATCGCCCAGGCCCGAGACAGTATGGACTGTGCTCTGTACAAATGGCAGATTGGAGGTAAATGTGCTGCTGCTTCGTTCGCCTATCTGCCGTAAGAGGAGCAAGCCACTGTCCAGATTGCCCATGATCACGACAATGAAAACGCCCAATAGACCTGCACCGGTGCCACGTCGCCACCATTTTACATCCTTGGAAAGTCGTGACCGGGGCATCAAGCTGTACACAAGGCTAAAGACACCCGATGCTGTGAGCGCAAATAGGGTGGGTATTGCCAGATTAAAGGCGATCGTGGTGTTGATGCCGGTCAATTTAATCAGCGATGAGAGTATCTGATAGCCATAGTAGTAATAATTCATGATCCCACCGGCGAAATAGGGATCATAGGGCGGGAAGGAGGGTGTTCGGGTAACGGCATTCAGGAAAGCGAATTCCATGAATTTCTCGCCACCCTGCCAGGGTTGCCAGAGATCTGGGTTTAGCAAGCGGATAAAAATAAAGAGCAGAAAGGCAATCGAAAAAATGCCTTCGCTTAACAACAATAACGAGCGGTGTACCCTGATAAATGAGCGCATCTCTGTGCCGTTCTGTCGCCAGGTCCAGGCCGACAAAGCAAGAATTGCCACCAAAGCCAGAGCGATTGGCAGTAATGAGTTGATGAGCAGGTTGCTGGCCGAGAGTATCCAGCTAATCCAGGCAACCAGGATCAAGCCCAACGCCCGACTGAACCCATAGCCGCGATCTCTCATATTACTGAATACCGAGAACACAATGGGCCAGGTAAGGATGTTGATCAGCGCCAGTGCCAGCCACCAGAACAGCAGTGCAGCAAAACTATTGTTTCGGAAGGGATTCCAGGCAACTTTGCCCACATCTGGTAGCTCGTTCACAGGTTGTTCGAGTAACAGAGTCGGCTCTTCAGAATCCAATAAGCCCAATATATCAAGCCCGCCGTCTTGAGTTCGTTGGCCGGTAAAACCAGGAATGGCCTCTTCCCACAGACCGCCCAGCAACGAATCCCACTCAGCATCACTCAACGCTCGCCTCTTCTCGAATATCAGCGTACGGGGGTGATCGTACACCCAAAAGCTTTCATCTGCGTCCTGGTCGGCGATCTCGATGCCGAACAGACTGGGATAGTTGGTAAAATCACCTACCAATTCGTAGCCGAGCTGCTCTTCGAACAGCAGCTCATAGAAGCGAATGCTCATGGGATAGCGTTCGGGCAGATGGGGCAAGGCGCCGTACAGGCGCTTGGTTGCCAAAACATAATAGTCACCCTCGCGCATGTTCTGCTTCAGTATCTCATATTTACCCTGCGTATCCTCTTCATACATGGGCATGGTGAGGTTACGCCAATTATGTGCCCCAGGATGCCCGTTGGTAATAGGCAGGTGCAAAGGCATGCCCTCTTCCCAGTGTTCGGTGATCCATACACTGCCGTCGGGTACATTCTCGTACATCCATTCCGAGGCGGTAATAAAGGTATGTTCCGAACCGTAGACACCGTTGACAAAAGCCAAAGACCAAATGATTGTGGGGATCAGAACAACCAGGCCGAGTACCCAAAATAGACGGCGGGTCCACTGCTCGGCTTGCGATCTGTTCAATTCCGCCGAAATGGCCAAGTCTTCCTCGATTTCGTCGACGCCGTCAGATCCCTCCACCCTCTCTGACGTATCCAGGGGTTCATCAGGGAGGTCCCATTCATCTGTATCAGCACCGCTTTGAGACACCGCCAAGCCCGAATCATCTTTGAAGGGTGTCGGCGCCTCCCAAATTTGAGCGGGCACAGCAGATTTCGGATGGGGTTTAAACCGTTTTGGTAGATGTCTGACCAGCCAAACGGACACTGCCCAGAGCATGGCCGCTCCTAGTACGGCAAGGAGTGGTACCACGGGCACCATATAACGATTGAATTTCGCCAGGAAAGCACCGGTGATCAAGAAATAGGGAACCAACCAGGAAAGGATGATCAATTCTCCGGGCAAGGCGCGACGCAAGACCGTTTTGACTAGAACCCAAGCAAAGGCGATCCACCCAACCAACCCCAAGAACCATCCCATGCCCCACCTGACTTGCTCGACAATGTAGTAGAGATAAGGGATGGTGCCGCGATACTGGCGTGTGAAGGGGAAATCAGCTTCACCTCGCACCATGGCCCCTTGTTCCTTTACAACAGCCTGATAGAAATTCTCGAAATCAAGCAGGACAAAAGGAGACGTAACGGCAAAAATCACTACGGCCACAACCAATGCCCCTGCCGTCAGGAAAAGGCCCGGGAACTCGGATCGTTCCCTTGCGTTACCGGCTAACTCATGCTGCTGTCGCCAGGTGATGATCAGCCCGGCCACTGCGGGCGCTGCCAGAATGGGTGCGGCGCTATATTTAGAGGCAATAGCCAATCCCGCCATGACGCCGGTCAGTACGGTGTGTTTCCAGCCACGCGTTTCCACCATACGAATGGCATGGTAGATAGCGGCCACGGTAAAAGTAGTCGAGATCGGATCGACCGCAAAGAAATGCGCAAGCTGAATCTGCAGGACCGTGAAGGCGCCGAACGCAGCCGCCAACAAGCCAACGTGCACATTATAAAGACGCCGCCCCAGCAAAAACAGGTATAGTATCGTTATGGTATCTGCAAAGGCCATGATCAAGCGACCCACCCAGGCGAAACCGGGCGAGCCATTGGCGATCTGCATCATATGCACATAGCGTTCGGGCACACCGATGGCCTCGGCCACCGGCACGAATTTGGGCGCCACATTCCCCGCTATCACCATTAGATACAAGGGGAAATGACCGTAGGTAAAAGACCTGCGGCTATCGCTATTTACATCCCAGAACGGATTGAGAGTCGATTCTCTGGGATCGAAGAGCGTGCCCGGATCAGAGGGCCACCTGATCGACGGCGCGTAAAACGCGATCGTCGATCGCTCGTCTGGATGGGGGAGCTGGCCCTGGGCCCAATCTACATTGTATGTTCGCAAGGCAAAGGCAAACAGTAGTATCAGGCCGAGCAGGAGAATATAGAGCCAGCGTTTGCGAACTGTAGTCATAAAGGGGGATGTGAGAAAGTCAACCTTTGAAAAGAATCAGGAGTTAGGCGCTTGCTACAAACATCGACACTTTTTTTGTCGATGTTGGCGTCATTGGCGCCTAAGTCTATAGCGTCTGCACATTGTTTCCAAATTATCCATTGAACAGGAATATCGATGTCGGTAAAAACCGGGCATTAATCGATACTATGATACCGCCACACCCGTGTTACAGGTGGTGAAGTTTCGAACACAAGCTCGAATGCGGACGATTGTGCACGCAGAACGGGTCGTAGAAATCGATCTGTCACATCAGGCCAGGTGAAGGCATCTTCGACTATGTAGTTGATGCCGTTATCTTCCATGAAAGGGATCCAAGCTTTTTCATCGTTGGTCCAGAGGAATGGCTCGGCGACACGGTCGTTGTATAGATAGGTAAGATACGGTTTGCGAGTGATTATCACGGTTTCTTTGTCAGTATGCGATTCGAGCCATTGGCCTGCTTCGAAATAGTTTGCCATTTCGGCGTTCCTACTCTGATAAAAGGCATGCGCATCCATTGCATGGCGGTCTCGAAAAACATCGATTCCGCTAACAACATTCATGGACAATAGATATCCAGCACTGAGCATAAAAAAGGTCACAACTGCAGCCGTGGCGATTTGTCGGCGGGATCCTTGTGTCTGTTGCACGAGCCATGCAAGTCCGCTCAGAAGATAAAACCATAGGACAGGTATGGGAGGAAGAAAATACCGTTGTTGTACAAAGGGCCATACCAACAGGACACCAAAGGTAATGAGACTGTACAACAACAGGAGCCAGTGCCGATGTCGTATCCGAACAAGTGCAGCGATCGCGGCGATACAGGCAATGAAAAACGCTATCGCAACATCGAGTTTTCCGGCAAAGAGATCTAATGGCTGATCGGGCAATCGCCGCCAGGGCTGATGAAATACGTATTCGCCAAATCCGCTAAAATAATACCTGGCGTTGTAACTCAGGCGTCCAACATAGTCGGACAAACGCAGTGTGATACTACTCGGATCATAGAGATCGGCGCTCTGTACTAAACCAACATATGCCATCGCAGAACCAGCATTCAGATCCTTGGTTTGCGCATGTACGATATTGAAAATGTGCCAAGGTGATAGGGAGACGCCTGCCGTAACTAAGAACACACAAAGCCACCACCACTTCCGCTGAAGCAGAAAGAACAGGACGCCGACGGCAATAAGGCTGATCCCCGCCAAGCGGATGCTGCCGGCAAGACCGACCGCCAGACCGGCTAAAGCAAACCAAACCAATGTGCGAAAAGGAGGATATCGTGCGACAGTGGCTTGATCATCGCCAGCAATCGAGCTTGACGCTCGCTCCATCAGCCAAAGCGAGAGGATACTGGCAAATAAAAAAAGGGATGTCGCTCATCGGTTCGGTGGCCAATGGCGTGATCAGAGGATGAACGGCAATAACCAAGAGAGTGGCGAGCGCGATCCATGGTGGTCTATATTGTCTGAGAAGATCATATAGCAGCAGCAATGCTACTAGATACAAGATAAGAACTGCGATCTTCGCAGGAAGTATCGAGGTGTTAAGGGGCTGTCCGGTATCAGTCAACCACATCGTCAGTGCGACGATGAGTGGCAATCCCGGGGGATATTGGCGTTCGGCAACGGGCCCGTGAGCGCCGACAAGCGCATAATTATGCTTAAAACGTAGTGATTGGGCCAGGATCAAAAAACGAGCTTCGTCGCCATATGTCAGAGTATATCGATTGAGACGTAGAGAACCAAGCAATACCGCGAGTGTTAGAATCGCGATCAGTGCCCACCGGTAGATGGACCTGTCACTCATCTTCTAGTCGAAGTACGGCCATAAATGCCTCCTGCGGAACCTCCACCGATCCGATCATTTTCATGCGCTTTTTACCCTTCTTCTGCTTCTCCAAGAGTTTGCGCTTGCGAGTGACATCACCACCATAGCATTTAGCGAGTACGTTTTTCCGCAGCGCCTTCACATTGGCGCGAGAGATGACGCGTTTGCCGACAGCAGCTTGAATAGCGACATCGAATTGCTGTCGCGGAATGACCTCTTTCATCTTCGAGACCAGCTTCTGACCCTTGGGATAGGTTTGATCGGTGTGGATGATGATGGAGAGGGCATCGACGGCCTGGCCCGCCACCAGCAGGTCGAGCTTGACCATGTCGGCCGGGCGATACTCGTGAAAATGATAGTCTAGTGAAGCGTATCCACGAGTTCGTGCCTTGAGTTCGTTATAGAAATCTACCAGGATCTCGGTGAGGGGAATCAAATAGCTGAGTTGCACGCGACGCCGGTCAAGATATTCCTGATCCTTGAATTGACCACGGCGACGGGTGACAAGATCCATGATAGTGCCGATGTAATCGGTAGGGGTGATGACGTTGATCTCAACCCAGGGTTCTCGGATCTCTGCGATGATGTTAGGGTCCGGTAAATCGGCCGGGCTATCTATGACGATCTCTTCACCGGCGACCAGAGAAACCTGATACTCGACCGAAGGTGCTGTGAAGACCAGATCGAGATCGTACTCGCGCTCGAGACGTTCCTGAATGATCTCCATGTGGAACAAGCCCAGGAAGCCACAGCGGAATCCAAACCCCAAGGCCTGAGAGGTCTCGGGCTGATACATCAGGGCGGCATCGTTCAGTTGCAGTTTTTCCAAGGCATCTCGCAGCCAGTTGTAGTCATCCGCCTCTGCAGGATAGACACCTGCAAACACCATGGGTTTGAGGGGCGAAAAACCGGGCAGGGCGCTGTCGGCAGGCTGTCTGACAGAGGTCAATGTATCACCGACGCGGCACTCTTGCACTGCCTTTAGGCCGGTCGCCACGTAGCCCACCTCACCCGCTTCCAATATTTCTACCGGCACCATGCCCGGCGAAAACACGCCGATTTCCAAGGGATCGGTCTCGATATTCGTCGACATGAGGGTGAGCACTTCGCGCTTTTTCATGCGGCCGTTTATGACCCGTACGTAGGCGATGACACCTTTGTAGGCATCGTAATGGCTATCAAAGATGAGCGCCTGAAGTGGTTCGTTGGGATCACCGGTCGGTGCTGGCACCTGCTCGATCACTGAATCCAATACAGCGTCAACGTTGATACCATCCTTGGCAGACACCAGCGGAATATCGAGTGCATCAATCCCTATGAGATCTTCTAATTCCTGTGCGACTTCATCTGGGCGGGCGGAGATGAGATCGATTTTATTGATTACGGGGATGATCTCGAGGTCTTGCTCCATTGCCAGGTAGAGATTGGCCAACGTCTGTGCTTCCACTCCTTGGGAGGCATCGACAACGAGTAGTGCTCCTTCGCAAGCCTTGAGCGCCCGTGATACTTCGTAACCGAAGTCGACATGTCCAGGTGTATCGATGAGATTGAGTTCGTACGTCTCCCCATTTTCGCTTTCATGGAACATACGTACGGCAGAAGCCTTGATGGTGACGCCTTTCTCGCGTTCCAGATCCATACTATCAAGCATCTGTTCCTGTAGCTCGCGCTCACTGACGGTGTGCGTGATCTGCAAGAGTCGATCGGCCAGCGTGGATTTTCCGTGATCAATATGGGCGATAATACAGAAATTGCGGATATTTTCGGTACGCATAGGGAGTTTTCTCAGGAAGTAGCACCAAATTGCTGTGGACGCCGATCATCTATTATACGAGGGGAGGGTACCACGGGCAAACACTGGCGACAGTAATTCCAATTATGTAGCGAGTGCAACGCATTCAGCACACCAGAAGGCAAGACTGATGGGCTCAAATGAGTCGTATCGGCTAGACCTGAATGCGTTGCACTCTCTTCACGCCATCTCGAACAAAAACCCCGGAGCCAACTGCGTCCGGGGCTAAAGACTGCATGAAAACGATGGTACTGATTTTGCTACGGTTGCACCAGCACCGGAAGGAAGACGGGGTAGTCTGGTGTTGGTGTGACGGTAGGGGTAGGCGTTTGCGTCAGTGTTGGCGTTGGCGTCGGCGTAGCTGTGGCCGTCGGCGAAGGTGTGAGTGTGAGTGTGAGTGTGAGTGTACTCGTAGAGGCAGGCGTTGGCGAAGGTGTATGTGTGGGTGTGCTCGTAGAGGCAGGCGTTGGCGAAGGTGCCAGGGTGGGTGGTGGTAGTTCCATCAACACTTCTAACCACGGGGCACAAGTTGCGCCACACTCACTCGCTTGCAACGTGTACTCCATGTTCGCACCGGCCTCTTCCGCTCGAAATATGAATCCATGGTTACTATCAGGATTTTCATACAGATCGAGGATCTCGGAACTGAGGTCCCACATATACTCGGCGCCGATCTCGTTGATAGTCACTTCATCTACCATATCATTACTTCGATCCACGTCGATTTCATCAGCACCTTGCTTGGCCCATGATGTAGCGGCGTCCGTGTTATCCCAGGTTACGCTGTCTTCGCTCCAGGGGCGTAACAATCGATAGGCCCGGACATTGATCCAACTGGGAGAATTACTATCGACGACGTTCATATGGAGATATGCCTTCAGTGCTTTAGCAGCAAAGGGCAATGCGGGTGGCTCGAATTTCAAAGCCACATGCCAACGATTCGTGCTACGGATCATGATCTCGGCATCGTTGCCGTTATTGGCGTCGGGAATCCAACTGTTTAGGGTTGCGTCTTCGATGCCATCATAGCCATCGACACCAGGCCGTACAACCAACCACTCGCGGGTGGGGCCATTGACAAATTGCAGCAAGCCTTGTTCCGGGCCAAGTGACAGGAAATCAGGGCCGGCCCAGACCAGATAGCTGCTGACGATGCCGGTGTCGTAATCCTGAACTCCCCATGTGAAACCGATCTCGGCATTGGACAGAAAATCGAGCCCAAATTCTCTCAGGGGAATGGCAGCTTCGACTAGCCAACCATCCTCATGAACACGGCTGAATACTTGCGTGCCCAGACGCCATCCGCCATTCAAGGTTACCAAGCCATCAGGGCTAAAAGTGTATACGAGGTCAGATAGACCCATCGCTTCATCGAGATCGACATCAAAGGTGAAGCCAGCCATATCATCGGTATACCAATTTCGCGAATCACGTACGACCTCGTCGTCGATCACATAGAGCGCGATATACAGATAATCACTATCCCAAACGATACTCGACCAGGCACTTAGATCTTCGGGTTCAGGGCGAAGTGAAGGCCAGGGATAGTCGGCCGTGTCTTTGTCCAGCAGATGGCGCTCATAGGGTTCCCAATCATTGAGATCACCATCTACCACAGGTGGATCGAACTGCCAAATAGCAGGGATTACTCTTTCTTCATTGATTATGGAGGCGGATTCTTCCGCCCTGTTGGGGGCCGCTAAACTGACAGCAGCCAGGGTGATAAGCAGCAGTGATATCAGCAGCCATACGGCAATGCTACGCATAACGTTTATAGAGTCTCCTCATATAGATTTTTCGGGGAGGAGCCGTAGTATAGCGTAAAAAACGCAGTCAGGCTAAATATCATCCCCTGCCTACTAGTCAGCAAGCGCCTGGGCGATACCCCCTCCTAATGCACCAAGAACTCCTGCAGCCAGCCAGGTACCTCCGCAAATGAGTATAGAGAAGAAGAGGCTGCCGCCCATGGTATCGACGGACATCAAGTTAATCCCCATATCGTTAAAGGCGGTGATTACGCCTTCGGGCAGTAAGTGCAGGCTGGTGATCATATCGCCGGCCAGCTTGAAGCGAATGGGCGCAAGGGCCACATAAGCGATGCCGTCGATCACACCGGCTAGAATACCCGCACCCAGCCCCGCGGCCACGCCACCATTCCCGGCGCCAGCCCTAACGGCGATCCGGCCACCGGCGTATCCCCCCAGCGCCCAGGCCAACATACGCAGTGGCAGGGCTGCAAACCCGCAGATCGGAATCACACTGAGCACATTGAATGCCACTGCCAAAAAAGCACCCAGCAAGCCACCGCGCAATATTCCGCGAGCGATCATACATCCTCCGATGTCACTATCTGTATATTCATAAGACGGAGGGCAATCTACCATCCCCCTCTGCCATTGTCAACGTTTCAGGCATCAGATTCAAGCTCTGCTCTATAGCTTGCCTGCGCTATGTTGCCCACAAACTGTGGTAGATCGGGATGGCCGAGCATCTGTCTGACGGCGTGCGCCTCGCCTGTATGAAACCAATAATGATAGATGTTTCGCAGCAGCTGGGTGCCGACGGTCTCAGGCAGAGGTTTGCCACGCCATGTATTGTGCGTCGTGAGCGTCGGCGTCGAAAGGGCATCGAGATAGGTGTCAGCCGCATGGGTAACTCGTTGCCAGGTTTTCCACATATCGTCGAGAGGTGGGGTTGAGGCAGGTTTTCCAAAGCCGACCAGATTATTGAGACCCGACACCACATTTTGGTTCTGGGCAGAAATCACCCAGTAACCATGTTCCTGGTTGGCAACATGCCCAATCATCCAACTGATACAGTTCATGGGCTCGAATCGCTGGCGGGCGTCCTCATCTGAGACACCCTCAAGGCAGCGCACGAATTCGCTGCGGGCAAATCGTAGTTGTGTTACCAAGGGATGCATGTGCACTCCTCCTTAGCCATGAATCGCACGAATTATCGACAAGTCGTACATTCAAAACGAGTTAGGGGTCGTTCGTAGTAGGCGCTTCAGCGCCGTCCGCCGCCGTGGGCAACGCCATGACGTGCGCTCTACAAACAACTCATTATTAGCAATACCGCAAAAGTCGGCAGGTAAACCCTTATTTTACGGGTAATTCGTCCTTTCGTCTTCCGCCTCCCGG
>JAAENG010000334.1 GCA_024224665.1 Chloroflexota bacterium | reverse complement strand
CGCGTGGTCGGTTGGTCGCGTGGTCGGTTGGTCGCGTGGTCGCGTGGTCGCGTGGTCGCGTGGTCGCGTGGTCGCGTGGCGGGCGGAGTGTCAGAGGGAATCACCTTGTCACCTTGTCGCCTAGTCACAGTATCACCGTCGATTCAGTCGCCAGAAGCGCTTAATACGGTGTCAAGATTGACTGATCAGACTTATAAATCTTGGCGATTTTAGTCGGCGTTCCAGCACATAGCGAATGTGTTCCGCCAGTAGTTTTTCTACCTGCCGCATGCGTCCGGACGACAATTTCAGTTGCATGACAGTGTTGTAGGGTTGAGTTTGGATGTATCGTAGTACTTTGAGCGTTCCCACTGCAAGGGGTTCGGCGCCGCGGCGACCTTCACCATGTTTGGAGCAGAGTACACCGCCCTGCTCCAGACTGAAGTAGTTGGTGACTGGCTCTAGTTCATCTCCGCATTCGACACAGGAAAACAGTTGGGGTTGGTAGCCGCTAAGGCGCAGGATGGCCAGTTCGAACCAACGGGCAGTGAGAGTAAGATCTGGGGATTGCTCAAGACGTTCGAGCGAGAGTAAAAGCAGATCGAACAAGGAGGGTTGGCTGTCCTCTTCTTCGCTAAACGCATCTATCAGTTCGATGAAATAGTATGCATACGCAGCATGATCCAAATCCTCTCGCAAACCCTGAAAGCTCGTAACCATTTGAGCCTGGGTGATCAGATCCCAGGTGCGGCCCTTGGCCAGCAACAACGAGACATGTGTAAAGGGCTCAAGATGGCCGGCTTTGCGGCTGGCAGGTTTGCGCACACCTCGGGCGATGAAGATACGCTTGCCCATGCTCGGCGTAAACACGGTCAATACCCTATCAGCTTCCCCCTGATCTCGCCGTTTGAGGACGATTGCACGCGTACGGTAAACCCTGAGTCTTGGCATTGTAAACGCATGCTACTGGGCAAAGCCCAGATGCTCGGGGCCAAATGAATCTGGCAGTAACTCAGCCACGGTCGTTTGCCAGATATCGCCCTTCTCGTCAGCGATGATCACAACCATATCTGGGGCCAATTCACGCATGACCTGGCGACAGATACCGCAGGGCGATCCGCCATTGGTAGTCGCCACAGCGATGGCGCTGAATTGGCGCATCCCTTCGGACACAGCTTTGAAGATGGCGACTCGTTCGGCACAGCAAGCAGCCGGATAGACAGCATTTTCGACATTACAGCCAGAAAATATCTGACCATCCCTCGTAAGCAATGCTGCGCCAACCATATATTGAGAATAAGGCACGTAGGCATGCTGGCGAGCGGCTAATGCTGCCTTCACCAACGCCTGGATGTTCAAAAGTTCTGTCACGCAGCCTCCATGAAACCGTTCGATTCCCCTTCGTCGTTCGCAGGATGTTCGACTACCAATCTCACCTGATCGATGCGATTATCCGTCACTTCGAGCACTTCCATGTAGACATTGTTTAGTATAAGACTGTCACCAACCTTTGGGACACGCTGAAGTTGTGAATAAATCACCCCGGCCAGGGTATAGCTCTCATCTTCGTCGGTTAATGTCACGCCCAGATCCCGATTGAGGTCGTCGATATCGATACGGCCATTAACCATGTACTCACCCTCATCGGTTTGGAGCAATAAGGGGGATTCAGAATCATATTCATCTTGGATCTCACCTACGATCTCTTCTAACAGATCCTCTATAGTGACAACCCCAGCAGTGCCGCCATACTCATCCACCACAATAGCGAGATGCGTTTTCTTGCGTTGTAGATCCCCTAACAGATCATCCACCATCGCCGACTCAGGCACAAAGTAGGGTTCACGCATGACCACCGGTACAGAAACATCCATGCGCCGGTCACGATAGCAAATCAACAGATCTTTTGCATAAAGCACGCCCACAATGTGGTCGATTGAATCGTCGTATACAGGAATACGAGAGTGGCCTGCTTCCACAATGGTATTTAGCGCCTCTTGAAGTGAGGCGGTGTGGTCAAGAGCGATGACATCAACACGTGGCACCATAACTTCTTCTACGCTGGTCTCACTGAAACGAAATATGCTGTCGATCATCTCCCGTTCTTCAGCCTCGATATAACGCTCTTCCTCACCGAAATTGAGTAGCAGACGTAGGCCATCTTCAGTTAAAAAGATGTTCCGGGCCTTATCTTCATCCTTGACACCGAAACGCTGCACGATTTTTACCAGAACCCACGAAATCGGTGCAGCCAGATTTGTGAGCCAACGTATGGGTCGGACCACCTTTAACGATATCGAGACAGGGCGCTGAACCGCCATCACCCTGGCCAAGACCTGAAAAAGCAACAGCACCGCAAAGAGAATGACTAGAGCTTGTACAATACCCAGCCACTCACCGCCACGATTCATGATAACCCACACCGTGGTTGCCGTAGCCACGCCGATGGCAATCGTTCTGAGCACCAAAATCCCCCCCAGGAAACGCTCGACATCCACCAGCAGCGCCTCGACGAGCAAGGCAGACGATACCCCTTGTTCGCCCAGCTTCCGAACATGCGCCCGGCTGATAGTCGCCAACGAGACTTCTGCCAGAGCCACCACAAACATAAGCAGGAGTGACAATGCCAGGATGGCAACAGCCAAGCCTAAAGGAACATCCATTGGATTGTAATTCAGCCCTCCAACAATTTTATTGGTCAAGTGTATGTACAACAACGATAATTGCTCGTTACCAACTATAGCACCTTAACTCAGTGAGACAAAATCAACCTTTCTTGGCTGTAAGATCGGTTCCAAGAGAGATCTATATTTCACTCCCTATTGTAATCCCAGAAAGTACGGTGTTGGCTTCTACGGTGCATGAATCTCCAAGTTCTACGTCGGTTAAAACAGCTCCGGGGCCTATTTCACATGCCTGCCCGATGGATGTATTGCCAAATAGACACACACCGGGTCCCAGGATCGTGTTTTCCCCCACTACGACACCTGGATGAATATAAGTGCTTTCGGGATCGATCATAGTGACACCGGAGGTCATGTGCGTGAGATTGATACGTCGCCTGAGCACGTGCTCCGCTTCAGATAAGTGCACACGTGTGTTGATCCCTAATGCTTCAGATGGATCATCGAGCGTCACCGCTGCAACACGATGATCATCAGCGATGGCCAGGGCAATCGTATCGGTCAGATATAATTCGCCCTTTTGTTTGCTCGGTTCGATACGGTGGAGTGCAGGCCACAACCACTCTGCATCAAAACAATAAACACTTGCATTAAGTTCCCGAATCTTCTTCTGTTCGAGCGTGGCCTCAACTTCTTCGACGATCCCCATTACATCATTATCGGCGTTACGGATGATCCTGCCAAAGCCTCTGGGATCATCATCGATCACCGTAAGCATGGTAACAGGCCCGGGGTGCTGGCTATGAACAGCCACCATATGCCGCATGGTCTTGATGGTAAAGAGGGGCATATCAGAATAATAGACAAGTACGATATCAGCCTTACCTTGTAACAACCCTTCGGCCTGCAATACGGCATGCCCTGTACCCAACTGTTGGTCTTGAACCACGTATCGGGCTCTGTTCCCCACCACTTTGCGAACCGGTTCTGCGCCATGTCCGACGACCAGCACAGGGGGTTCGGGGCTTAACCGTAACGCCAGATCGACACTATATTCGACCAGGGGACGTCCAGCCAAGGGATGCATAACTTTGGGAAGGTCTGAGTGCATGCGAGTACCTTTCCCTGCGGCTAAAACCGTGACGGCCAATTTCATTGTTGTTACCTAGAGTCTTGCAGCTAATATGCCAGTGGTGATAGATCGCCCACAACCCTACGCAATGCCTTTGTCCCTGTCAATTTTTGTAACATGCTATTTGGAGGAGACATTCCCACAAACTCCAAGCACATAGAGTGGACGTAATTCTGATGAATGGTATTGTCTCCAGCGAAGCCGTTGTAAAAAATGCCTCGCTATGGCAATAAAAAAGGGCAAAGAAAAAGCTCAATTGGCAATGACCTACTCTTGCAGGGGGCTACCCCCCCACTACCATCGGCGCTGAAGAGCTTAACTGCCGGGTTCGGAATGGGACCGGGTGTTTCCTCTTCGCTAGAATCACCAAAAGAGCTTTATTCACAGAATTATGTAAGGTGCTATGCTGGCGCCTTAAAAACTGGATAGGATATATGTTCCATCATCGTCTCTTGAATAGGTTAAGCCCTCGTGCATTAGTACGGCTAAGCTGAACACATTGCTGTGCTTACACCTGCCGCCTATCAAGCCGGTGGTCTTCCGGCGCACTTACCCAGTTAACCTGGTGGGGAATCTCATCTTGAGGCAGGCTTCCCACTTAGATGCTTTCAGCGGTTATCCTTGCCCGACTTAGCTACCCAGCTATGCTCCTGGCGGAACAACTGGCACACCAGAGGTCAGTCCACTCCGGTCCTCTCGTACTAGGAGCAGATCCTCTCAACTTCCCTACGCCCACCGAGGATAGAGACCGACCTGTCTCACGACGGTCTGAACCCAGCTCGCGTACCGCTTTAATGGGCGAACAGCCCAACCCTTGGGACCTGCTTCAGCCCCAGGATGCGACGAGCCGACATCGAGGTGCCGAGCCTTGCCGTCGATGTGGACTCTTGGGCAAGACTAGCCTGTTATCCCCGGGGTAGCTTTTATCCGTTAAGCCACGGCCCTTCCACTCGGAGCCGTAGGATCACTAAGACCAACTTTCGTTTCTGCTCGACTTGTAGGTCTCGCAGTCAAGCACCCTTATGCCTTTACACTCTTCGGCTGGTTTCCATTCAGCCTGAGGGTACCTTTGCGCGCCTCCGTTACTTTTTAGGAGGCGACCGCCCCAGTCAAACTGCCCACCAGGCACTGTCCCCACGCCGGATTACGGCCGCGGGTTAGGGCCAAGACTTAACCAGGCTGGTATTCCACCGGCGACTCCACCGAGGCTTGCGCCCCAGCTTCAAAGTCTCCCAGCTATCCTCTACAGATTAAGCCCTAACGCAATGCCAAGCTACAGTAAAGCTCCACGGGGTCTTTTTGTCCTTCTGCGGGTAACGCGCATCTTTACGCGTACTTCAATTTCACCGG
>JAAENG010000333.1 GCA_024224665.1 Chloroflexota bacterium | reverse complement strand
TACACCGCGAGACCCTTCGTTGGCGTTGAGTGCTCGTGTAGGTTGAGAGTTTGACCCACTCAGGGTGACACAATGGAAAAGTGTCCGGTAGCAAAGTCAGTATAAAACATGAACGAAATTATTCACTCAGTTCTCCGCGTATAACTCTTCCTTTAGCACTCCAATGAAAGGAAGGTCTCGGTAAAGCTCGTCGAAGTCCAGCCCATAGCCCACCACAAATTTATCCGGTATCTCGAAGCCGATCCAATCGACAGGTACATCCACTTCGCGTCGCGAGGGTTTGCTTAACAAACTGACAATGCGCAGGCTGGCCGGATTTCTGGCCAACAACAGGCCGCGCAGATAATGCAGGGTGTTGCCACTATCAATGATATCCTCGACGATGAGCACATGTTGGCCGGCAATAGGATCATCCAGGTCCTTGAGGATACGCACCACACCCGAGCTTTCGGTGGCCGCACCATAGCTCGATACCGCCATAAAATCGATGGCGTGAGGAACCGACAACGACCGCATCAGATCGGCCAAGAACATAACGCTGCCCTTGAGCACGGCGATAAGCAGGGGGCGCTGTTCGCCATAAGAGAGTGATATCTCGTCGGCAAGTTCCTGAACACGGGCAGTGAGTTGATCTTCGGGGACGAGGATTTCGGCGATATCTTGGTTTTGCATGGCCAGTGCGGATGAGAGGTGGTCGGAGCGATCACTATTGGGGGGGATTGTAGCACAGCGCCTGAGCGAAGCGAAAAATAACACCTGGTGAAGGTGTTAGCTGCAACCCTTCGCCCGGTTCATAAAAACGCTATCGTTCAACAGATCTACCTAGGGCTCGACTGCCAGCCCATGCCGTATCCAAGAGGTCGTGCCTCCTTCGATATTGCTAACGCCTTCCAATCCCTGCTGTATCAGCCAATCGGCGGCGATAGCACTGCGGTTACCGGTTTGGCAGACGAGTAGCAGAGGTTGAGTGCCGCGCAGATCCTCCAGGTGAGCGGGGATGGTATTGAGTGGGATATTGATGGCGCCCGGCAGATGCCCTCCCCTAAATTCAACTGCCTCACGTACATCCACTAACTTGATACCGTTTTTGTGCAGGCGCCGTTTCGCCTCCAGGACATCGATGGCCTCATAACGTGTGGTCTGGTAAGTGGCCTGTGCAGGGCTGGTGTCTACCGGCAGATCACGGCGATACCAGGCGATGATGCCCCCGGCCAAATTGATTACATTCTCGTAGCCCAACTGGTCGCTGAGATACTCGACGACCTGGCCGCTGCGATTTCCTGACCGGCAGTAGAAGATGACCTCTCGGTCCCTGGGGATCTCGCGCAGCCGCTGTCGCAACTCACTCATGGGAATGAGCACAGAGCCACGGATACGAGCCTGAGCGTGTTCTTCAGGCTCGCGCACATCGATTAGCAAGGCGCCGGCATCGATATGCACTTTGGCCTTGTCGGGAAAGAGTTGCTTGGATTGCTTATTGCTGGAAAAGGTAGTTGACATTTTGTTCTGGTTATCTCCTTACTCCTTAGTACTACAACGAGACTTTGTCATTCTGACGAGTGCAGCGAGGAAGAATCTCGTCTTTGCAAGTGACGCGAGATGCTTCGGCGGGCTCAGCATGACAGTTGCGCGGTCGAAGTCTCGTTGTAGTGTTAGACAGAGAAT
>JAAENG010000332.1 GCA_024224665.1 Chloroflexota bacterium | reverse complement strand
CCATTCCATGTCAGTACTCCGGTGGGGATTGCAGGGGGGGGTTCATCCCGTATCGTACCCCACTGGGTACTAGAAAAGCAAGGTCGTCTGCTTTGCAGGGGGCGAATATGCCGATGGAGATCGGGCGGATTCAATGCGTGAGGCTATGACTTCACGCCTTTGGGACTGCGTAGACGGGGGATACATACCGAATCGTGGCATTAGCTGGGAATTCTGTGCCACGTTGGTCGAGTCTGCTGAGTAGAATGGATACCGCTCCACTATGTCTGGACGTAACATCCGTAGCCCATGGATCTTACGTCGAGGGTGACCGTCCTTGTCGCACAGGATAGCCATCGCCTCTCGCATTCTCTCATGCCACGCCTCAGTCCCAGGCGTTTCCCATATACCGGAGCTACCAACACAGATGATACGGCAGTGCTGCATTAAACTCTCCAGCCTCCCGAGCGTCTCATGCATGTGCCAGACCGGTGCCCCTTCCACCCACCCACCTTCAATCTTTGTCCGCCTAAACCACTCGCCATACAACTTGTCGTTGTCTTCCTCGGAGCCGTCGATCACGTCGGGCACGATGGCAAACTCGAACCGGGGATTGCGGCACCATAGCTTGACCCAGTCGTAGTATGGTTGCCAGTTGGTGATGGGCTTGCCTTGCTTCCAGGCAGTGTAGGCTGAGTTGTCCAGGCAGAAACCTGTTGACACTTCCGACACGACTGGCATGTCCTCGTCCCTGGCATGCGGCACAAGGAAGTGCCGGTTGCCTGCTGCTATGAACCTCGCGACGCTGTCTCGTGTTCCGCCTAATGGTGTACCATGAAAATGTTTCACTCTATCTCCTCCGATATTCTATTGGCCGGCAGCCACAACGCTTCAGTGTCGTACAGAAATTCGTACGCCGCCTCGTCGCTGTCGGGGTAGTGACTCTCATGTACAGCGATGCACCTGAACTCACACGACTTGAGAAACAACTGGGCAGGCAGGTTGTACTCACTCAAGATAAACTGCAGTAGGTTGCATGTACCTAGCTTGGCGATCAGGTAGTCGATCACCTGGGTGCCTATCCCCTGTCGCCTGAACTCCCAGTGGATTGCGAAGTTGACGATCTCGACGTGGGTCACATGGTTAATGTACAACACGTATCCAATGAGTTGTTCGTCAACAATGACGACCTTACTCCGTATGTTCAGTCGGCGAAGGCAGGTGGCAAAGTCCTTCTTTGACCATGGCTCAGCGAACGAGTACTTCTCGATAGCCACGATTGGTTCGAGGTCGCCACTGCACGCCGTGCGAATGTCGATCCTCACTGTATCACGATCTCCAGTCTTGGTTCCCATGAGTATGCCTTTTTGATTGTGCCGGCTGCTATCGCGCTGTCCTCTTTGAACAGGCAATCAAGCACCGCCTTGTCTATGTTATCTCGATCAGGCTTCACTCGATGCAGCGTCCCGATCATCGCCTCACGCTCATCCTTCTTCAACGTGCGGTATGTACGCACCTGCTTGCCTGTCTTCTTGCTGTGCCTGAATCCCGTATGGATCTTTGTCGGCGGTAAGAAGTATGCCGTCCACGACAAGTCGTCGACATCATCAGGTGATGGCAGAACAATGGATCCCTCCATCAGGATAGCCCGCACGTCATCGCACCAGTCACGGTAACGTACGACGCACGGGCGTTGCGCCCACTTATCCTTCTGGGTCATGCGGGGCTTGCCTATTGGCGACCCCGGTATGATGATTGTGACTTCCATTTCCAATCCTTTGTCTGATGATAGCCTCGGGTATCTCTGTCTGTGTTGAGCAGGCAAAGATCCACGCCTCGGGTTGACCTGAGATCTCGGCGAGTTCAGCGGCATGCAGCACACCGTCCTCATCATACTTGATTGCCAGCAACAATTCAGTATTGATCACAGGCAATAGCTTACCATCCTCGTCACGGTCACCATGGTTATGCTGATGGCGATGGCACCGACAGCAACCGAGTAGGATGTTGCACTCGGCATGTACCCTACGGGCACCCGCATAGATGTGCATGACCTCGAACCCTGCATCGTGATCTCTCGTGTGACAGATAGCACAGCGGCTGTGTGTCATCTTGTACGTGGAGATCATCTCTTGTTCTTCTTCAGTCATCTTACCCATGGCGTTGCTCCAACTGCGTGGCGAATTGTTTCCTGGCAAGTTGCCTTACATCAGTACGCTTGGTCAACCGAAAGGTAAGGTCTGTCGCCACCTCAGTCAAGATCGCTGCGGTGTGCGACTCCTGCTTATCCTGTGGGGTGAAGCCTGTCATGTGCTGCACACACTTGGATAGCAGTACAGGGTCCATGCGATCCACTGCCTGCCACCATGCACGACTGTCACCATCAGGCAGGCTCTCCTTGTGCTGGGCTAAGAT
>JAAENG010000331.1 GCA_024224665.1 Chloroflexota bacterium | reverse complement strand
GCCGGGTTGGGCATGCCGATGTTGTCCTGGTCGCCGGGCGCGCATTCCTCACGGAAGAAAGCCCACTCCTCGCATTCGGAGCCGTCGGGGAAGAGGCAATAGCCCACCTGGCCTCCGGTTTCGTCGCGAATCTCCAGCTTGTTGCCCATGTCAATGCAATGTTTGGATGCCGGGTTGGGTGTATCCATTGATGCGGGCGTCGGAGCGAGTGGCGGGACACACCCTGCAAAAACCAGTGTCCCCAGTATAAACGTAAAAAACAGTGACCATTTCATTTTTGGATCTCCTATGAGAGTCGAAGACTTTAATCACCTAATGATGTAGCGCCTGAACTATTTAGAGTATAGCATAGCAATCAGTGATCTGCTGCCTGATCAACCGGTCAGACAGGTGGGTATTGATAACATAGTGCGATCATCGTAATATTTATCACAGGTCACAATCTGAACATTCAGTGATCTGCTCAGATTTGTGTGACCGGGATACAATAGTGCATAGTCTGAGGCCGGGATCTTCGCATGGACGGGGCGAACAGTGTCGTCCCTTATGCTCACCGCCACCAGCGGCAGCCTGAGCCGGTAGCCCTGCCACTCGTAGGCGCCCGATTCCCACAGCCACGCCCTGCGGTCGGGCCACGCCATCCCGGCCGTGATAAGAGCCTGGTGGGATGCCAACCGCAAGCCTGTAACTCATACGCTTCTCTCCCCCGCTTGCAGGCGTAACTTCAAGGTCAATCCCAGCAACAAAACGGCTCCGAAAAAGCTCTGCGACAGCAGCAACCGCAGAATCCAGACATCCTGCAACGCCTGTGCAGCCAGGGGCTGCAGTACGGCGATCCCTTGTACGACCAGCAGCCCATACGCTACTGCCAGCCAGGCGATCCGCCGGACATCCACCTGGGGAGCCAGAAACAAGTGGTCGAACCGGATCGTCAAGGGTAAGAGGAGCCACATGTAGTAGTGATACCAGGTGATGGGAGAGATCAGTAACATGACGAGAATTACCAGGGACAGATCTAAATCCTGGGTCTCTGAATCATCCCCGGTCTTCGATGGAGGACGCCGCATGGCCCACACCACCACACAAATCACGAGCAGGATGAGAACCAGGCGCAAGCCGTTCAACCACACAGGCGTCTCTACACCGAGCCAGGAAAAGACATCGCCTCGGGTAAAGATGTGCATGAGAAAACCGGAAAATAGATTCATTGTTGAAGGCGGGGATGCCGCCGCCCCCCAATTCGGACACAACCACCCTGAAGTAGGCCAGGTTAGCCTCCCAGCCAACCGTCAACAGGCTGACGAGCAGGATGAACAAACTGCCGGCCAGGGCACCCATCACCACCCATCACCACCCGCCACTGTCGCCGCCAGCCGAAGTAAAGGACGAATAGGGCCGGATAGAACTTGAAGGGAATGATCAGCCCCAAAACCAGTCCCGCGGCCAAAGGCCGGTTGCGATGCAGCAGCCAATAGCTCAGGCAGAAGCAGGTAAAGATCAGTCCGGTTACTTGTCCATGCCAGAGATTGCTCAACATCGGCTGAAAGGTGAGCACCAGAAAGGCGAACCATGCCATCCGCCAGTTCTTGAGTTGGCCGGAGAGGGCCGGCAGGCGGCGGGCGCTCCACAGCAGCCAGAAGCAGGCCAGCGTCAGCAAGGCATTGGCCGCCAGCCAAATGCGGGATGCAGTTGGGAAATCAAAGCCTGCCAGAGGACGAAAGATCCACAGATAGGCCGGTAGATAGACCCAGCGTGTGGCATACGTGGACTGCGGAAAGAAGAATTGATGGAAGTAGTCGAGATAGGGCCCGGTGTCAGCGAAAAATCCGCCCGTCTCGGCGTAGTTGGTCAAGGGTTCCAGATCGCCCTGGGCCAGCAAGCGCCCGGAGAGGTGGTAAGGGGCAAAATCGATGCTGAACACTGGGTCGTTCATGGTGTTCAGGCCGTAGTACAAGAAGAAAGCGACGGCGAACGCCAGCAATAGGCCAGTCGTGAGAGCCAGGGCGCTGGCATTCAGTTTGTTTTCTGTTTCATTCATAGTAGGCACTTCTCTATTATTTGTCTGCAGTTTCAACAGGTACTGGCATGGAGCAGATATAATCTACGATCCCGAGCGCCGCCAGGGCCATCAGGTAGTAGCCCATAAATGTGGACGAGCCAAAAGCGGTGCAGGAACCGATAGCGCCCTAACTCAAGTTGTTCTGCCTATCAGTGTTTCTTGCGCAGGCGACCTCCACGGCCTCATGAACGTGGTCGAAAAGAGAGTCGCGGCCTAATGTGTCCAATACGCCATCTTGCTCCAGGACTTCCAATATCTCTTCCTTTGTGCGGACCAGGTGAAAATCGACGTTGTTGGCATTCAATTCCTTAACGACTCGATGGAGCGCGTCCACACCTTCTAGATCAATGATACTTGTGCTTTCCATATCCAAAATGACCGTCTTTATCGCCGGTACCACATCCGTAGTCAACTCCCTTATCCTTTCGCGCAGGCTCGTAGCCGTGGCAAAGAACAGGGGACCATCAAAACGGATGATGACCAATCCAGGTTCGGTCTCGCTCTCAGGATGTCTTTCGATGTTATGGTAAACCTTGCTGTTGGGCATTCTGCCCAGAACAGGGATGGCGGGATGAGAGGAGTGCCAGACCAGCCATAGGAGCGACAAGGTGACTCCGATCAGGACACCATTCAACAAGCCGAAAGTGAGCACCCCCAGGAGAGCTGCCAGAGCCAGCCAGAACTCTGTACGTGCAAGCTGATAAAGCCGCTGCATCTGCGAGACCTTCCACAATCCCAAGACCACCGCCTCGATGATCACGGCGCCAAGCACCGCCAGGGGCACGTGGGAGAAAAGAGGCGCCAGGAACAGCAATGTCAGGATGAGCAAAACGCCCATAATGATAGATGCCAATTCCGTTTTGCTTCCAGACGCAACGCTAACTGATGTCCTGCTAAAAACCCCATATGAACTGAGGCTCTGGAAGAGCCCAGATACTGCATTGGCCATCCCCTGTGCCTGCATTTCCTGGTCGACCTCGATATCATAATGGTGTTCTGAGGCAAACTGGCGTGCCGCGGCCAGTGATACCGAAAAGGATACCAGGAATACGCCGATGGCGGCCGGGATCACTACATGCAGATTCTGCAGAACCAGGCCGACGTTGGGAACGGCATAGCCGGGCAGCCCCCTGGGTACAGACCCCACCAGCTCCACTCCGTAATTGCTCAACCCCAGTATCAATTCAACCCCAATGGCGAGTCCTACGACCAGCAAAGACCCCGGTACCTTCGGGGCGTACCGCTTGAGGGCGAATAGCAACACTAGAGCGATGAGGCCCACTGCCAGGGTAGCCAGGTCGGTTTCGGGCAGTCCTCGGATCCAATTGGCTATCATTTCCCAGGTGTTGGCGCCATTTTCGATGGTCCCGGTAACCCTGTGCAGCTGGCTGACAACCAATACGATCCCAATGCCAAAAACATAGCCAGTAAGCACGCTTTCCGACAGAAAGTTGGAAATCCAACCCATTTTTAGTAACGCGAAAAGGATGTACAGGATGCCAGCCAGCACACTGATCGCTGCTACCAATTGAATCGCCTCAGGTGAGCCCCGGCTGGTGACCGCCAGTACGGCCGCTCCAGTGATGGCAGCGAGGGGTGCGGCGGGCCCGGTGATCACGTGCCGCGAACTTGCAAACAGGGGGTAGAGAAGAGAGGCGATGGTGGCGGCGTATAATCCGTATTGTACGGGAACGCCACTAATGACCGCGCTACCAAGGGATGCGGGTACTGTCAGGGCCCATACAGACAGGCCAGCAATGACATCGCCCGTTAGCCAGGCGCGATTGTAGCGGGGCAACCATTCTAGAATGGGCACATAACGTTGCAAAAGGTTCGTCTGTTTATTTTGCATGAGACATCATTTTGAAATCTATCGAAGGTTAGACTACTTAGCTCTTTGGGATTTCATGTGCTTGCATGTCGTGAAACGTGAATACATGAAGCGTGCCGCCATCTTGCCAGGTCATTTCTCGCGTTTTACGTTTCACGCATTGGTCTGAACTAATGTCAACCACACGTGATCCAGTCGAATCCACTACTTTATCTCCATGGTGATTTTTGGGCATTTCATCTGTTACTTCTCTGGAATCCGGGTCGGCGTCTCCTGAAGTAGGTCAGTCAATTTCTGAACACTGGCAATCCGCAGCTTTTCGCCGAGCGTGTGCACCTCTTGCAGGGTTGGTCCAATGGAGATCATGTCCAGGTTGGGATATTTGGCGCCGGTCACGTTACATTCCAATCCGGCATGGATCGCTTCGACCTAGCCTTCCTGGCTATACAGATCTCTGTAAACATCTTGCATCAGTTCCAGGACTGAATCCTATTTTAGGACACGGATTAACGCGGATGACACGGATTTTGTTGAGGAGCAAGTCTGTTACAGGTTATCATCATTTCGCTGGTATGGTCACCTAAAGCGTGTAGTTCGCCGCCGTATCCCCCACGGAGATGGCATCGATTTTGTAGTCTTGCGTCACGGGCAGTTGGCCACTCCAGTGGGTGGTGCCAGCGTGATCGGAGATCAGCACTGTCCCATTCGTTCCCGAGATGGTCAGGATCACATTCCCCTGGGACGACGAGATGGCTACCGACATAGTCTGCTCGGCGATGGCGCCCAACATGTAGTGAGCTATTCCCCCGGCCGCCAGACTGCCCAGTTCAATTGCCGAAGTGGCGCCAGGTTCGAACCGAATGCGTTTGCTCGCCGTTTGGGCACGCTCACTGCCGAGGTTAGCCCATTCTTCACTTTTTGAACCGTCGCTGAAGGTGCAGTAGCCCACCTGCCCCCTGGACTCGTCGCGTATCTCCAGCTTGCCACCCTCGTCCGCACAGTGCTTAGAGGCCGGGTTGGGCATGTCTGGTTGTTTGGGGGTCAGCGGGGATGCAGGGGTGCGCGAAGCGGCAACCAGCGCTGCTAGTATCATCACAACAATAAGCAACCATTTCATGATTCACTCTCCTTGCATTTGCTCATTCGGTATAGACTCAAAAGGTGCAAGCAGACTCATCGAAAATGCGATTCTCATTTTTCCCAATCAACGAGACAGCTTCGTCAGTGATGGGGTATGTTAATTATCACAATTCTAGCACAAAGAGTAGCGATTTACTACCATATCCGTGTCCGTTGCTCCTTCGACCTTGCTGATGTGTACTCCAATAAAGTAAGCCTGTTAGGCTGGATTCTCTCGAATATGGCTTTACTCTTGCCTTATTCCGTGTGCCCTTTCACCTCCGCCTCCTTTGACGTTAGGTAATGTGTAGGCCAATGCTAGCGCGACAACAATAAAAAGAAAAGCCATGATCAAGACATCGTTGATGCTGATGACCAGCAGGATACCCACGAAGGCGGCCCCAAAGGAATTTCCAACGCGGCCAATCGCCGATTTGGCAGCCGAGGCATCACCGGCCTTGACCAACGGCACATCGGCCATGACTACTGTGTTGAGCTGAACCGCCGCCAGGCCGATGCTGAGCCCGAACAGGAACAGGGGGCCGAGCAACATCGCCGGGCCAACGCTGACGCCAATGACGGCCAAGAGCCAAATAATCGAGATGGCCATCACGACCTTGCCTCCGATCACTACCGGTTTTGCGCCCCAGCGGGTGGCTCGCCACCCGCTAAGGGGACCGGCAATCATCGCTCCGATGGCTGAATTCACAAATACCAGACCTGTTTTCGAGGCGGGCCAGCCTGCTGTCTCTTCCAGGAAGATGGCCAAGGCGTAGATGGGGGCGAATTGAGCGATCTGGCGAGCCAGAGAGGCAAGCATCCCACCTCGAAAGCTACGAAATTCGAATAACCCGAGGTCAAAGATAGGCTCCTTGCCCAACATTTCGCGATGTCGCAACCAGTACGGCAAGAGAATCAGGGCCAGAATGAAACCGAGTGATAGCAATCATGGGACAGGAGAGACGCCGAGAATGCTGAAGCTGGTCTTGGCCGCCCACCACCCCCAGGTGGGTCCATAGATCAAGGCCAGGATTACGGTAAATAGCCCCAGGCCAATGATGGCAGCGCCAACGTAATCGATGGATCCGTCATGCTCGTGCTTCACCTCGGATATCCACAGGTAGCAGCCGATAACCATTAACAGACTGATTGGCACATTGATGAAGAAAGCCAACCGCCAGGAGACATATGTGACCGCCAAACCGCCGAGCACAGGCCCGACAGCAGCGCCCAAGCTGGCAGTCGCTCCCCATACGCCGAACGCAAGCGCCCGGTCCTTGCCCTTGAAGATGCTGTGGACCAGCGCCATGCCGGAAGCGCCTCCCATGGCCGCAGCCAAGCCTGCGAAAACACGCATACCGTTTACAAACCCAATAGAGGGCGCTAGTCCGATCAGCATGGAGGAGAGCCCGAACAGTCCTGCGCCCACAACCTGCAACCGGCGCAGGCCAAATTTACCACCGATCTTTCCAAACAGTAGCAGAAAGGAAGCGAAGACCAGGCTGTAGACGGTTATGAGCATCAACATCTGGGATTCGGTCGCGGAAAACGCCTCCTGCATCGCAGGCGTGGCCACGTTCACCACCGAGGAATCGACCACGCCGATAAACAGGCCGAGACCGAGGCAGCCATAGTTTCATTGCTCCACCTCCTGGTTTCCAATATGCCGCAGGAAGTAATCGACGCTCTCCGAAAGAGCAGCGACCAGACCATCGCCCCCGTAATGGTGGTCTGAGTTGGGCAAGGGCACGAAATCGAAGGGCTTGTCGATAGCCATCATGGCTTCCATCAGATTCACAGTATTCTGCAAGTGGACATTGGTATCGGCCAGGCCGTGAATCAGCAAGGGCCTGACCTGGAGTTGGTCGACCTGGTCGACGAGCTTCGTGGCGGCATAGCCTTCCTGGTTCTCGTTCGGGATTCCCATGTAGCGTTCGGTGTAGATGGTATCGTAGCTCAGCCAGTCGGTCGGGCCAGAACCATCCACGCCGCAACGGAAGACATCCGGCTTATGGGTAAGGGCGTACAGGGTGAGGAAACCGCCGAAGGATTTGCCATCGGTGCAGATGCGATCGGCATCCACATAGGGCAACGACTTCAGGTATTCGACGCCCGCCAGTTGGTCGTCCAGGGCTGCCGGCCCCAGTTCCCCGGCGATGGGTGTTTCGAAGGCGTGCCCGAAACCAATACTGCCCCGGTTGTCCAGCCGCCAGACGATGAAATCCTCCTGCGTGTACAGCACGTCGCGTTCGATGTGGTTGAAGATGTTGGTGGCGCCATAGCGATCCGACACCAACTGCAAGACGGGCCCGCCGTACCAGTGGATGACAACGCCATATTGCTTCTCTATGTCCTAATGTCAATCGACGATCATCGTCAGCAGGGACGATATGCTTGATCACAATAGCGTCCTGTTCGACAACGACGTGATCAATTAACAACCGAATAATTTCCTGTTGTAGTTCAGGCGAAGGTGATGCCAGGGAGGAGTCGATTTTTTTGGCGAAGGAAGCGAAATTTTGAACTACCTTTTCTTGGGTTTGTATTTGACGATTTTGTAGGGAGAGTTCCTTCAAACGCACTTCCAGAGAATTCAATTCGTCATCCAGACGAGATTTACGATTTTCCAGTTCAGGTTTATCGATAAGTCCCTCTTGGTAAAGATCAAGCACTCGTATCCATTGGCGTTTCAATTTGCGCTGGCGACTCTGTAGGCGTTCGATTTCATTCGGTGGAATTTGGCCTGAATTATGTTGATTTTGCCAGGCGTCAGCCACAAGCGTAGGATTACGCAACAAGCGAACGATTTCTGACCAGACCAATGGTTCAACAATGGGGCCTGCTATCGTACATCTGTGAACCGGCACATCAGGGCTACGATTTTTGCCACCATTTGCACAGTAGTAGGAAGAGCCCTTGTGATTGGTTCGTCCTATTAGCGTGCGGCCACAGGTGGAACAAACCAGTAAGCCCCTTAACAGGTAGAAGTTGCGCTTATTGTTCCGTACAGAAAAACGTTGATTCATTTGCAGTTGTTCTTGAGCTTGTTGCCAAATTTCTTTTTCTAAAATCACGGGTGTAGAAACTTCGATCCACTCCTCTTGGGGACGCCCTTGATGTTCGGGTGTACTTAAATGTCCACGGCCCGATTTGCGAGGGCGTCCTACTGAACTTGCGTTGCTACGAGTGCGATTGTAGTAGCCTTTTCCTGTGTACGCTTGTTGTCTGAGAATGTTTCTGACACCGCTGTATGTCCAAAGTGGCGCACTCATCGGCCTTTCTACGCCTGAGGCATTGAGTTGATTGACTATAGCACTGATTGTCAGTTGCTCAACAGTGTACCACTCGTAAATTTGCCTTACCATTTCAGCATTTCTTTCATCAATGTGCCATCTTCCTCCTCCTGCTTCGCTGACAGGTATGTAGCGGTAGCCATAAGGCGGACTGGGACTCATCAATTGCCCTTGCCGAATACGATACAACTTTCCTCTCCGCAAACGTTCCGTAATCATCGCTCGTTCATATTCAGCAAACAATCCCTGAATACCCAATAACAGTTCTCCTTGTGGACCTTCTACTTGGGCAGGTTGATTGATAAATATCATTTCTACGCCGATTCGACTTAATTCATCCAACAACACCTGTTGATGTACATACTGCCGGGCCAAACGGTCTGGGCTCAGGCACAATATCTTCGTAAATATACCTTCCGTCGCCCTATCCCGCAACCGATCCAATGCCGGACGCTCTAAGCGGGAGCCGCTGACTGCTTCATCCAAATAGTATATTTCCGCCATCAACTCATATTCATTCTTTCTTGCGTATGTTTCTATCTCGGCCACCTGACTCTCTATCGTCGCTTCTTGTTCTTGATTCCGTGTCGATACTCGTGCGTAGAGCGCTGCTACCTCTTTCATGATGTCTTCTCTTTCCTCTGGCGGATGAAAACGGGAACGATTTCTTGCTTCCTATTCTTTCTCTGAGTTTGTTCAAACTGAATGAGTTTCCTGTATACTTCTCGCATGCATTCCACCGCTGCTCGGTGACCTACACGCTCTGACCTAACTACGTAATCCTTGGGATGAGACATCGATTTCCTCCTAAGTAACCTGAAATCTCAGCATCTTATCCCACTACTTCCTCATTTATTCCCAGTTCGCTTCCTTCTCCCTTTCCGCCTTCCTTTTGGAAGTTCTATTCGGTTCTTAAAGTGCAGTGCTATCTTTTTGTCGATTGGTATTATGACCCATCAGGGTCAAAGTCCTCCGGCTTGACGATCTGCGCGTACAGGTCAACGCCATCATGAGCCTTGATGGTCAGGAACTCTCGCGTGGGTTGGGGCAAGGGCAATGGCGGCCCGCCGCGCCGATCGAGGACCTCCACCTGGCTGCCGTCGGTGAGCAGGATCGGCGTAACCGGTGTCGTATCCGCGCCGGAGAACTGCTCCACCAAGAATTGGCCATCGCCCGACAAGCTCGATAAATGGAAGCCTTTCGGTGGCGAAAGCTGTTCCACCTGGTCGCTTTCCAGGTTCAGGCGCTGGAGCTGGCGTTCGAGTGGGCCGCTCTCGGTGGTGGAGAAATAGGCCCATGCGCCTGATGGATCCACTTGCACCGGCTTTCCTGGCGTCAGAATATCCCACGGCGTGGAGTCGATGAGCCAGTCGCCCTGGGTCAATTGCCGGATCAGGGCGCCATCGATGTCGTAGAGGTAGAGGTGCATGAAGCCGTCCCGCTCCGACAGCCGCAGGAATTGCTGTCCGTCGGCCAGGAAGACGGGTGGGGCATAAAGGAATTCGTTGACCCAGTACGGATCCGTCTCCTTGATGATGGTTCGCCCCTCACCGGTGTCCGGGTTCCAGGCCTTCAAATCCAGGACCTTGTGGTCACGGCTCACAGTCATGTAGAGCGCCTCGGCGGAATCCGGGCTCCAGGTGAAGAGGGGGAGGATGTACTCGGCGTCTTCAGATAGCGGCACTGACTGCGTAGATTTGCCATCCTCGAAGCCAAACATCCGCAACGAGGCCTTGGGATTGGCGCTGCCGGCCGTGGGATAGCGGATGGTGCTCACCGTGGATGGGATCGGCCTGTAATCCATGATCGGATGACTTCCGACCTCCTCGTCATCCAGGTGCAGGGAGATCAGCCATCGGCCGTCGGGGGACCAGGCGCTGGCAGGCTGGGCCGCGCGTGTCGCCATTTCCTCGGTGTACACCCTGTCCAAAGCGTCGTTGTACACTGTTTTACTCCCGTCGTTGGTGAGGCGTTGAGTCTGGCCATCCTCGAACGAGACTATGTAGAGGTCATTGTTCTGTACGAAGGATGCCGCCATGTCTGAAGGAAAGAAGCTCACCGATCCTATTTCACCACCGTCGGCAACCATCGTTAGCTTACCCGATTGCAAAGCGAGCAAGTACAAACCCTTTTCACCGGTTAGCAGCATAGCATCACCCTCGGGTGACCACAGCGCCGAGGTGACGTCGACATCTACATCGATGCTTGTGGGATCGAATAGGACGCTCTTGACACCAGCCGTTGCCTCATAGAACCACAGCATATCCTGCCCGTCATCGGGCGCCACGTATGCCAGTGTGGCCCCGACCGGACTCCACTACAAGTGCGTTGGTCCTGGGCCCATCAGGGCGTTGGGCTCCACCAGCATTCTCGCCGTGATGCGCTCTGCTGGCTGCGCGAGGCCCGGCGCCGGTGTTACTGCGCTTGCCTGATGCTGGCCTTCTCCCGCGCTGAACAGCGTCCAGGGCTGGGTGGGCCGATCATTCAGATAGTCCTCCAGATGGCCCCACTGCGGATGCTCGTTGAGATGTGCCTCGGCATCGTAGGGCATACCGCTGGAACTACCCCAGCGCGCCCAGAAGCTGAGGTCCTTAGCCATGTCGCTGTCCATCACCTTGCCGTCCACCGCGCCCTGCGGTGCGAAGGGGATACGAGCGGGCCAATACTCGAAGGCATCCAGATCGTAACGGCCCTCCACCGTGCGCGAGCCGGGATTCTCCTTCTGCAGATAAACGTCGTAGTGGTCGGCCAGGATATCTTGCCCCACCCGCACGTCGATCTGCCCGTGGTGCTCCTCCATGAGCTGCGTCAAGCGCACACGCCGCGCCCCCGCGGGCGTGCGAATGTCGTTGTAGCCGCTGCCAGAGGTCTCCAGGTTGCGGATGCGGGGATCCGTCGGGGCGTTGAAGCCGACAAAGTAGCCATCCTTCGTCCGCTCCACGTTTTGGTACTGCAATCCCAACTCGAAGCGCATGATCTCGCCGGTGTTGGTGTTCGCCAGCAGCCAACTGTTGGCGTAGCCACCATTGTTCTTCTTCTCCATGAGTTGCACGAACTCATCCAGGGTGTTAGCATACTGCATGGCTTTGCGGATGCGGAAGAACTCCGGGTCCTCGTCGGGATCGTATTCGCTGTAGCCGCCGATGGTGGTCTCGGCGCCCATGATGCCGGCGTCGGTGACAAAGAAGTCGGTGAAACTGGCGATGAAGCCGGGCGCGCTCTGCATGAACATGCGGTGACCCTGGGTTGGCTCGGTATCCAGGATCACGTTGAGGAACTGGCCGTGGGTGAACGCATCCCACGAGTTGTGGGCCATGACGATCTTGCCGTCCTTGGTGGCTGAGCCTGTGGCGATGAAGGCGCTGCAATGGTCGTCGTCGGTTGGGCGTATTTGCCGGCTAATTCGTTCGGCCACCAGTAGCCCAGTAGCTCCTCGTAGCTGTTCCAGGTCAGGACATCCTGCCAGCTTATGTCAGTTCCAGCAGCTTGCGCCCCGGCGGCGATGCCTTTGATCTCGTCCAGATATTCAGAGTCTATCCGCTCCGCGAACTGCTCCACAGCTTGCGCGACGAAGAACTCCCACTCCTTGCCGGCGTCCCAGTAAGTGAGATCCTTGAAATTGTCGAGTATCTCCGCCAGTTCGGGGGCCAGCAGGTAGCCGTGCTGGAACCCTCGCTCGTAGGGCTCGCCCTTGATGTGCAGGTAGATCCAGCCATTCTGCTCGAAGCGATAGCCCTTGTCGTATTGCCTGACCTCAGCGCTGGCCTCGGCTGTCGGACTCGGTATGTTCGCCTCCTCCTCCGCACCGCCAGGCGCGCATTCGCCGCGGAAGAAAGCCCACTCCTCGCACTCGGAGCCGTCGGGGAACATGCAATAGCCCACCTGACCCCCGGCCTCGTCGCGTATCTCCAATGTGCCTCCCTGGTCAGCGCAGTGTACTGAGGCCGGGTTGGGCATGTCGATAGGCGCTTCAGGAGTGGTCAGGGGGAGAGACTGCGTAACACAGGCGCTGATGACCAATGTCACACAGATCAGTGTGAAAACTGATCTGTGTTTCATCTTCCGCCCTCATGCAGAGTTTCACTTCTGCATGAACTTGGATTATTCGATGCGTTGGTAGTGTTGGAGCATGTTAGCCAACTTACTCCATTTTGTACGGATAGGCATTCCCGATCCACGTACCCTGGCTGTAATGCACGTCTGGCTGGTTGATCAACTGCACGTTGCTGGACCGCTCAAAAACCATCACAAAGTCGGAGCCGCCAAACTGGAAGTAACCCAACTCCTCACCCTTGTGCAGGACCGCACCAACTTCCGCAGTCAGCACAACAGACGAGACCTGCGCCATGCCCATAGGCAGGCAGGCCACCAGCCCGAAGGGCGAGTCGATCACGACCAGGCCGCGCGTCTGCACGAACTGGTAGCCGGTGCCGTCCAGAGCATTCAGAACATTGACCTCCTCGCCATCCACGATCGCGCGTTTGACGTCGATGTCCAGCCAGGCCTGGCCTTGAATGACACGGGCTTCGAGGACTTCGCCTTGCGCAGGCGCGTTCCAGCGGTGATAGTCGAATGTGTTCAAAAAGCTGTGAGTAAAGAGCCCGCCCTCGAAACTATCCGCGTAGTCGCTACCCTCCAGCAACTGGTGGATCGACCACTGGATGCCCTTGATGTCCAGCATATTCTCCTTTACGTAGATCTGTGAATTGGCGTTCACGCGCCAGGCGCCAACGAAGGTGCAGTCAGCCGGGGAAACGATGGCACTATCGTCCGTGAGCCCTGCGATAGGGCGCATGCCCGGTTTCGGATGCCGCGCAAAGAACTGGTTGAAGGTAAAGTAGCCGCTGGGCGGGGGCATGTACTCATCCCAATTAAAGGCGGGATCGGTACGGAAGCTTTCGATTTCCTTGGCCGATTCGGGCGTATCCATATAGCTGCCCCAGGCCTGCGCAAATTCCACGATCCACGCGGACAATGGGGTCAACTCCTGGGCTCCGTCGCCCGGTTCGATGGGACTTTGTAAGCTCCTTAGCGGTTCCTGGTCCAGGAAGAAATAGAACTCAACGATCTTGTCATAGACATAGCGCGTATCACCCTGTTGCCTGGGTGTCCATGTCACAAGATCATTGACGTAGTTCAAGTAGTCGTCCAGCGTTTGAACGTCGCTGATGCTGGCCACGTCGTGTGCCTGTGCGTTTTGAATAGCCTCCTCGAAATCGTCCTGCCAGCCATTCTCTTCGATCAGTTCCACCAATTTCTGAACGATTTCATGGTACTGGGTTTCTTGTAGTAGTGTTGCTCCCACTGAATCGTTGGCTGTGTGGGCGCGAGTTTCGGAAACCGGTTCAAGCGCAGAAACTGGTCTAAGCGCACCAGCCGCCACCATGAGGCTCACAGAGGCAGCGCCGCCCCGGAGCAGAAAACTGCGGCGACTCAACTTTTCCGTCGTCTTTGATTGTACGTCTGAATTCATGATTGACTCCTTTTCTCAGATGTGATCTAGGCTCATTGTGTGTAGCACCCCGCGAGCGGTGGGCCCAGGCGATGCTTGTTCATCTGGTTAGTTACGGGTCGTTATCATAGGCATAGACTATCTCGTTTTCTAGTTCTACCGGATTCTGTGGATCGAGGAGAGATGAGGCAAAATAGACAGAAAACCGTCCGGAGAACTGTCAACCTTGCCTCAACGAAATCATATCACAGAACGATGTGAAGTATCGAAGGTCAACAAACGAGTGATTCTACCCATAGCCATGAGTACGTATCAAGAGATATTGCCTGATGGTGTCCGTTTTCGGGAATGGTTGGATGGCATGATTGCAAGCTATCCTGAATTGCTTCCAGTGGGCACTGAGAAAGGGTATGTGCTGCATGGTATTTTGCCGGAGTCAAGCAAGCTGCCGGGAATACGATTTCGCCGGATCAAGCTGAAAGACTCAGACAAGGAGGAAAAGCCGGTGGTGTTGACAATAGCATCGAGTGAGGTGATGCCCTACATGAGCGGATTCACGAATGATGTAGAGAAAGCTTTGTTCTTGCGACGATTTGGTGTACCATTTTGGGGGCTGTCCTATGTATTCGGTCGAGATGACAACTACTGGTATCGGATAACGGCAAGTTTGGGTCGGAATAGCATCGTGGACACGACGGTGAAGGAGGCGGACAAGCTACCTGAGCATGTGTTAGCGGATGAAAAGCATTCGCGGTTCAATGGTGAAAAAGCCTATATTGCTACAACTGTCGGTGACGACTGTGTCTTGGGCGCTTCTTTGGCTATGAAAGCGGACGAGCCGGCGCTCAGGGAAGCGTATGCTTGTTTTCAGAAGGAAACAGGGCAGTTGAAGGCTGATTATCAGCCAAAAACGGTCAATACTGATGGTTGGTGGTCACTCAGAACGCTTGGCAGGCACTCTTCCCCATGATTGTTATTATCCAGTGCTTTCTCCATTCCTTCATCAAGATTCGCAACTGCTGCAAGAAACGTTTCAAGGACCTTTACCCCCTGATCGTCCAGCAGGTCTGGGACATTTATGGAGCTAGCGACCCACAAGCCTTCCGTCAGCAAGCCGATGACTTCCTGGCCTGGGCTCAGCAACACCTTTCCGGCACTGCCTTGACCGCTGTCGAGAAACTCTGCGCTCATACAGAACGCTTCCTTTTGGCTTTCGATTTCCCTGACGCCTACCGCACCAGCAACATGATTGACCGCCACATGGAGCCCATGGCCCGCTGGCTTGCCAGCTCTCGTTTCTTCCACGGCCATCGCTCCTCTGCCGAACTACAAATCCGTTCCTGGCCATCCTTCACAACTTTTGGCCCTATTGTCCTCGGGCGCGTATCCGTGATGTGGCTGTGTCCCCTGCACATAAACTGAACGGTTTCGTCTACCATGACAACTGGCTTCATAACCTCCTCATTTCTTCCTCCTGTGCTGGCATGAATACCCTCCACAGAATCCATCAGAACTAGGAAACGTAAAAGCGCATTTCAGCCACAGGACGATAATCAAACGATTCTCTACCGGACATTTTTCCATTGTGTCACTCCTTCGGCTTCGCTCAGGACAGGCCTGAGCGAAGCCGAAGGAATGACATTTCAAATAGTGTCCGGTAGTAAAACAAACGATTTGATAGACGGTTCATTTTTCCTACTTGTTTTGACGGACGGGAAATAGGGTTGTATGCTTATTGCGTCATTGATTCATACAAACAGTACATACTCAAACCCCAGTGGTGCTCCTATGCGCACGATTCGCCTCGCTCTAGTACAGATGAATCCCATCGTTGGCGATATACCCGGTAACACGACCCGCATTCTTGACTGGTTGGCACAGGCTCGATCTGCCGGCGCCGACCTGGTACTCTTTCCTGAAATGGTGCTCTCCGGTTACCCGCCCGAGGACCTGTTGCTCAAACCTGACTTTCTCACGGCCAACGCCAGGGCTTTAGCGGATATCCAGGCCCAGACCAACGGTCTTAGCGTGGTGCTGGGTTATCCCGCTGCCAATGACTACGATGTTTACAACACCGCTGCCATTTTGCAGGATGGCGAGTTAGTGGGGCTCTACCAAAAGCACTATCTTCCAAACTACGGCGTATTTGACGAGAATCGCTACTTTGGCGCCGGCAAAAGCAGCCCTGTTTTCGATTTTGGGGGCGACCGGGTGGGCGTGAGTATTTGCGAGGATATCTGGTACGCAGGTGGGCCGCCGCAGTGGCAGGCCCTGCATGGCGCTGAATTACTGGTCAATATCTCCGCCTCGCCTTTCGCTCAAGGCAAGGGAGATGAGCGAGAACGGATGATGGCCACGCGCGCCAATGACAACGTCGGAATCGTCGCCTATTGCAATCTGGTTGGGGGGCAGGATGAACTGGTTTTCGATGGTCACAGCCTGGTGTATGGACCTGAAGGCGAACTGCTGGGGCGCGGCCCCGCCTTCGAGGAAGCGCTGATTGTGGTGGATGTGGATCTGGATGATGTGTTCCGGCGGCGTTTGCACGATCCTCGCTCACGCCAGCACCGTGAACTGGTTGCCAAGCTGACCGAAGCCGGCGAACGGACGCCCCGGATAAGTGGACTACGACCTCTGCATCACGTCGATGAACCCGACCCAGAGAACGTAACTCAGGCTATCGCCCCGAAACCCGACCCGGTGGCTGAGGTCTACCAGGCATTAGTCCTGGGCACGCGCGATTATGTGCACAAAAATGGATTCGAAACCGTCCTCATGGGGTTGAGTGGCGGCATCGACAGCGCCCTCACAGCAGCTATCGCCACCGATGCCTTGGGGCCGGACCATGTGGTGGGGGTGAGTATGCCCTCACGCTATTCCTCGGATCATTCCCAGGATGATGCCAGGCAACTGGCCGAGAATTTGGGCATCAAATATCTCACCGTGCCTATTGAACAGCCATTTGCGGCAATGCTGGAAACACTCAACGGCCCGCCTGACACGGTCTTCGCGGGCGCTGAATTCGGGGTGGCTGAAGAAAATATCCAGGCCCGCCTGCGTGGTCTCATCCTCATGTCACTATCCAATAAATTCGGCTGGCTCCTGCTCAGCACGGGCAACAAGAGTGAGAGTGCGGTCGGGTATGCCACCCTGTATGGGGATATGGCGGGCGGTTTCGCCGTGATCAAGGACGTGCCCAAAGAATTGGTCTGGGAACTGGCGCGCTGGCGCAACACCCAGGGCGAGAAGGAAGCGATACCCGCCAATTCCATTACCAAACCCCCCTCCGCCGAGTTGCGTCCCGACCAATTCGATACCGACAGCCTGCCAGCTTACGACATTCTCGACAAGATCCTGGAGATGTATGTTGAGGATGACATGAGTGGTGCAGAGATCGTGGAGGCGGGCTATGACGCGAGCCTGGTAGAGCGTGTCATGCGCATGGTGGATCGCAACGAGTACAAACGGCGCCAGGCCGCTCCCGGCATCAAAATCACGGCCAGAGCTTTTGGCAAAGACCGGCGTCTGCCTATTACCAACTGGTTCCGATCATCAGTCTAGAACACGATGTGGCCTCTTCATGCTCTGTGCCTGCGAATTTCTGGGCTTGGAAGTAGTGTTCAGATGTCGGCCACTCTTTGTCATCAATTGTGATAGGATACTTCGCAAAGTTCGAAAACTGCCCAAAGGCCTCCCACTAGCGATAGAATCTGATGATCTGTTGAGTCATAGGGATGAATCCTCGATAAGGGGGATTAGGGCGAAGGTACGATCGAGGATGGTTACAGTTGGTAGTACACAAGGCGATGTGCTTTTCGCACCATGTTGAAGGCTCCTGCCAGTTTATATGCCAGACGATACCCACGGTTGAGTCGGGCCAGATTGGGATCACCGCTGAAATACCATTCTTCAAGGAGGCGGATCCCTGGGGCCCATGACTCCAATTCGTAAGAGTCGTCAATCCCCCAGCCAATGGTAGCTCCTGTGCGTCTTAATGAGGGATGACTGCTGGCGGAGCGTGCTGTGAGTCGATTGAAGACATCGGCGGCCAGACAGCAGCCCGGGAAAGTCTCTTGAAGTCGGAGAATCAGACGCTTGACATCAGCCTCGTCCAGATACATCAGCAATCCTTCCGCCACCACCAGCAGCGCTCGCCCGTCCGCGGTGACTCTGTCTACCCACTCCAAATCGGTTACGGAGGCGGCGATCAGGTGGTAACGTTCGCTTGCAGTGAGGAACTGGCGGCGAAGCTCTACCACCGCTGGCATATCCAAATCATACCAGTCGACTTGTCCGTTGTCGACACGCCAGAATCGACTATCCAGCCCGCAGCCCAGTTGTATCACCACGCTGTCTGGGTGTTCTACCAAGAAATCCCGTGTGATTTTGTCCAGCTTCTTTGCCCGTTGGCAGACCAGAACAACGGTCTTGTAAGGGACCCGCAGATCAGCAAAATTATAGTCTACCCGAGCGAGAACGTCTTGGGCCAGAGGGTCAAAGAACAAGGGGTTATCCGCCTGCGCTTTGGCGTACAGCGTAATCAGCAGGGTTTCTTGTTCGGGGGTTAGCATTACCTTTGCTGCGGTGCTCATGGTTACTGAGTGGGCAAAGCTATTTCTCTTCAAGGATGAGCCCTGAGTCATCGTAGTATCCTATACCATCAGCTTGAAGCAATCCTCTTCGATTGCTGAAAAGCCAGTGCCATACGGGATCAATCTTACTCAACGTTGATTCGGGTTCACGATTATTGTCGAGATATATCTTAACTTGTCATCTTCTGCAAAGCAGCCTCGATATCAGCTACAAAGAAAAATTGCTTGCCCCTGTTGCATTCGACGATAAATGCTTTTAGACTACTGCTTTTGTAGTTAGAAAAATCTCCCACTATCGACAGTTTCATGTGGTAATTGGAGAACTTCAGCAGAATTTCACCCGCCAGTCCCGATTTCAGTTCGAAAAATTCGGGACTCAAATTGCGCTTGTAAATTACCATACCCGACGCCTCACTATAATAAACGCTCGCCATCATATCCAAGCTTTCTTGAACACTGCTGATCTCGATTTCATCTGAAATGATCTCTACAATATTCTGTCCGCTTATTTCGTGTATTTTCTGTTCCACAATTACATTCCTTTTCAACACGATCCTACCATTATTTGCGTTTAGATTTGCATGACTGATACAACAGTGCGAAATTCCTTGAATCGATCTGCGTTGCGAAAATCGACTAGCCTGGAACTGCTAATCGATCACGGTGCCTACACCATCCTACCATATTTTTACTACCTCTCGCTACGATCACCCGCCTGGTTTCTGGTTTGACGTTTGCACTGATCACACATAACATGCATCGGTTCGTTGCACGCTAATGTGTGCGAGCGCGTTGTCAATACAGGCGACACTGACACCAGGAATACTTATGAATGCATGATACGATTGTAACAACTGGCGCCCGCCGCCGTCTGATCTGGACCCTTTTTGTCGGCCAAAGCCTGATCGGCGCCGGCATGTTCGCTGCCGTGACACTGATGTCCATCGCCGCTGTTGAACTGAGTGGAAGCGCCAGCGCAGCAGGACTGCCCTCCACTTCCTTGCTGATCGGACGCGCCATATCCGCCTATCCCGTGGGCTGGTTGATGAGTCGCTATGGGCGTCGTCCGGGCCTCGTTTTGGGTTACGCATTGGCTGTTCTCGGATTTGTGTTTGGGGCCGCAACATTGATCATGCAATCCTTTATTGGCTTTTGCTTGGCTGCCGCTCTGATTGGGATGGGCCGTGCTGTCAGTGATCAGAGTCGCTACGCGGCAGCCGATGTAGAAGTGCCAGAGCGCAAGGCCAAAGCCATCAGTACGGTTGTACTCGCCGGCGTAGTCGGCGCCATTATCGGACCTCTACTTGTCGCTCCCTCCGGTGAATTTGTTGAGCGCAGGGGATTTGATGCCTTTATCGGACCTTATGTTGTAGGTGCGGTCCTGTCGCTACTGGCCCTCCTGCTCACAGAATTTTTGCTTCGTCCCGACCCGATGTCAATCGCTCGAACTATCGGATCTGATACCACAGATCAGAAACAGAATGACATCGGTAGGTCGGTTAGGGAGATCCTAAAGCTGCGATACGTGCAGGTAGCGGTCGCAGCATTGGTCATCGGCCAGCTGGTCATGACCTTGATCATGGTGATCACACCCCTGCACATGGATGATCACGCCCATTCTTTTCAGTCGATATCGTTGGTGATTATGGCGCACACGATCGGCATGTTTGCGCCCTCGGCCCTCACTGGGCGACTCGTCAATCGTTTTGGCGCCTACCTGATCATCCTTGTCGGCGCCTTGATATTGGCGATTTCTGCTATACTTGCTCCCCTATCGAATGAAATGCTGCCGCTAGCTTTTGCTTTGTTCTTGCTTGGGCTAGGGTGGAATTTCTGTTTTATCGCCGGATCATCTCTCTTGACTGTTGGGTTAGTGACAGGCGAGGAAGGCCGCATCCAGGGCGCGAGCGAAGTATTGGTAGCATTGGCATCCGGGGCGGGCAGCCTGAGTACGGGCGCCATCTTTGCCGGCGGCGGTATGACCGGTGTCAGCATGGTAGGTCTGGCCCTGACGCTCGCTTTCGGCGTTTTAGCGGTGTTGGCGAATCAACGGCGGGGGTTAGAGCAAAGCTTAGTGGAGCACCAAGGGTGAATTGATGGGCAGAATACTGACAATTGATTTCGATGAGAGTAAACTGAAGGGGTCAAATGAATAGTTCTAAAATCTGAATAGCTTTATGCCATACCATATTTAGCATCATTGTTGATTCATTGGTAAAGCGTAACGCTCACACCGCACTTTGCACCCCGGTCAAGTTATTCATGGCTGTTGGGTGTTTTTTTATTGGGTCGCTGGGGCAGGTGCTCCGTGTACCCGATTCTTTGTGCTGAGTAGGAGGTGATGAAAAGGGTTAAACCAACAAATCGATTTTAACCAAACAATTTGAAAGCTCTAAAATGTCCAATGATGGGCAAGGAGTTAGAAATGAAGAAGAAAGTGTGGTTTATGGGGATAATGTTGATCAGCCTTATGTTATTGGCGGCAAGCGGAGTTGTATTTGCTGGTCCTCCGCCTGGAAATCCAGCGACGTATACATTGGATGCTGACTTTGATCTTGGGACCTTGGTCAATGTGAATCATGACGACGTGCCTAACCAGTTACAATTAGACAGTGAGGCTACGCCATTCGAGTTCATCTGGGTGGCTGCCTCCGACCTGCATACGATCGTCAAGATTGACACCAACACCGGTCAGGTTCTGGGCGAGTACTTGTCCAGGCCTAACGGAATGCAGGGTAATCCATCCCGAACTACTGTGGACGGCAACGGCAACGTTTGGTCTGCCAACCGCGATGAGGATGGATGGATCAACGACAAACGACACGGTTCCGCGGTCAAGATCGGCCTGGAGGAGAATGGCCAGTGCGTGGACCGCAATGGCAATGGCGTCATCGACACCTCGACCGGCCTGGGCGACGTCAAGGACTGGCCCAACATCACCGATGGCGTGGGCAGCACCGATGGTGCTACGCACGTGGCTCAGGTCCAGGATGCCAAGGATGAGTGCATTCTCATCTTCCAGCGGCTGCCAGGCGCATGGAATGCGCGTCACGTGTCGGTGGACACCAACAACGATGCTTGGGTCGCTGGCTATCCTTTCTTTCCAACTGATTTCCACAAGCTGGATGAATTGACGGGGGCGATCCTTAACTCGTTCTCCGCGGCCAACGAGGGGTGCGGGGGCTATGGCGGACTGATCGACGGCAACGGTGTGCTGTGGTCAGCCAGTATCTCCCAGCACCAGCTGCTGCGCTATGACATTGCGACCAGTACAGGAACCTGCATTCCCGTATCACAGTCCTACGGCCTGGGTATCGACTCCAACGGCTATGTCTGGAATGCGATGTGGGGCATGCACACCATTGACAAAATCAGTCCCGTGGGTGTCATCCAAACTGGCTTCCCTAAGGTAACTCATGGAACAAACTCACGAGGAGTAGTGGTGACGGCTGACAATGACGTCTGGGTGGCCAACAGTGTCAGCAACGACGTCACTCGGCTCGATAACGATGGCGACTTGAAGGCTACAATCGTTGTAGGCAATCACCCGACAGGTGTGGCTGTTGATGCAGCCGGCAAAGTGTGGGTCACCAACTACAATTCAGACAATGTCATGCGTATTGATCCAAATGCAGGCGGCGACGGACTGGGAGCAGTCGACCTGACGGTTAGTCTGGGCTCAGGTGCCGGCCCCTACAACTACAGTGACATGACCGGTAGCACCCTGATCGCTCCACCGAACTTTGGCACGTGGACCATCGACCACGAAAGTACCATTGTCGACGCAGTCTGGGGCTATGTGACCTGGAATAGTGACGAGCCCAGCGATAGCGAGATCAAGGTCTACGCCGCCAGTAGCACCGGTGGGGTGTTCTCAGCAGAAGAGGAAGTGACTAATGGAGCGGATCTTACTGTCCCCGATGGCGAGTTTCTTCGGGTTCGGGTGACCTTCCAGCGAGCTAGCACAGGCGAATCACCCGTTCTAGAGGACTTAACGATATTGTCGAACCAACCACCTGACTGCAGCAATGCCTATCCGAGCCAAGACAAGCTTTGGCCTCCCAACCACAAGTGGGTGCCAATCGACGTCCTTGGTGTCACCGATCCCGATGGTGATCCTTTCACCATCACTATTGATGCGATCGAACAGGACGAACCGGTAGACACCTATGGTGATGGCAAGTTTACACCTGATGGCAACATAATGGATAGTAAACCACATAATACGGCCGAAGTACGCGCCGAGCGCTCAGGCACCAAGAATGCTCCCGGCGATGGCGATGGTCGTGTCTATCATATCAGTTTCACGGCAGATGACGGCCTTCCAGGTGGAACATGTAGTGGCGAAGTGCTAGTAAGCGTACCTCATGATAAGAATGACATCCCCGTAGACGGCGGCCCCCTACATGTCTCAACGGATCCATAACTCGTAAAACTCGGTGCATTCCGCGTTTTATCACGCATCGTTACACACGACCGCCACCAGATTTCAATCACTCTGAACAGGTGGCGGTCATTTTTCCGTATCTCTTCTCAGCCACGGTCTGTGGAAGTCAGACCTACTCTGTAGTAGACTTGGCCAACACCTTTTTTTCGGAACTGCCCTGTATATAATTTGGGTGTGTCCTTTTTGAGTTAGAAGGGCCATAACACCCTGCGATACTATCATGTTTGGAGGTCGGTTCAGGCCTTCTGAACCTCCGAAATGGGGGGTTATGTTGACGAACCTAGGTCGAAACCTGGTGACACATTATGTCTCCAACTCATTTAGGACGCACCCTAAACAGATTAGACCGCATCGACGGACCCCACCCATCACACCGGGATCTAAGCTGATGGCCATACGCAGTTAGCGTATTTCAAAATACCATTCTATCACGGTCATAGGAGGAAGTTTCATGAAAGCTCCCGTACGGTTTATCGTGCCGTTGCAGATCATGGTCGCGAGCCTGGTGGTCTTGTTCATCGCCGGTCATTTCAGCGTGGCATATGCCGTCGATGAAGACGCAATCACGCCCTCTGATCCTGTCACTATTATCACAGTCGATAGTGGCGCCGATCCCGACAACAGTAAAAGCAGAACTTGTACAAATGCAACTCCCTGCACGCTGCGCCGCGCTATCGTGCAGGCTCGCAGTCTCTCAGCAGGCCAACGCCCCATTCTCATCCAGTTCGATATCCCCGACGAAGAGGATGAAGGCTACGATGATAGTTTGGGCGTCTGGGAAATCGAGGTGATGAGCACATCCGACCCATCGGTGTTCAGAGCACTTGAAGGTGGGGAGATCACTATCGATGGAGCGACGCAGCCCGATGGACGCGCGGACGGACCGAAAATAATCCTCATTGGCCCGGGTACTGGCAACAGGGATGGCATCATCATCGGCACAAACAATGCCGGTGGGCATGACGGTAATGTGGTGCAAGGATTGGGGTTCCAGAATTTCAAGACCCACCTCATCGTCAATTCGAACGATAACATCATCGAAAACAACTGGTTTGGCCTTAGTTCTGACGGCCTGAACGTTTTCTTGCGCGATGATGAGCCGGAAGATGGTAGTGGCAGTGCCGGTGTCGCCTTAAGTGCCAATGTCGAAGACAACATCGTGCAATCCAACGTATTCCTTGGCTTCGACGGTGTTGCCGCGGCCATGCGAGGTGAGGGGAACAGCTTCAAATCCAACTATGTGGGCACGATCGCCAACGGCACGGTACCCAACAAGCAGACTGACCCCAAGCTTATTTGCACAACGGTCGATTGGCTCGGCGGAGGCGGCATCAGCCTCGAAGGCAATGAACATCAAATCGAAACAAATGTCTTTGCAGGCTTGCGTCAAGAGATTTTCCAAATATCAACCCAGGCCGCGGCAGTGCGAGCCACCGGCGATGAACATACGATCTCGAATAACAAGATCGGCATTGACGCTGGCGACAACGAAGTCGGCGTATGCGGCCGGGGCATCTACTTGATCGGCGGACCTGAAAAGGTGATGGTCAGCGATAACCAGATTACCGACTCCGCACTCTCGGCTATCTCACTCAACGGTGCTCTTTATGATGCCAATACTCTGCGTTCAAACATCATCAAAAGAACCGCAGCCTGGCCCCAAGTGGAGGGCAATCCCGAAGCAGAAGACGCCATCCAGCTTGGACCCAGCCTACCAGACGCCATGCTTGCCTTCAACCCCGCTAAAGTGACTCAAATCAATGGCAAGTCAGTAAGCGGAACCCATGGCACTGGCAGCCCTTGTCCAAATTGCACCGTCGAACTCTTCTTAGATGACATGGACAGCATCAAGGAAGCGTTGCAGTCTTTGGCCGTGGTAACGGCAGACTCTGACGGCAACTGGTCGGCCACGATTCCCGAAAATCTCACCAGCAGTCAGGGTATCCGCACTACCAGCACGACGGCACAGTTCAATACCATCGCTAATATGTCTGCCGGGACAACAACGGGACTCTCTCGTCTATACTTCAAAGCGATCAAGGTCTTTTTGCCACGTATTCAGTGATAGTGGGACTCGCATATTATAGGACTGGCAGTCCGTAGTATCTACGCCGGTAAAGACTCCGACCTGGGAGGACTGCCAGTCCTGAGAGCGACAATTTAGGCGCCCTCATCCATCTGCCTCATACCGATCCAATCGATCTCGATCCCGGCCTCTGCCAGACGCTGGCTTAACTCTCCGGCATGACTTTGGATGTGGCGGATGTTATAAATCTGCAACTCCAGCTTGTCGAATGGCAGCCAGTCAAAGCCCGAGGCGCCTTCGAGATCAACGCAATCCAACTGAGCATCAACTTGCTGATGGCAGAAATCTAGATACTCGAGTACCTGATCCCGTGTGTAGGGATCGGGGATTTTAGGTTCAGCATGCGGCGGCCAGGGTAGCGACCCCAGGAACTGGCTTTCATCTCGATGCTTGGCCCAGGGTTCGAAGTCGGCTTCACCGGGCTGAAGGTAGAGATGCGTGTAAAACAGGGCATGGTAGGCCACATGCCAGTAGAACGCTGCTGGTGCTTTTGATTGCCAGAGCGATTCCGGACATTTGACGATAGTCTGCCCCAACATATCGAGGGAGGCATGGTATTGGGATTTGATAATGGTTCGGATGTTCATAGATCCTCCAGAGTGATGGAAATCCGATTAAGTCCACAGATTTTCTACCTCAGCCAGTACATCGTTTAGCGCGAAAATCAGGCGATCAGCATCAGCGGTCGAGAAGGGCATCGGTGGTCGGATCTTGATGACGTTATGATAGGGGCCGTCGCTGCCCAGAAGGATGCCGTGATCTCGCATGCGGTTCGAGATGTAAGACGCCTCCGCATCAGCCGGTTCCAATGTCTCACGATCACGTACTAGCTCGAGCCCCAAAAATAGCCCCGACCCTCGCACGTCGCCAACCAGTGCATAGCGATCGATAAAGGGGCGCATGCGCGCCAACATGTGATCGCCTACCGCCAGCGCATGCGATTGCATATCTTCGTCGATCACCGTCTCCAACACGGCGAGACCAATCGCACAGGACACAGTGCTGCCGCCAAAAGTGCTGAAAAACTCCATGCCGTTATCGAAAGATGCCGCGATCTCTGGCGTTGTAATGACTGCACCAATAGGATATCCATTGCCGATCGGTTTACCCAAGACGACGATATCAGGCACGACCTGCTGCGCTTCAAACGCATAGAAATGGCTACCGATACGCCCATAGCCGGTCTGCACTTCATCCAAAATACAGAGACCGCCCTGCGCGCGCACATGCTCGAACGTTTCCGCCAGATAGCCTTCAGGGAAAATGATTTGCCCACCCACACTTGGGCAGGATTCGGCGATGAAACCGGCCAGACCTCGCCCTTCGATTTGTAAGGTTTCGATGGCGGATTGAACCGCAGCAGCGTACTTGGTTCCCGCCAGTGGATCATCCGCCTTGTATGCCCCGCGATAGACATCTGCGACCGGAACGGTGTGTACCCATTTGGGCGCGCCCATGCCGCCTGGCCCATCATGCTTGTAAGGACTGATGTCAATCAGAGAGGTGGTATGCCCATGGTACGCGCCTTCGAGCACGATCATATGGCGCTCTCCGCTGTGAGATCGCGCCAATCTCAAAGCCAATTCATTGGCCTCGCTGCCCGAATTGACGAAAAAACAGAGGCTCAACGGCTCGGGTAAGGTTGCAATCAGCCGTTCGCCAAAATGATTGAGGGTATCGTGAAGATAACGGGTGTTGGTATTGAGTACCTTCATCTGGCGCATCGCTGCCTCGATAATACGGGGATGGCAGTGGCCTACATGAGGCACATTATTGTAGGCATCGATATATTGGCGCCCGCTCTCATCGAACAGGTACTGCATGGCGCCACGTACGATCTTCACCGGGTCGTTATAGCTGACACCGAGATTACGACCGATCACCTTTTTTCGTATCCGCAAAGTTTCCCGCTTCGATGGCCGGCGTTGCCACTGCAGATTCTCAGAAATCTCCAAGAGCAGGGTGGGATCCGGTGACAGGCCGTGCCATACGGGGCGTTCACTGAAACGGCAAACACCCGGATAGTCTGTCGATAGACCTAACAGATCGATGATCAACTGAAAATGCAAATGGGGTGTCCAACCACCATTGGCCGCCGCATCGCCCGTCGCCGCAAAGTTCTCTCCGGCCTCGATACGCTGTCCCAACGTCAGGCCTGCTAAGGATCTTTCAGTGAGATGGCCGTAGAGCGTGTAGAAAGGTACATCATTGTCGATCTGGTGTTGCAGAATGATCACCGGGCCATAATCGAAGGGGGAGACGTTGTTGGCAAAGGCATGTACAACACCAGGTATCGGTGCACACACAGGACTACCCGCTTCAACGAAAAGATCAACGCCAAGATGTACGGTACGGTGTTCGGAACTCAGATCATCGCCCGTAGCAAAGGCGTCGGTTGTGTAGAAATAGCGGATTTCACCATATCGGCCAATACCTACGTTGGCGCCGGCTTCTGCCATTTCAGCGAGGATGCGTTCGCTTAGCAGCGGTTCGCTATTCCGTGTCATATCACCTTCGAGCAAGGGGCTGTCTACACTCAAATCAACGACATGGAGAGGCTCGCTCCCTAGATATACACCCAGAATCGGTTCGAAAGACCCCGCATTCTCCTGTAACCAGTTGCACACGTGCTCGCTGTTGGGCGACGGAGAGAAGCCGCAGGCGTGTCGGAAGTTTGCAATTGCGAAGCGATAGGAGATGCTTGCCAATGTGGGCAACGTTGATCGGATCGGCTGCTGGCTGATGCCAAGATAAAGATCATCGGGACGTTGTGGCTGTTGGCGCGCAGCCATGCAGGCGCTGACACATAGTCGCATCACAATCAGACCATATAATGCCTCGATCTCCTCTTCTGTGAGAGGGTTGGCGGTATGGTAGCCCTGAATGAGATCTGCTGCCGCCGCCAAGGGATCGGGTTTATCGAGAAGTGCATAAGCCGCAGCAATCGCCGGATCGGCAACCGTGTAGCTGTATACCATGTCACCATAGTCGATCAGCCCCACCACTTGCTGGTACCTCGAATAGAGATCCTCACCCCCGCCGACGATCACGTTGTAGTCGTTGGCGTCACCATGAATGACGCTACGCCGCAGCTTGGGTAGTAAGGGTACCGTATGTCGTTCGAAATCATTTACCAGGAGGTCGATGCATCCACCCAGGTCGGGTTCAGTGATCAAGGGGCGATAGGCCTGCACCACATCCAGGGCGTTGGCCAGATCCCAGGCGAAGGTGCGGTGAAGCGCCGGATGATCGAAGTCACGCAGAGCGACGGAAACTTCTCCGAGGCAACGACCCACATCCTGTAAAAGCGCGTGGGAATGCCGCCGCACTTCTGCCATCGGTTTACCTTCGATATATGTTACCAGACGGACAAACAGGCGATCACCTTGTTCTGCTTTAACCTGTGCGGAGCGCTCGCCGGTTAGAGTTGGAATAACACGCGTTGTGATGGTGTCGCGCTCGGAGATCCGTGATGCAACATGCATCATCATCTCGTTTTGCGCTTCTATTACCGCCCGATTCTCCTTGGCGTTGGCGATCTTCAGGACGTACTTTTCGCCCTCTGTCGTGTGTAATAAGAAATTCTGATCACGGTCGCTTGGCATGGCACTTGCGCCGGCATCCAGTCCATACAGTTCAGCAGCCAATGCTTCAGCAGTTTGTGTTGTAAGATTGGGGGCGTGTTCAAGTGAGGTCATCATTGGATTTCGTTGAGTGGCTGTCGTTTGGGATGGGACCATTCTACCATCTCGACGCTGCACTCGCTCAGACCTGCATCTCAAAAAACCTGATGGTGTAGTCCCCCGTCCAGTGCGCCTCAAGCATGGTGAATCCTTCTCGTCGGTAATAGGACTTCAAGAAGTCATTGCCGTCCCAGCAATCCAGGCGGATGATCGTTTTACATCGCCTGCCTGTGACCTCGATGCAGGTGTTTATAATGTGCGTGCCCAACCTTTTGCCCGCTGCAGACCGGGCTACTGCCAAGGAGTTCAGGTACATGGCATGTTCCGAGTGTTCGGGCCAGCCCGGATTCACCTCTGACAGGATACAACCTCCCACGAGATCGGTTCCCCGATAGGCCAGCACCAGGCATCCGTGTTCAATAAAATGTTCGAGCCTTGAACGGTTCTTGGTAAACGAGCCCGGCGCCCATTGTTTGACCCCTCGATCCCAAAGCCAGGCGCCAACTTCTTCCAATAATAGGATGAAAGCGTCTAGCGATGCGACGCTCGCCTCGACGATAGTATAGTTTTCTGGTAAATGACGATCCCTTCCTTTGAGCACGTTTAGATAGGTGCATGTGACGCTATTCTTCGAAGATCGTGGCGACATCGCCGACCCGAACAACACCGGGTTGAACGATTCTCGCGTTCACGCCACGCAATCGCAGTTGTCTTCCCTTTTGGGAATTAACGAATTTCATCGCATCGATGCCAAATCGTTCCACGAACAATTTACATCCCGTATGCGGAACAGGGGATATCTGCACAACGGCTGAGCCTAGTGCGATCTGGGTACCGGCGGGCAGATTGTCTTCACTCAGGTCCATGTCGATGTATAGCTGATCACCGGCCAGTTGCCACCTTTTTTTATTCTGAGCGACCAACGCAATAAGGCGAGAATTCATCATGGTAATCTGCATCTCGGGGTGGGCGCTTCCATCTTTCATGCGAGAACTACCGCGGGCTTTCCAATTATCCCCCACCAGTCCTTCCACCAAATCTAGTTCCCCCTGCTCAATGACTTCTCGCTCGCCAATTTTGGGGCGTCGCACAATCATATCTAAACTACCGTTGTTTGTAGGCGACTGCCGGATTGTTTCCAGACCGGCCTCCAGCGCTGCCATTGTCAGTTGTGTAATCTCTGTCATTGTCATCCTCTTTGTGCTAAAGGTAAATGGAGTCTTGATAGTACTAGATTCGACAGTGCTTTGCAACAGATGTTTGAGATAACACACGGCAACAGGGGACTGTCGCTTCTGGCCTGACTCAATATCCTGGATAACTTTGCAGTCCACTTAACTATCCCCTGTTTTAAACTCTGAGTTACAATTAAGCGAAACCTGCCATCCGCGGTAATACTGTTCATGCTACTTACTACTTAGCCTGTATTTCGCAGTTTCTGAGAAAGAAATCGAGCAGCGCATGAAAAATAACCCGAAAGTATTAGTGGATTCTGACGAATACTTGTTCTCAGCCTATCTGAAGCATTAGTCACCCTGTTGTGAAGCGAATAATGCCCCAAATGACAGCTGTAAGTTTCTGATTTCAAAGGTGCGAAATATAGGCTTAGGACAGAGAATTCAATAACTTGCGGAACTCTTCCGCCCTTTCAGGGAGCAATTCGGCAAGTCATTCTGTCCTAAGTCCTGAACCAACTCGATCTAAGCGCTAGGATGTCCTGATATTAATGCAACTACGTAACCCTTTAATTCTACTTCTTGTAGCCAATATCTTGATACTGACTGGCGAAGGTAGCGTGCTGCGCATGGTGGGGGCATTCGCGCTTTGTCTATTGCCCGGCCTGGTCTGGATTGGAGTCACGGTTCCATATACATCAAGGCTTGTACAAATCACAATCGGCACTGGACTTAGTTATGCAATTGCACTGATCGTCGCATTAGTGTTGCATTACCTTCCCGGAGCCATTGCTCTATGGCATATCCTCGTCGTCTTGAATGTAATTACCGTAGCGGGTTTGTTCGGATGGGCGTTTTCAGCAGCAAGTCGAGATGGATACGATAGGCCTAACCTGCATAGGCACTTACTGATTCTTATGCTGTTCTTGGTCATAGCTGCATTCTTCCGGCTTGTGGCGTTGGGATATAGTGAGTTTCAAGGCGATGAAATCAAGGCTATGGTACCAGCCGCCAGAGCGCTAGAAGGGTTCGAGCAAGCTCTTATCTTTCAGCGCAAAAAAGGACCAGCTGAGATACTCCTTCCTATGCTCTTGTGGCGGCTCAGCGGAACCACGACAGAGGCATTTGCCCGGCTACCCTTTGCCTTTGCCGGTATCATGACCATCACTACCGGATATCTAGCGGGTATGCGTCTATCTTCAGTTCACGTAGGTTTGGTTGCGGGTTTTCTGCTTGTCTTCAACGGATTCTTACTCGCCTTCTCTCGAATTGTTCAATATCAGGCCATCGTGATCTGGATGAGTGCGTTGGCTATGTATTGCGCCTGGCAATGGTGTGATACTCAACATAATCGCTGGGCAATGCTTGCAGCGCTTTTCCTCGGGGCTGGACTACTTGCACATTTTGATGCAGTTATCGTTGTACCGGCGCTGATCTATATAGCCATCGTAAGTATTTTTAAGGAGAGAGAAGTCAATGGAAAGGACAGGCGCGGTCGCATTTGGACACTCGGTATTGCTACTGTCGTACTGGTATTAGTAACAGGACTTTTCTTTGTGCCCTATTTCCTCAGTCCGCAGGCCAATGTGACAGGTGCCTATCTTGGCAGTCGTATAGGCGCGGAACTGATCAAGAACAAGCTCGAAGGATTCATCTGGTATTCGGTCCTGTATAATTCGTTTTATTATGTAGCTCTGTTGACGGTATTGTTGATCGGCTGGTTGATTTGGACATATTACAAGAATCGCTGGATCAGATGCTTACCGGGCGGTCAGTATTGGGTGCCAGCTATTGTCGTTCTTGTCTTCACAGCATTACTAGTGCGACCGATGTTATTTGGCCCCGACCGATCAGAATTTGCTGCGATCATAATGTTTATCATCTTGATGGGTGCTTTTCTCTCACCACAACTCTCTGTTGCTGAACGTTCGGTTGTGCTATGGTTTTCAGCCGGTTTTATCGGATATAACTTCTTGATAGGTGATCCTCGTACACATATTTATACGGTGATGGTTCCATGGATCCTCCTGGCAGCACTAACCGTCACAATGATCTGGGGTGCCGCTCGATCAAAACTGCTCGCCCGACCTCTGGTTGTATTCTCTGCCTTTATTCTAGGCCTTCTAATCGGCGGGTATCTCTTCATGCTCTATTTACGAACCGACGTCGAGTATGTTCAGGATTGGCCGGCAAGTCGCTCTACTTTGTACTGGGCACCTGAACCTTATGCAAGTCGAAAACCAACCAAAGGGCTTTTTGGCTTTGTACATCGTAGCGGATGGAAAGCTGTTGGAGCCCTGTTCGACTCGGGTGATCTGGAAGGGACATTTGCTACAAATGAAAAACCAGAGATACCGCTTTGGTACGCCCCAACTGCTGTAAGAACAAATCGCCTAACGCCTGATCTCGTTCTCATTGCAGACGATTTGGTAGAAGGCACGGGCAAGTACCATGTAGATCCTGCGGAACTGGATGCTGACTATGGTTTAGCCGGTAGGATTCAAATGTTAAACCAAAAAGGTATTAGCATTTACCAATTATCCCATAGTAGTGGTGGTGAGATACCAATCGAAGAACGTATGTTAGAAAATGACGCCAATCAATCTGCTACACCCGCAACATTTCTGAGATCCCCACATCCCCAGAAATCTTTAGTGGTCGATTTTGGCAATGACATACATCTCATTGGTTACAGTCTCAAAAAATCCGATACCTCCCTTTCTTTAATTCTCTATTGGGACGGACTTGAAAACTTAAGCGATCAATACTTTGTTTTCACACACTTGGAGGGAGGAATCCAAACTGATAGCCCAGGAGGTATTTGGGGACAATCCAACAAGCCACCAGGGTGGGGTACCTTTACACCTCCCAGTTGGTACATCGAAAACCTGACAGTCGATCCGCATTTTATCGAAGTTAACCCAGATACGCCGGCAGGCACCTATACTCTTTTGACAGGTCTTTTTCGCCCTGATAACGGACAACGTCTCGATATTTTAGATGAAGCCGGCAACCCGTCGGGTACATTCGTTATCTTGGAGGAGATCGCCATCGAATGATGGGCGCCTATGTATTGGCGGATCCCTATTATCACCCTATGAAGATGTCACCTAATTACCCGAATTCATATACAACCACTCAGATAATCGACCAGTAGACTATGTCTACCGCATTGCCACCTATTGGCCAGTGTCTATCACATTCTCCATATTCACATCCACCGGCTGTGGTTGAAAACCCGACTGTAGGTTCAGCTGAAACAATAGTAGCAGCGGCTATCCGACCTCGTTCAACTTCTCCAATACCTGATCGACAAACCATCTGTGCTCTGCCCGCATTGCCTTTTCGGTGCTCGGGGTGAGTCCCCACTGGCCGATTTTCGAGGCAGGACGCAAGGCAGCACATAGATCCCAATAAGGGAGATTGGTGAGATCGATGGTTGTCATAGACTGATAGTGATCAGTGAAACGATGCATGGCGTCTTTCCCGAAGGCCCACAGGATCTCGAGCCTGCTGTTTGCAACGTCCGCAAGTGGATCTCCTACAGTGGCATCCTCCCAGTCGATTACGGCAGCGAGCCGACCCTCTACCCATAACACGTTGCCAGGCCAGAAATCGCCATGAAGTAATACCGATTCGTTGATTTGAGGTAGGGGCCACATGGCTGTCAATGTCTCTCGAATACGCCCTTCGTGCAATGATTCGTCAAACTTTTCAGGACGTTCAACAAAACCATTGCCCTGCTTGGGAAGAAAAGATAGGTCAAACTGCGACTCAAGTACACGATGAAACTTGGCCAAGTGTGTGGCCAGTTGATAGATATAATCGGCCAGATTGCTTGGGCAAAAATCAGTTTCGCCCTCAATGTATTCAATGACAAGGTACGGGAGGGATAAGCTCTCACAAGACTGATCGAAATAATAAGGCGTCGGTACCGCTAATCCTTGGGATCGCAATAATTGCAAGAGCTTGAATTCGTCTGCCGCGATCAGCGGATTCTGCTTGCGGTCCACCTCACCATGGCGGCGGACGATCATTTTCTGCCTGTGACCATCAGGTTGCTCGATCTCAAGCGCTGTCACCTGAGCGGAGACACCACCCGTGAACTGCCATGTTCGCAGGAGCTTGTATCGAGGGTTGATACTGCGCACCAAAGCATCAAGCTTGTCGTTATAGTCTGAATCTGACATTTGCTAGAGGTAACGATCAAGTGATGTCTGCCAAGACTTTCTTGGACACTTTGCAGACCATCGTGTAAGCCGGATCAAACATGTTGCCGACGTCGTATTCGACCACTTGGCCGAGCAGAACGTGAATCGTGCGGGTATCCAGACCATAATCCGTGTGCAGCCAGCGAATCATCTCCGTTGTGGCATGCTGGACTGCCTGGTCGAGTGGTCTGGCATTGCCAAAAGTCATGATGTGGGTATCGTTTTCCGCCCTGGGCCAACCGATCTCCTGACCCTTTATCACCAGTACGGAGAAGGTCACATCCAAGGAGATTTCAATGCCAGTGCCAACGATCTCCCCGTCACCCTGCAGGGCGTGGCCGTCCCCAATATGGAAGAGGGCGCCTGGGACGAATACGGGGAAATGAACCTTGACGCCCTGAACGAATCCCCGGTAATCCATGTTGCCGCCGTGAGTGGAGGATGTCGCAGTAGAGATCGCCTGCCCGCGTGCAGGCGCCACCCCAAAACACCCAACCATGGGGTTGAGGGGCAGGATCAGATTGTTGAGCCGGTCCATGCCGAGGGCGCGAACCGTGCCGTTCTCGGAATCTATCCCCCATTCGAGATAGTTGATATCATCGTCGAAAGCAGGCACATGACCAAAGTCTAGAACATTGGGCGCAATAACCCCGGAACTGAACCCGACCCTGCGATTGGGTGCCACATGGTCTAACGTAACGGCGAGCGTATCACCCGGTTCAGCGCCATCGATGTAGAAGGGGCCGGATTGGGGGTTGCCGGGGGGCGTCACCTGCTCATTGCTCGCATCTTTTCCGGCGGCATCGACAGTGGTGGTCGAGACCGTGTCGCCATGTTCGATCCGCAGCACCGGCTCGTGCGATCCGAGGGTCGTGTGATAAATCTGAGGTGTGAAATAATGGTGGGTCATAGTGTCTTCGATCGTGTTCAACTCTGTGTGCTGAAAAACTAGCTCCCGATATACTACCGTATAATTTGTTAAAAGTCATCAGGACCTGGTCACAGCGCCTGAGGGCGGTTCGTACTTTACGCCAAGCAATTTCCATTGCCTTATTTATATCTCATTTCTGATCAGATACTGGAAGTATCGGGTTGACAAGCGGGAAGAGCACCAAGATGGATGCATGGCGGCGCCCCGCACTCGAAGCGCCATATTTGTTCCCTCCCGCCAGCAATGCTATAATCGTCCGCTGACCCATCTAGAGGAGATATTACCCTTGGAAGCATTTATCCTCATTGCCCAAATCATTATAGGCGTTGTCCTCGTCGTACTGGTCGTGCTTGGCACCCAGAATAGCGGCGCGGGCAGCATGTTTGGTAGTGACACGACCGTGTACCGCACGCGCCGTGGCCTGGAAAAAACCATCTACCAGGCGACGGTCGTCGTCACCGCCCTTTTCTTCATCCTATCGATTATCGCAGCCTACGTCATCGGCTAACGGCCTGCGACCCCAAGTCCCGCTGATACCTTGAGTCGTCACGTACGCTGGCAGGCGGTTTTGGCCCTCCTGGGCCTGTTGCTGGTCGTCGCCCTGCTTAGCTACGCAACTTACACTTACACGTCTGAATTCGTCCCCGCACGCGGGGGCGTCTTTGTGGAAGGGGTAGCAGGCAATCCCCAATACATCAACCCGGTTCTCTGCCAATACAATGAAGTGGACCGGGATCTTTGCGCGCTCATCTTCAACGGTCTCTTACGCTTCGACCAACGCGGGGAACTGCAGCCTGACCTGGCCGAAAGCTGGGAGGTCAGCCCGGCCAGCGATGTCTTTACCTTCACTTTGCGGCCCGACGCCCGTTGGCACGACGGCTTACGCATCACAGCCGACGATGTGATCTTCACTGTCGAACTGATGCAGGACCCTGGCCTTCAGGTGTTGCCCGACTTGGCCGTACTCTGGCGTTCGGTGATAGCCAGAAAGATCGATGATCGTACGGTCGTTTTCCAGCTATCTGAACCATACGCCGCATTTCCTGACTACACAACGGTGCGATGGTTCGGCGTCTTGCCCAAACATTACTGGCAGCGCTACAAACCGCGGGAGCTGGCGCGGGCCCAACTCAACACCCAGCCCATCGGTAGCGGCCCCTTCCGAGTCACCGAGATCGATAGCCAACATATACGGCTGGAACCGGTGTCCCGCGAGTTCGAACAACCTCCCTATCTCGATGCACTCGAATTCCGATTCTACCCGGACTATCAAAGTATCCTGGTGGCAGCCGAACAGGGTGAAGTGCATGGCGTCAGCCGCATCTTGCCAGAATACATAGGCCGGGCCGAGGCAATGACCGACCTGCAACTCTTCACCTCACCCATGCCCGGCTTCACCCTCCTTCTTTTTAATCTCGAATCAGCCAATGCCCCCTTCCTGGCCGATCCAATCATCCGTCAGGCCATCGCCCATGGTATCGATAGAGAGCGCCTGCTGCAGGATGTCATACCCGGCGCCGGCATGCTGGCAGATAGTCCTATACTACCGGAAAGTTGGGCACATAACCCCGACACACCCAGCTATGAATATGACCCGGGAAAAGCTCAGGCACTGTTGGAACAAGCCGGTTGGGTGGATACTGATAATGATGGCATACGCGAACTGGATGACCGACCCTTGGAATTCATCCTCCTCAGCGACGATGCACCCCACTCGCTGCTGGTCAACCAGGCTATCGCCAGCGATTTGGCTCGGATCGGCGTGCGCGCTATCACCCAGCCCGTGTCCTTTACCGGCCTGGTAAGTGATTTCCTGGTACCACGCAACTTCTCGGCTGCCCTGGTCAACTGGGAACTGATCGGCGATCCTGATCCCTACCCGCTGTGGCATTCCAGCCAGATCAGCCCGGCCGGCCAGAATTATAGCGGCTGGAATAACCGCCAGGCTGATATCGCCATGGAACAAGCGCGTATCACCACAGACCGGGACAGCCGCCGAGATCTCTACTACGAATTCCAAAAGCTTTTCGCCCAAGATCTTCCCGCCATTTTGCTTTACTATCCCCTTTACACCTATGGCGTCTCTACAGCCGTTAATGATGTGGAGGTGGGCCGAATCAACGAACCGGCTGAACGCTTCCGCACCTTCGCCGACTGGTACACCCAGCTGAGAAAAGTCACGCTATCTGAGCGCCGTACATTGGAGTTTGACAATCTAGAAAGGTAGTGTAGAATTCGGGTTATGGTGTTTAAGTATGCACCAACAATTGATAGGCCGATGTGGCGGAACTGGCAGACGCGCTGCGTTCAGGGCGCAGTGGGCATTTGGCTCGTGGGGGTTCGAATCCCTCCATCGGCACTCCATTCAAGAAATCCTCGCCAAGCTGACGCGAGGATTTTCTGCACTAATCACCGCCTGGTAGCCAGGAACGAGGATCGGATAAAATCCAAAAACCCTAGGCTGGCCGATTCGCAGTAGTGGCGTAGTTTAATAAAACCTCGTTCTCTAGCCCCCACGGCACACTCCCGTCGAGAAAACCTATGGGACGCCAGTCACTCCCCCAACGACAATTATTGACAGTGCGACAGATCCTCATCGCCCTGAGCATTGTGGCGTGTCTGACCTTTATCATCAGCTACAGCGGGCGCATTGTCCTGAACAGCAAAGTCCAGTCCCAGCAAGAATACGTCGCAACGCGAGTACAAGAAGAAGAGGCCGTAAAAGCACAGATTTTGGAGTGGCTGACTGATGTGGATAAATCGGTGCAGGCGGAGGCCTTCGCTCGCAATGAGTTGAACTGGGCGCGCGAGGGTGATCAAACTGTGGCGACACTTAATTCAGATAACGAGGCCGGTATAGAGCCTGCCACCCTCCTCGAGCTTGATCTCGGACTGGAAGCACCCCCCACCCCAGAGAATTGGGAACTGTGGTTGGATTTGGTCCTCAGCGGCAATGCGCAACCTGAGATCGAATTTGAAGTGCCTGAAGCCGGAACCAACACACCCTGAAAGTCGTCTCTATAGCACTAAACAACCTTTGCATTCCCCCCCCAAGGAAGCAGATATGATGGCCAGATTTGGTGTTAAGTTCATACTCGTACTGACATGCCTGATTCTCCTGACGCTGGCCGCTTGCCAAGGACTCAGCCCAGGTAGCAGTGGCAGTGAAGCGGGACAGATGACGTTCAGCGGCCCAAACAAGGAGACTGTGCCGGTAGGTGGGATGATGCCAGGCGCCGGGGTGCAGTACATCAGGTCGGACGAGGAAAAAGGCGCCGAACTACGTATCGATGGCCAACTCGCATATAAAAAGAGCGCTGACAGCGTCAAATGGCAAGGTGCACCTGTGGCAGGGACCGAACTTAGCGTCAATCAGCGGGTGCTCTGGCACAATGATGAATCCCTCGGCCTGGGCGGAACCGTGACGATCATCGTCGAGGGTGTCGATCCAAAGGCACTACCATCAGTACCCGATGCGCCCGTGCGTTACAGCCTGCCTGCCACCTACAACGTCGCTGTTGGGGAAGCTGTCCCAGGTACCCATCTGATGCTCGATGATATCGTTCCCGAAAAGGGTGCGGAGTTCTCTGGATGGTATGAAGATCAATATGGTCTGCGCCAGATCGCCGATTCAGTCGAATGGGATGGCTCGCTACGCGATGGGGTGCAGATCTCGCAACGATTGCGCGTGGCCTGGATCGGGGATGATGCTGTACGCTTGGCCGGCGTCGTGCATATTTTATTGTCACCGTAGCCTTTCTCGTGCTCCCGTAAGGCCACGTTCAGGTGTCTGGCTTGCGCCTGAAGGCGTTTTGTAGCGCTCTGAATTTAGATCGCGCCTTCAGCCATCGATTGTATCCCCTTAGGATGGTGTTAGAATGGCAAGTGATTTTCCGTAAATGGACCCTCCCTGAATGTTGAATGAGAACGTCAGCCGGATGTCAGGACACCGTCATCGCCAGGAGAGGATAGAGGAGCATCATCACGGTACAATGAGTACGCATAACTGGCGCAACCATTGACTGCATTTGTGCGTAGAGTGATCAGGTGCGATTGTATTCCCCTAGTCCGCCGCATATGCTAGAATATAAATGATTTTCTGTCTCGACACTATTCAGGTGGAGCAAACCTATGCTTAATCGCTCGTTTCGCTGGCTACTCCTATCTTTTGTACTTGTAGCTTTGCTCACGGTACCTGCCACAGCACAGAGCAAAACCTTATACTGGGACCATTTCGACGTCGATATCACAGTCAACGATGATGGCAGTTTTGATGTCGTCGAACTGCAGGATATTGAATTCACCAGCGGCTCCTTTACCTTTGGGTTTCGTAGTATTTCCAAAAATCTGGTGACAGGCATCCGCGACATTAAGGTGTGGGACGAACAGGGAGATTACACCCAAAGCAATAGCCAGGCGCCCGGTACCTTTAGCGTCGATGACGACGGCTCGACAGTTACCATTCGCTGGAATTTTGAAGAGGCGCAAGACGAGAACCGGGCATTCTTTATAGGTTATACGGTAGATGGGGGGGTGCGCTATTACGACGGGGGTGATCTGATATGGTGGAAGGCGGTTTATCCCGACCGATCTTTCGCGGTCAATAACAGCACCGTCATCGTGCATGTACCGGCGCCTGCCGAAGTCCAGAACATGGACAGCCATTTCACTACATCCGAGATGACGCTACTTGATCCGCAGACATCGCAGTTCGTAGCCACAGAACGCATCTCACCCGGCCAAACCTTTGAAGTACGTGTGGAATTTACACCTGGTGTGGTCGCAGGCGCCCCTGCACCCTGGCAGCAATCAGAAGATGCCCGCGCCGCCGAATTGGAGTCGCAATTCGAATTCGACCGTAACCGGCGGCCGATCATCAATCTCATTGTCGGCGCGTTTTCGCTGCTCTTCGTTGTCTTGGCTCCGCTGCTGCTATACCTGATCTGGTACACCCGAGGTCGGGATGCGGAGGCTGATATTGCCGCCGAGTATCTGCCCGAACCCCCCTCTGATATGCCTCCTGGCATGGTCGGTACCCTGCTCGACGAAAAAGCTGACATGGAAGATATCCTTGCCACCCTGGTCGACCTGGGACGCAAGGGGTACATCCGTATGGAAGAACTGGAACCCGAGAAAAAAGGGCTATTTGGTCGTGGAGAGGCCGACTTCCGCTATACGCTTGAGAAGCAGGCGGATGGACAATTGAGGACCTATGAAAGGCAATTGATCACCTCGCTGTTCGGATCGAGTAAGACCGAAAGGAAACTATCCGATCTCAAGACCAAATTCTACAAACATTTACCCAAGATACGATCCGAGTTGTATGAGGAGGTTGTCGAAGAGGGGCTTTTCGTTTCGCATCCCGAGAAAACCCGGAGCCGTTGGGTAGTTCTTGGTATAGCAGCATTGTTGGCTGCCGTGGTTTTCGGCTGCGCCATCAACGTTGCGCTGGCCTCTTTTAGCGATTTTGCTTTATGCCTTCCCCTGGGATTCGGCTTGTTCGCCTTTGGGATGATCTTCCTGGCGCGCTGGATGCCCCGAAAGACACAGGAAGGCGCCGAACAGTCCGCGCGCTGGCAAGCCTTCCGCACTTATCTTGAAGAAATAGATTCCTATACCGATCTGGAGCGCGCCACCGAGTTATTTGACTGCTATCTGCCCTACGCCATCGCCTTCGGCCTGGAAAGCAAATACATCAAAAAATGGTCTAAGGTCGAATCGGCGCCCATTCCTGGTTGGTACATACCCTATCCCCGACCCATATATGGCAGTTATGGCATGCCCGGTTATGGCGGCAGTGTAGCCGGTGGTGGATCGCCCTCGTCTTCATCGCCAGAAACAGGTGGGGGCATGCCCAGTTTGGGTGATGCCAGCGGCGGCATGAGCGCCGGTCTTGCCGGCATGAGCGTCGGCCTTACCACCATGTTATCCAGTGCCTCATCTACCATGGTCAGCAGACCCCAGCCCAGCGGCGGCAGTGGCAGTGGCAGCGGTGGCTGGTCGGGCGGTGGTTTCAGCGGGGGTGGCAGCTTCGGCGGCGGCGGCGGCGGTGGCGGGGGTGGATTTGGTTGATGCCAGAACCCTGTCGATCCACATCCTATGTTGAACCCGCCACCTTACAAACTCGACCTTATGACGGTATCCGTACACTCATTTTTCGACCCCCAACATCACCTTCCTCAACCCCTTGACCACACCTGGAAATTACAATCATGAATGTTGGACGCATCTCTGGAATCATTCTTATCCTCGCCAGCTTGGTGATCTGTCTGGCATCCGCCGCCCTTTTGGGCACACAGCTTTTCAGCGAAGAAAGCGCTAGCATCGGTGGTCAGGTCCTGGGCTTTGTCACCATGCTGATCTTCGTGATCGTACCCATCGCCGCCATCGGCGCCTATTTGCTGTTGAAAGGTCGAGGCGAAGAGGCCAAAATGGCCAAAGCCAAACAACAGCGCCAGATCCTCAACATGGTTCTGGCTCAGGGCAAAGTCACATCCAGCGAACTTGCCCTGGAACTGAATCTTCCCCGCGCCGAGGTAGAGGACTTGGTACGCGATCTGGTGGGGAAACAGCTCTTCACCGGAGCGATCAACTGGAATGATGGCATCCTTTACTCGAAGGAAGCGTCACAACTCAAGGAAGATCATCGTTGCCCCAATTGCGGCGGCGAACTGGAACTGGCCGGCAAAGGCGTGATCGAATGCCCCTGGTGCGGTTCGGAGGTGTTTTTGCATCTGGATTGAACGTGGTCCGTGTTGCGTGTTGCGTGAACGCCAGTCTGCCCGAGTTCCAGGCGAGGCACGATTAGCTGACAACTGATAGCTTGCGGCTCGCGACTTGAAACCAGCAACTCATCATACACCTATATCCCACACACTTTGCTAACTCAAATCTCCAATCTCTCAAACAAGGAGGTCTCTACATGAGTCTATACGACCGAGCCAAGGAAGGTATGACCAAGATCGAAGGCGCTATCACGGGCTTGCCGGTGATCAAAGATTATCGCGGCAAGGATATGCGCCGTGATGCGGACAAACGCTTGCGTGAACGCATCTCCCAAGAACTGGAAAACTACCGGCGTAAGCTCAGCGCCCTGCAACTGGACATGGTATCCTCCGGCAATCTGCGTGTTCTTCCGGAGATGGAACGTGCCGTGGGACGACTTCAACTACTGATAGATCGCATCCGCACGGCAGCTTATGGCTACGCCCCCTTCTTTGATATCGAAGAAATCCGTGAAGATGAACTCGACCGTCTCGCTGCGTTCGACCAACAGATGGCGGCGACCATTCCCGTGATCGACCAGCGCATCGACGCACTCGGAGATGCCATTCAGAGCGGTGAAGGCTTCGGCGAAGCAACGGATGCGCTCATGGGCGCGCTCGCCCGCCTGCACGAACAATTCGACAAACGTGAGCAAGTCATCAGCTTTGTAACGGGCGATGCCGATACGATGCCGGCGCTTGATGAGCCCGACATCACCATGTAGGGGCGACCCTAGCGGTCGCCCTTTTGCGGCCGACCACCAAGGGCGGGAGCAAGCCCCGCCCCCACGAATCACAATTCTATCATTACCACAAACAGGAGAAACCACCATGCCGCGTATTTTCGATATTATTGAAGCACCCGACCAGCGTCCCGAAGACTTGGTTCTGCGCGTACCCCAACAGGGGTGGGGCGATATCCGTCTGGGATCGCAACTGATCGTCGGCGAGAGTCAGAGCGGCGTCTTTTTCCGCGATGGTAAGGCCCTGGACACCATGGGCCCCGGCCGCCACACCCTGACCACGGCCAACGTTCCTCTGCTCATCAACCTGCTCGGCCTTGCCTTCGACGGCGAGTCTCCCTTCAAGGCCTCAGTCTACTTTGTGAATAGAGTCGATATGCTGGATCTGAAGTGGGGGACCCCGCAACCGGTGGCCGTACGCGATAAGGATCTGGGTATGGTGCGGTTGCGCGCTTTTGGTTCGTACTCGATGAAGGTCTCCGACGCCCAGCGCTTTGTGGCGCAGGTCGTGGGACAACGGGGCATGTATAGCACCCGCGAGATCAGCGACTGGCTCAGGGGTCAAATGGTGGCCGGGTTCACCGACCTCCTGGGGGAGACGAAGGCCGGTCTTTTCGACCTACCAGCGCTCATGGACGAATTGGGGGTGGCGCTACGCGTCAAACTCTCCGAGTCCTTCGAGCAGTCAGGCATCACCCTCAAACAGGTCTTTGTACAGTCGATCTCTGCCACCGAAGAGACGTTGCAGGCTATCGACGAACGCGCCGCTATGGGCGCCATCGGCGATATGAACGCCTATCTGCGCTTCAAAGCGGCTCGAGCTATCGGCGACGCAGCTGTTGCTGCAGGTGAAGGCGGCGGTGGTGGTGAAGGAGGAGGCCTTGCGGCAGGGGTCGGGTTGGGTGCAGGCATCGGCATGGGTGCGGGTTTGGGTGGTATGATCGCCCAGGCGATGCAGCCGGCCATGCAGCCACAGCAACAACAGGCCGCTCCCCAGTCTTCGGCGCCGCAGACCAAGGGCGAAGTGCAGGCCCTGATCGACAGCCTGGACATGCGTCTGGCCAACGGCGAGATAAGCGAATCCACCTATGGCCGTCTTATCGGTAAGTGGGAAAAACGTCTAGACGAGATGGATTGATTACCAAACTCGACACATTACAGGGGACGTGAACCAACACGTCCCCTTTTTATTTGCCCAAATCAGATCGATAATCCTCACTCGCAGCCATACACCCTCGCCTAACATAGCCCTTCATCATTCAACCATGTTCGGTATCAGCAGGATCACTAACGTTGTCGTGCGTCCTTTGCTTGAACATAAGCTGCCGCTCTTTGGCCAGCAGACTCACAAAGCTGATGAAGAAGCTTATGCCTAAAAGGATATAGACTATCGTAAATATCTTGGATGCAGGCGTCGTGGGCGAAAGATATCCGTAACCCACGATAGCCAGTGTCACAACAGAAAAATAGAGTGAATCGAGCAATCCCCAGCCCTCGACCCGATTGTAAAAGAGGGTGCCGGTGACCAATAGAAGCCCCATCCAGTACAGGATGGCCCGGTATTGGGGCGATTTGAATAGATCGTACAATTCGCGGATGAAGGTCCACATCAACACAAAGGGCGCCAGTATCGGAATCATGATCTCGTGTCTCCTTCTGCGGATGCAGGGATTGTGAATAAACAAAGGCTAACCAGCTAACTCGGATATCGATGATATGATATCCGAGTTAGCTCTCATCCGTATTCCAAGGGTCCGCAGCCAAAAATCTACCTCGTACTTAATCAGGCAGTTGCGCGTTTACCCAGCTCGCCCCCTACCACCATGAGTAATACCAGACCCACCAACCCGGCCACCAGGATCATGGTAATGACATTGGGGTCATCTGCAAAATTCTGCGCCGCAACTACCAATGCTGCCGCGAGATTACGCTGGGCGGTTCCCAATCCCAACACAGAACGAATGCCGGCATCCTTTCCGCCCAGAAAATATCCGATTGCCAAAGCACCGAGCAGGAAAACAGCGATAGCGATGATGGTACCCGTGCCGAGGACGCCGACAATTGCCTGCCAGTTCAGAACAAGCCCTGTCACCATAAGGATAGCAATAGCCACCGTGGAGGTCTGGGACATATGCGGCTGTAAGGATTCGGCGATCGACTCATAACGCGCTTTGACGAAAAGACCAATCGCCAATGGTATCAACATCATGATGATGAGAGAGCGGGCGATCTCTAATGGATTCACTTCCACACCCTGCAACAATAGTGGCAGCACCAACGGCATGTAGACGATCGTGACGATCATGAGCAACACCATGAGCCCAACAGAAAAGGCCATGTTGCCCTTGGCCGCCTGCGCCAGTTTGGGCAGGAAGGGGGCGCCGGCAGCCGTCGCCATGAGGATCAGCCCGGTCGCCAAACCCTGGTCGAGCTTGATCACAGCGAGGATGAGATAGGCGAGGATAGGTATCAGGACGAAGTTGGCGACCAAGGCTAAGATCACCAGCCGGGTATTACGAAGTGGCTCGACTATCTGTTTGACGGTCAGGTTCAAGCCCATCGCCAACATGCTCGTTATCACAAAAACGAGCACAGACAGGTTCATAAGTACTTGCAAGATTTCACTCATTAGAGTTTCTTGTGGAGTTCGATCTCGACGGCAAAGAGGTATGTGGGCGATGGGAGGAGGCTCGTGACCTCCTCCCATGCCTCGAACCTATGCCTGATCTTGATCGTCAGACGTGGATTCGTCGCTTGCAGCAAGCTGCGAATCGGGTTGTTTGTCAATCCACACCTGTGCAGCTTCAAGTGCTGTATCGGTCGAAGCGCCATAGCCAGCTTGAACCGGGAATATGTTCTCTTCTCCGATCAGGTCCATGATCTCGGTGCGCTTCAACACATCCATGACGTGCGGTTGCACTCCGGTCAGCATCAACAGATTCCCAGATTGCTTGAGTTCTTGTGTGTAGCGCTGCACGAACTTCATGCCGGTACTGCTTGCACTCTCATGGCCACGAACACGGAAGATCACCACCGCATTTTGTACCCCTTCCTTTGAGGGAAGTTCTTCCTCGACAATTGGAACTTCGGCGAAGAAGTCTGTACCGCCCATCGAAACGACCGTAGCCTGGTTGGAGGGGTATACATCGGGCATGTCTTGTTCTTCAAAGCGACCCTGCTCGTTCTTCAGCAAGTGATGCACTTTCACGTTCTGGGAGGATGCCCAGACGTATAGCAATAATGAAAGGCCGGCGCCAAGGAAAATCGTCCACTGTAGCGGAATGAAAAGGGCTGAGAGAAAGGTCACCCACATGGCCGCTGCAGAACTCAGAGAAACCCTGTGGATGAGGATGGCGCTGGGCAGGCGAGCGCTGATCAACTCATAACCAATGACGAAGAGCAACCCGGCGATAACCGCCAGGGGCACCAATTCGGCCAGAGGGCCGAAGAGCAGGACGATGAGCGCCAACCAGAGGGCAGCAAAGATGCCACCCCAGCGGGATTTGGCTCCGCCGCTGCCGCTGATGCTGGTACGGGAGAGGGAGCCGCCGGTGCCCATCGATTGGAAGAAGCTGCCGGCCAGGTTGCCCAGACCCTCGCCGATGAAGTCGCGATTCTGGCTGGACTTACTCTTGTCGGGATTCGGGTAGGCAGTGCTGATGCCTGCGCCCTGTACAAGGGCAACGATGGCGACAGAAACTGAACCAAGTGCCAATTGGGGGATTAGGCTGAAACCAGGGAGCATGGGCGTCGGCAGGCTTCTGGGGATGGTACCGATCGATTCCACCAGCGCCACGGGTAGCTTAAGCACAAAGACGACAACAGACATGACCAGCAAAGCGATGATAGAGGCCATCTTCTCGGTCTTCTTAAAGCGTTTCAGCGCCACGACCATGACAATCGTGCTCACCCCCACCATCGTGGTCGTTAAGTCCCATTGGCCGATGTTGACAAACCAGTTGATTATCTCGACAAAGTCGTTGGCCCCGGTGGGATCATAGCCGAAGAAATCTCCCAACTCTCCGATTATGATCAACATTGAGGCGCCCAGTACAAAGCCGGTCATGACAGCATTGGAGACGAAACTAACAAGTTTGCCCAGCCGTAGCAGGCCGGCGACGAACATAGTAACACCCACGAGGAACGTGATCGTAAATAGGGCATTGGGATTGGCGTTGGCATCAACGCCGGCCATTGACAGGGCACTGGCAGTGGACAGGGCAATGGCGCTGGTCAGCGTGCTGATCATCAAGATGGTGCCGGTAGACAGCGCTGCCACCAGGGTCGAGACCATGCCCGAATAAAGCCCGTAGACCGGGTGGACACCAGCCAACGAAGCGTAGGCCATGCCCTCGGGGATGCTAAACAGGCCGGTAGAGAAACCGACGATGATGTCCTTGGGTAAGGTCTTCATATCCGGTTTGAGCGAACTGAGATAACTCAAATCAATTACCTCCTTGTCTTGAGAGGATAGGTACGTCGGATTACGCTTGAATCACACACCAAGTCTCCAATACACCCATCTCTGGTCTCAGTTGTCGCACCTAGCTATCGTCACCTGATGCGTCCTCCAGATCGAGGTGATCTTCAGCGCCAGCCTTGATCTCCGGATGCTCCAGGACCCCTTTCAGAGCTGCCTCATCCTCTTCAGACAGGGAGGTGCTGGCAACATGCCCGCCATATTTTTGCAGTTCGGCGACGACTTTATCTTTGGTGGCCTTGACAGCAAGGATGAAAATAGCGGAGCCACCAGGTTCCAGCGAATCGGCCACTTCTTCCATAAAATCATTGTCGATACCCACATCTCTGCGTTTGGCGAGGATACGTGAGAACAGAGCCGAAAACAGACCCCAGAAAAGGGGGCCGCCGAAGATCAGGCCGATCAGGAAGCCCCAGAAGAAGCCCCAGGTCGTCGACATGCCGGTATACTGTTTCTCCAGCGTATCGGTAACCTTGACCTTGCCGTTTTCATCTTTTGTGGCGAAGGCTGCATCTTCGAGTTCGAGTATCTGCTGTTTCTGCATGTCGCCCAAAGCATCGAAGGCTGCAAGCCCGGATTTTTCATCGTCATAAGTGATGGCGATTAGGGTACTCATGGTGTTCTCCTGAAGTAAGTGAAAGTTGGGGATGGCTTGACGTCCAGGTGGGACGCAGTGTATATGACTGAAACGTTGGCCAGAAAAGGCGCATTGTTTCGAGCATCAAGGATGGGTATATGCGGAGGTTTATCAGTGAAGAAGTGCAATTCAGACATGGCAATCCCTTGCACTAAAAGGACCAAATAACGATGCCTGTCACTACGCCAATGATACCTACAGCGCCAAGGATCGAGCCGGCAATCCACAGGAATTTCTGCTCCACGATCACCGCCATACCGCAGAGCGTGATAGCGAATGAAAGAACAGTAACCGACATAGCGAAAATCAGATGGACAGATATCGCCGATTGAATCTTCATCTCTAGCTCACGTTCGTCACGTTCCAAGCGGTCGATTTCTTCTTTCCAAACCTCGAGTCTGGCAATCTCAGCCGAGTCTGGAGACTCCGCCAAAGCCTCTAGGATCTCATGTTTGGCCTTGAGTACCTCGATATTTACTCGATCATTCTCTGAGACCGAGACTTCCAGAAGTTCCTCGGTACGCTGCAGAACGATTTCGTGAGAGGTAACACCCGCCATCAAGGCGCCGATGGCGGCGAACATTGCCAAGAACAGCGTCGACATGGCCACCTGTCTATGCCAATTAGGTGGTTTGTGCTTGGCCTCCTCCTTTTGCTGCTCCATAAACAATTCATCGACCAGTACCGCCTGCTCAGTGAATTCAGACACTTAAGACCTCACTGTATCCTTTTGTGCTGGCAGTGACTAGCTAGATTCTTCAGCTGCATTAGCTACTCTCCGGCTGATTTCATCGCTCAAGACAACTCTATTATCGAGCATGAGTGTCGGATCGGGCATATCGATGCCTTCTCGATTCGCTAATTCCTGAATGGCCCTATTCACGGCATCGCAGCTTCGGCGTTTCTCGGTGTAGGATGCAACCCACCAGCGCACGCGGAAGGTGTTCGATGACTCGGCAAATTCGGTGAACCACACATCTAGCGGCTTGTCCGGTAAGACACTGTCAACTTCACGAACGGCGTCCTTGATCATTTGCTGGACTTCAGGAATATCTACAGAATAGCCCAGGCCAATGTCAGATTGCAAACGATAGGTGGGGTTCGGTATGGATTTCATATCCAAAAGTCAATGTGCACAATTAGGGCATCCCAGCCAACCTGATTTACCATTGATAGTTCAAGTTCAACTCAAATAAGGGAGGCTCTCACACCTGTGGCGGTCTTCAAGGAATATAAAACGATGTCATACGATCTCGACTCGATGCTAGCACATTATGCTGAACTGGCGATCAACGTCGGGCTCAATCTGCAGCCCGGACAACGCCTGCTAATGTGGCGCGTACCACCTGAAAGCGCCCCCCTGGCAAGACTGGTGGCCGCAAAAGCTTACGATGCCGGCGCCAGCCTGGTGGATGTCATGTGGGAGGATGATGGCCTGAAGCTCGCCCGCTTCAACCATGCCCCACGCCACTCCTTTGATGAATACATGTCCTGGCAGGCCGACGGCATGGAGGAACATGTCAAAGGGGGTGGCGCTCTGATCTCCATTCGCGGAAATGATCCCGATCTGTTGAAAGGGCAAAACCCTGAGTTGGTGAACAAAGTGCAGAGGCGACGTTGGCAGCTTATAGAACCCACCATGCACTATGTCACGCGCAATCGCGTTAATTGGTTGGTGATCGGAACTGCGACAGGAGGATGGGCTCGAAAAGTCTTCCCGGATATCCCTGCGGCAGATGCTGTTTCAAAACTGTGGGATACTATTTTTGAACTCTGCCGTTTGGATCTACCCGACCCGGTGCAGGTCTGGCAAGATCATATCAGCAGCCTCAGACAACGCAGCCACTATCTAAACACGAAGCAGTATTTGGCATTGAAATACAAAGGCCCGGGTACAGACCTCACGCTGGGGCTACCTAAAGGCCATATCTGGAAAGGCGCCCGCAGCGACAGTGAACTGGGTATCCCCTTCACCCCCAATCTTCCCACCGAAGAGATCTTCACGCTGCCGCATCGCCTCGAAGCCGAGGGGGTTGTAAGCGCCTCGCTGCCGCTGAACTACGGCGGGGCGTTAATCGAGGATTTCAGCGTCAGGTTCGAGCAGGGTCGTGCCGTGAGCGTTTCCGCGAGCCGCGGTGAGGAGATCTTGCAGGCTATGATCGACAGCGACGAAGGCGCCGCACACCTGGGCGAGGTGGCGCTCGTCGCCCACAGTACGCCCATCGCCCAGACCCAAAGGCTCTATTACAACACCCTCTACGATGAAAATGCCGCCAGCCATGTTGCCTTGGGCCGTGCCTACAACATGAATCTGCAAGGCGCCGACCTGATGTCCCAAGAGGAACTGCTGCAGGCCGGCTGCAATTACAGCCTCATTCATGTCGATTTCATGATCGGCTCGGACGCTCTGGACATCGATGGTGTACGAGAGGATGGACAGGTGGAGCCTGTGATGCGTGCTGGCGAATGGGCTTTCGACATGTAGATCTTTTTGCCACATCCGACGCCTATGTTAAACTAAACGGTTGTGGTCACGCGACTCCCCCTGGCCCGTCCACACTCCACCGCCTAACTGGCAGCGACCTATGTTGAAACGCATCTTCCCCCTCTTGCTTAGTTTGGCCATCCTGGCACTGGGAATCTCCCCGATCCAGGCACAATCGGGTATTTCTTATCCTCCTGAAACAGAGGTCTTGCGCGGTATCATCCAGGTACTCGGCACGGCGGATCATCCCGAATTCTGGAAATACGAGCTGGCAGCAGCACCCTTTGGTACGCAGAACTGGTTTAACATCGGCGTCAGTGAAACGCCGGTTTTCAACGGTGTCTTGGGCCGCTGGGATACCAACACGGTTCCAGATGGCACCTATACACTGCGCCTGCGCCTGGTAAAACGTGACGGCAACTATGACGAATTCCAGGTGCAACGGGCATTGGTGAGCAATTCAGGTCCCACACCAACTCCCACAGTCGATGAAACCGCCATCACCCCAACGCCAACCGTCACCCCAACGCCAAAACCAGCCACGGCTACGCCCGTCGTACTGACCCCGGACATCCCAACCCCAACGCCCTCCCCAGATGACACCCCCACACCAGGGGATGGTGTAGCGCCTGGGGCAGAGGACGGCGGCGATGGCAGCGATTCCCTCGCTTCGCTTGGTGAACGTACTTTAGATGCCTTTGGCCGCGGCGCTCGCACAGTGCTTATCGTTTTCCTCATCGTCGGCTTCTTCTTCGCCGTGAAGTATCTTCTCACATGGCTCTACTACCGCTACCTGGCAAGTTAGGCAAACAGGATGTCTCTTCTCGAGCGGCTGCGGCAGAGCCTTTCTCGCTTCAGTGAAGACGACTGCGATGAGCCTATGTACATGATCGCCGGCCTGGGCAATCCGGACGCGCGTTATGCTAATAATCGGCACAACATCGGCTTCCAGATCGTAGATGAACTGGCGGAATCACATGATCTTTCTTTTGCTAAACGACAGCATAAAGCACGAGTTGCCGGCGGCCATATCGGTGATGTACGCGTCCTGTTGGTCAAGCCAATGGATTACATGAACCGCAGTGGCGCCTCTGTGCAACCCCTTGCGGCTTATTACAAAGTCGATCTCACAAACCTCATCGTGATCTACGACGATCTCGATCTCCCTACCGGCAAGTTGCGGCTGCGTCCCTTTGGTGGGGCTGGTGGCCACAACGGCATGAAATCGATCATACAACGACTCGGCGATAACCAGTTCCCCCGCTTGCGCGTCGGTATCGACCGCCCTCCCGGGCGCATGGATCCGGCCGCCTATGTGTTACAAAATTTTTCCAAGGCAGAGGAAGAGATCATGATGCAGGCACGTGTTCGAGCCATCAGGGCCTTAGAACGCTGGATAGAGACAGATATCGACACTGCAATGAATGAGTTTAATATCAATGGTTGAAAATGTTTGCTGAAGTGATCACCTTGCCACCTTGTCGCCCCTTCACCTTGTCAGATAAGAGACCAAGATCGACATAAAGTTGTCAATGTCGACGCCGTAAGCGCCAAACGTTCGCCTACCCCACACTCGTACACATTTAAATCCACGTGGCACTCGAGGCACCCCCGGCAGTAACCCCAACTGAAATCGCTCACCAGCTCAACCTGCAGGGTCTGGTTCCGGCACTGCGCCGCTTCGATCCCTTTCATGAGCTAGCCCAGACTTTGGCGGGGGGCGATCGGCCAGGACATCCCCTGGGTGTGGTCGCGCCGGCGCGCAGTTATGTCACTGCAGCACTGGTAGAGGAGTGGCAACAGCCGGTGGTGCTCATCACCGCAAAGGTCGAGACGGCGAAACTGCTGGCAGATCAGCTGCGTACCTGGTTGGGCGACGGCATGGACCGGGTGCGGTTTTTCGCCGATCCTGATGCCCTGCCCTTCGAACGAATTGCCTGGACCAGAGAATCAAAACAGGCACGGCTGGCCGCCTTATCGGCCTTGGTTGCTTGGGGTAAGCCTGGTAGCGCGAGTTCACATCCGCCTGTTGTGATCAGCTCGGTGCGGGCATTGATGCAACAAACCGCACCTCCTGCCCTGTTCAAACGTTATCAGCGGGCGCTGCGCCTCAACGACATCATCGAATTACAGGATCTGCTATTGCGTTGGCTCAAGGCAGGTTACCGGCATGAAGCACTGGTGGAGGAGCCGGGCGTCTTCAGCCGGCGGGGCGGCATCATCGATATCTGGCCGCCAAACGAACCGTATCCGGTGCGTATCGAATTGTGGGGAGATGAAATCGATAGCCTGCGTCGCTTTGATCCCTCCTCCCAGCGTACCCAAGCGGGCGCCTTGCTCGACCGTGTGGTGATCGGCCCGGGCAGCGAGGCGATCCTCGAGAGAGGTGCAGCCGCAGCCGCAGCTATCCAGGCACTCGACATGGAAGGCTGCCATCCCCCGGCACAATTTGATTTCGAGCGCGACAGCGACCATCTGGCGGGGGGGACGGCATTCCGTGGCGTCGAGTTCTATTTACCCTATCTCTACGAGAAACCGGCCACCTTGCTCGATTACCTGCCTGCGGGTTCCCTGACCCTGATCGATGCCGCAGCAGATGTAGCGGCGGTGGCACTTGATTTACAAGGTCAGGCGTTGCAAGTGGAAAAAGATCTGATCAAAAGTGGTGACTTGCCCCCTGGCTTTGGTCGGGCCATCACCCTCTGGGGGGAATTGCGCCCTCAGCTCGAGGGACTGCAACCGTTGGTCCTTGGCCAGGGCAAATTGGATGGACATAGCACCAGTGTCGGATCTGCCCTGGGCCGAGCCTTTACGCCCGGTCCTCGCTGGGGCGGCCAATTGCGACGTGTGCTGCAGCAGGTCGAATCGATGCATGCATCCGGCAATCGTGTGGTGCTCGTTACCCGCCAGGCCGCGCGCCTCTCTGATCTCTTCCATGAAGAGGATACCCTGGTCGGTGTTCAGTCGAAGTTATCAGAGGTTCCGCCGGCGCAATCGATCAGCCTGATTCAAGGACAATTCGATGAGGGCTGGCGTTTTAATTACAGAGATGGTGAGTTGACGTTTCTAACGGACGCCGAGATCTTCGGCTGGGGTAAAGCGAGACGGCGGCGTAGCAGACGGCCACGCGCGGCCGCGCCCGAGTCTTTTTTCGCCGATATCCACCCCGGCGATTATGTCGTGCACATGGAACATGGCATGGGCCGTTTCATGGGCTTGATCAAGATCGAGATCGATGGCGTCTCACGTGATTACCTGCATGTCGACTACGCCCAGACCGATCGCCTCTATGTGCCGGTGCATCAGGCCGATCGCCTGGCTCGTTATGTCGGCCCTGGCGATGCCGCGCCGAAGCTCAATCGCCTGGGTACGGCGGATTGGGGGCAGGTCAAAGCCCGGGCCAAAAAGGCAGTCGCAGATATCGCCGAAGATCTATTGGCGCTCTACGCCCGACGAGATGCCATGCCCGGCTACGCTTTCAGCCCTGACACCGAATGGCAATCTGAGCTGGAATCCTCCTTCCCTTATGTCGAGACCGAGGATCAGCTGGTAGCCATCGAAGCAATAAAAGATGACATGGAACGGGGCCGTCCCATGGATCGGCTGGTTTGTGGCGATGTGGGGTATGGTAAAACCGAGGTGGCTCTGCGCGCGGCATTCAAGGCGATCATGGACAGCAAACAAGTAGCCATACTTGTCCCCACCACTATCCTGGCCCAGCAACACTACCAGACCTTTAACGAACGCCTGAGCGCCTTTCCGGTCGAAGTGCAGATGCTCTCTCGTTTCCGCACTCGCGGACAACAGCACAAGACACTTGGCGGCATGGCTGAGGGCTCTGTCGATGTCGTGATCGGAACACATCGTCTGCTCTCCAAAGATGTCGAATTCAAGAATTTGGGATTGCTGGTGATCGATGAAGAACAGCGCTTTGGTGTTCGTCACAAGGAACGTATCAAGCAGTTACGAGCCCAGGTCGATGTGCTCACCCTGACGGCAACGCCCATCCCCCGCACCCTGTACATGAGCCTGACCGGCGTGCGCGATCTGAGTACAATCGATACGCCACCCGCAGAACGGCTGCCTATCCGGACAACGGTCAGTTTTTACGACGAAACCCTCATCCGCAATGCCATTTTACGTGAACTCGACCGTAACGGCCAGGTGTTTGTCGTGCATAATCGTGTGCAGGGTATCGAGCAGATCGCCAACCGCATTCGTAAGATCGTACCGGAAGCGCTTGTGGATGTAGGCCATGGTCAGATGCCAGAACGGGCGTTAGAAAAAACCATGCTGACCTTTGCCGGCGGTGAGTTCGACGTACTCGTCTGCACAACCATCATCGAGAGTGGTTTGGATATCCCCAACGTCAACACCATTATCATCAATCGCGCCGACCGATTTGGTCTGGCACAGTTGTACCAACTGCGCGGTCGGGTCGGTCGTGGCGCCGTACGGGCTTACGCCTATCTGCTTTATGACAAGCACAAAACCTTAAGTCCTGAAGCAAGACGCCGTCTGGAAGCGATTCAGGAGGCCAGCGATCTGGGTGCTGGTTTCCGCATTGCCATGCGCGATCTCGAGATTCGAGGGGCGGGCGAACTACTCGGCGCTCGCCAGCATGGGCATATTGCTGCAGTCGGTTTCGATATGTATGTCAGGCTCTTGGCGCAAGCAGTTGAGGAATTGAAGGAAGATGGCAAATTGCCCGAAGGCGCTTTTGACGCCAGTGTGCTGGTGGAACCATTGGGCCCCAGCGTGCAGTTGGATCTGCCGATCCTGGCAGGATTACCAACCCACTATGTAGAGGATGAAGCGTTACGCCTGCAACTCTACCGCCGAATCGCCGGCTTGAACACTGTAGGTGAACTGGATGACATGGCCAAGGAGTTGCGAGACCGCTTTGGTGAGTTGCCAGAGGAGGTGGAGAACCTTCTCTTCCAGGTCAAGGTAAAGATATTGAGTGTGCGCGCGGGTGTGGGCCACATCGGCCGGGACCTCAACCAACTGGTGATACGTACCATGGCCCTGCGGCATCTGAACCATGCGCGCCTGCAGCACCAGATGGGCGATGACGCCAGAGTCGGTTCGGACGCGCTCTGGATCGCCATCGACGAAGAAGAAGCCTGGCGTTCAACCCTGTTGCGTAGTCTCGACATTCTCAGTGCAGGCGTTTAGGCGCTTATCGCGTCGACATCGACGACTTTTGGCAGTCTTGGTCTCTTATCTGGCAAGGTGAGGGGGGTCTCACTTTGCCACCTTGCCACCATGTCACCTTGTCACAGAGGGTCTCAATATGGACGTAGCCAGCTTGCACAAAACACGCCAATGGGGCGGCCTTCGGCGTGAAACGACGATTTTGATCGTGAAACACCCGTTTTGATCGGAAGCAGGCGACTCTGTTTCTGCCAGATTCACCTGAATGGCCGAACGCTCACGATGCCTCTAGGGTCGCGCCTAGACAAATATATGCGAAAGTGTGGGATAATGTGGGATAGTGTGGGAAAAGGCAATGGTATTATCTGGATTCCAAATGCATAATCGAGCGGATGACAGAATTCCCGGTTGGGATCAGAGCGTGGGATACTGTGGGATACTGTGGGTAACAGCAAGATAACATGCAGCGATCTCATTGTCGTGAAACACCCTTAATTGCCGTGAAACGCTTGCCGTGCCTGGAGGTGCATAATAAGAAAACAGCACGCCCAAATAGAATTGCAGGCGGCAATCCTATTGCTTTGACAAAGCGGTAGTGACAAAGTCAAATAATATGCCAAAATGGCAATACCATTATCAACTGTGGAGGCTAAAATGGCAGTTGCAGGAGCACCAACCAAGGTTCACTGGCGGCAAAGGATTATCTGGCATTCCTAGACGACGGCAAACGGTACGAAGTGCTTGATGGAGACCTCATCATGGCGGCGGCGCCATCGATTCGACACCAGTTTGTAATTGGCAAGTTGTACCGGCTCTTCAGTGTCTGGGTGATTGAAAAACAACTTGGCGCCCTTCTAATATCCCCGGTTGACGTCGTGTTGGGCGATGATGTTGTCGAGCCTGATTTGATTTACGTTTCAAATGCGCGGCAAGATATCCTGGGGGAAAAACGAATTACCGGCGCCCCGGATCTTGTCGTGGAGGTGCTGGCACTTTCCACGGCGCGTAATGATTTGCGGTACAAGTGGCGCCTCTATGCCCGTTCCGGGATTCAAGAGTACTGGATCGTCAATCCGGCGGCGGAGACGGTTGCCTTGCAGGTGTTGGTAGAGAATGATTACCAAACCCAAATCGAAACGGAACATCCTGATGATGTCGTAACGTCCAAGGTATTACAAGGTTTCAGCGTGGTGGCCGCAGACGTTTTTATCGTCTAAACCATTGAGTTACGATCCGACCGTCATCGTGCCAATAACCACTTCCGACACCCCCTCTTCGCTCACTGCAATCGCTTCTAAAGTCTCTTCATCGTAGACCACAACAGAAAGCGTGTAAACGCCAGGAATCTCAGGGGTATGGAGGCTGTATACGTTCAGTGCTGATTCGCCTGGCGTCCAGGCATTGCTGCGATGATGCAGATCGTTGATAAGTAGACGATCTTTTTGGTCGACTGTGGCGCCGCTCTCATCCTTCAGGCGCACGGAGACTTTTATTGCTCGCGCTGATGGTTGATGCATTTGCCAGCGCAAAGTAACCAGGGTACGCCCGAGCGGTAGTTGGGGTGCTGTTCGGCCTGACCAATCCCCCTCTACGAGCGTTATGTCGGCGCCAATGCTGATATCCAGGGGTGTGAATTCCGGCGCCAGTTGATAGCGGCTGGGTGGTGATAGTTCCCAAATCTGAATTCTGTACCCCCTGAATTCCTGGGAATCGATGCGTTCGCCACCTGTATTTAGCAGCGCTTTCACCGCTCCTCTTGGGTCCATGTCCGATTCAAACCAGGTGACCCAAAAAACCTTTCGCGCATCCCCCGCCAGCTCGGTCAGACGCCGGTCGATGCGCCGGTCGTCGTCATGGGTCATATCGACAAACAGATATTGGGCAGGCGCCACATCCCCGGGTTCGTCGGGAGGATGTCCATAGAAATCGTTGTTCCAGCGCTCGAGGTAGAGCCCCAGAGGATAGCGCTGATCCACGAGAATGATGTCATCCGGGCCAGCCTGTACCTCAAGATAGTTGACAACACCACTGGCATCTTCACGGAAAAAAGTGGGATCATAGAGATCGGCGCGCAGTGAGGGTATACCTAAGGCCAGGAGCAAGATCGCAATTAGCCATGGAAGCGGGCGCCATACACGTCCCCAACCCGCTAATGCCCAGCCACTGAGCGCCCATAAAGGGGGAAGGACAAAACTGATGTACCGGGGATTGAAAGCCGACCGGGCGACGAGAATCAAATAGAAGATCGCAAGACCGCCCAGCAACCACACCAGCAGAAGCGTCCAATGCTGGTTGACGACCCGCCGGCGTGCCTGTTTCCCCATCCAGAGCAATGCCCCAATCCCCAACAGCAGGGCCCAAAGCCATCGCCCATACTGCCACCCAGACTCGGGCACGGTTTCACCCATTATGAAGGCGCGATAGAGTTGGCTGAGATAGTGCCAAAGGTCGGGTAATATCAGGTTGGGGTTGTCGTAACCAGGAATTTGGCGTAGGGCAATGGGCAGAACCGGCAGACACAAGAGGAGGACGGCGATACCTATCACGACCCCTGTTTTCAATCTCGACCATCGATCTGGCCCAAGCAGTGCCCATGCCAGCAGCCACAGCCCCCAGGCGGCTAAAATGATCGCCGTGGCATAATGGGTGAGCAATGCCATTGCTATCAACAAGACGAAAGGACCCCAGCCCTTCACCTGCTGGCGAAGATCGGTGGCAGGATGGCGTAGTGCCCGCCACAATGCCAACATGCCCGCTGCCAGAATCGCCCAAGACACCGTGTACATCCTGGTCTCTTGTGCTTCTGCCAGGGCGTAAGGCGCAAACGCAGCCATCATCATCGCCAGAACGGCTGTCGTCTTTCCCCACTTTCCTCGTCCAAGTCCTCGCCCCAGTCCTCGCCCCAGTTGATAGACAAAGGCTACGGTGAGTATACCAAACCAGACGCTGAAAAAACGTGTTGTGAAGGCGACGGTTGTCGTCGCTTGTGCCCAGGCATGCAGCCCATAGAAATAGAGCGGTGGATGGATATCCAGCTCGGGCGCGTTGGCAATATGCGTCAATGGCCGCGTTGCAACATCGATATTGCGTGCTTCATCCCACCAGATGTCCTGAATATCCAGGCGATGGAGGCGTAGCGCCCAGGCGGCGAGCAGTATCAAAATAGCAATGGCCCAGAATGTGAGTGGGCGGCGTGATTGGCGTGGCATCAGGGGTTGGAGGTCGCGTGGTCGCGTGGTCGGGTGGTCGCGTGGTCGCGTGGTCGGGTGGTCGCGTGGTCGCGTGGTCGGGGGTTGGTGGTCGCGTGGTCGGGTGGTCGGGGGTTGGTGGTCGCGTGGTCGCGTGGTCGGGTGGTCGGGTGGTCGGGTGGTCGCGTGGTCGGGTGGTCGGGTGGTCGCGTGGTCGCGTGGTCGGGGGTTGGTGGTTGCGTGGTCGGGGTTAGCAGGATATTTTATGCTGCCAGATATGGGATTAGCAAAGAGGCTGGCATGCAGATAAGCATTCGCAGAACATAAATGTGAGGATCTTTCAGAATTTGGCATGGTTCATTCTGAGTACTTGTCCCCTTTACAATTATGGCGTTTCCACGAACCGAATGGAATTCGTCG